>JBKPEE010000012.1:0-11808 GCA_046728235.1 Acidobacteriota bacterium
GCAAAGCCTCGCCTTGGGCTTAACTACATCCGCTGCTCCGCAGCTCATTGGATGGTTACGTCCACGGATATTGATGAGGCACGTAACCCAGGGCTCGTAAAGCTTCGCCTTGGGCTTAACTCTGGCCGCTGCTGCGCAGCTCGATAATTTATCACTACCGGTCTCAGCCACTGTTTCGTAATCCCGCGGCGATGCCATTGATGGTTGCGGCCAGCGCGTAATTCAGATTCGGGTCTTCTTTATCTTCATGTGCTCGCTTGCGGCGGAGCAGGGCCACCTGAATCAGACTGAGCGGATCGACATATGGATTGCGCAAGCGGATTGACCGCGCCAACACCGGATTTCGCTCGAGCAGCCTGGTCTGCCCCGTCAGACTCAAGACCATGCGCTTTGTTCTTTCGAACTCCTCAAGGATCATGCCGAACACCCGCTCGCGCAGCGCCTCATCGACGACGAGGCCGGCATATAATCGGGCAATCGAGAGATCGGCTTTTGCCAGTCCCATCTCAACGTTTCGGATCAAGTCATCGAAGAGCGGAAACTCCACCATCGTTCGCATTAAGCGTTCTTGCTCCGGGCCGCGGCGCGCGAACCGATCCAGCGCAAAACCGACCCCGAACCAGGCCGGCAAAACGTGCCGGCTTTGCATCCAGCCGAACACCCAGGGAATGGCGCGCAGATCAGCAAGTCCTTGCTGCTGACCGCGGCGCGCCGGACGCGAGCCGATTCTGGCCAGCTCCAGCTCTCTGAAAGGTGTCGCCTCCTCAAAATAAGACAACACCTCGGGATTGTCGGCTATCATCTCTCGATAGAATCCAAAAGCATCCCGGGAAAGAGCTTCCATGATGGCTTCCCATTCAGCCTCCTGCTTGTAAGGTGACTCGCTCGCACGCCAAAGAACCTCCAGGCTGGCAGCGACCATCAACTCCAGACTACGCTCAGCCAGGATCGCATCGGAATACTTCCAGTTCATCACCTCGCCCTGCTCGGTAATCTTGAGCTGGCCGCTGAAGGCCACGGCTGGTTGAGAAACTATTGCATGATGTGTTGGGCCGCCCCCGCGTCCGACAGTGCCGCCGCGTCCGTGAAAGAGCGTTAACCTCACGCCACATTCCTCAGCCACCAGTTGCAAGGCCCGATGAGCCTTGAAAATCTCCCAGGTGCTGGTCAACATACCGCCGTCCTTGTTTGAATCTGAATAGCCAAGCATCACCTCTTGTCGCCGCCCCCAAGAGTCAAGCAGCGGCGCATAATCCGTACTTGTCCAGAGAGTCCGACAGATCGCCGCGCAGTTCCGCAGGTCCTCGATCGATTCAAACAAGGGCACCGGCATTAAACCGGGATCGGCTCGATCGTCCGCGGACGCCACGCTCACACCAGTCAGCCCGGCAAGCCAAATCAGGGAGCGAACGTCGCCCTCAGAGCGGGCCTCGCTAATCACGTAACTCCGAATCGCCTGGGGTGGAAAGGAGCGCTTAAGCTGGCCCACCATGCGCAGAGAATTGAGCAAGCTCACGGTTTCGAATGAAAGAGGAGCGGGCAGGCTGAACGTTTGCCCATCACCTGAGCCGGTCTCCGGCGGCGCCGCAATTCGAGAAATCTCCTCACAAGCAAGCCGATGAATGCGCGAGTGTTGCCGGATATCGAGCGTATGCAGATGGAAGCCGAAGGTCTCAACCTGTCGCAGCAGGGGATCAACCAGCGAACGGGCCAGACGCTCGCCGCCGTTTTCCGCGAGGCTTTCGCGCACGATCCGTAAATCGGCGGCAAACTCAACGGCCGTCAGGTACGCAATGCTGTTCGGCGTCCCGGACTGGGCACCGGATAGCCGCGCCAGCACATAGTCGAGGTATTGTCGATAGACCTCTTGAGATGAGTGCCTCTTCGGAGTAAGGCCCGGTGAAACCTTGGCGGCGTAATCGTCCAGCGATCGCCGCAAGGCCTCAGAAGTCCCGGCCTGAAGCACCGAAGGACTGAGCCGCCAAATTAAGTCGTCGATCTTCTGAAGGTAGTAATCGAAGATGGTTCGCCGGGCCATATCTAAAGCGTCCCGAGTGCACTGCGGCGTGACGTTTGGATTGCCATCGCGGTCTCCACCTATCCAGGAACCGAAGCGAAAAAGAAGCGGTAGCTCGTGTGCCCACAGGTCGCTTCCATAAGCTGCGCGAAAGTCGTCAGCCAATTCTTCGTAGACGTTGGGCAGGGTTTCAAACAAGACGCCGGGATAGTAGTCGAGCCCCATCTTGATCTCGTCGCGCACGGTTGGGCGCCGGCGCCGCACCTCATCAGTCTGCCAGAGCGCCGCAATTTCCGCGGCGATGGCCCGCTCTCGTTTCTCGGCGTCCTTCACCGGGAGCGGCAGCCGATCGAGATGCTCCAGTTCCTCAGCAATGCGTTGCCTCTTGAAGAGCACAGTCCGCCGGGCGACCTCCGTGGGATGGGCCGTGAAGACTACTGTAACTTCCACTCTTCGCAACCATCGCAAAATCTGCCGCTCGGTGATACCTGCAGCTTGCATTCGGCGCAGGGTACCAAGGAAGGTGCCCGGCTGAGCCTGTCGCTCGCGGGAAACCTGCGCCGCGCGGCGCCGTCGTTTGCGATGATTTGTCTCGGCGAGGTTGGTCAACTCGAAGTAGATGGCGAAAGCTTTGGCCATCCGATGGGCCTCACCGATATTGAGGCCGCTGACAATCCGCTGCGCGCGATCCATCAAGGGGTTTTCATCGACCCCTTTGTTCGCAGTCTCGGGCCGTGCGCTTGCCTCGCGGTGTTCGATTAACAACAACCTCAGCTCTTCAACTGCATTGAAGAAGTCGATTCCGACTTGTTCTTTCAGCACCTCACCGAGCAGCCGGCCGAGTGAGCGGACGTCGCGACGGAGCGGTGCTTCCTTCAGATCACCGTCGTGGCTTACCAGCTCAGCCAGCCTTGCTGCCTGATCATCAACCTTCCAGAGTGGTTCCCTTGCCGGCACAGGTTCATTCCTCAAAATGAGAAATCAATATCATAACTTTAATGACCTGATGAAGTTTTACCTGGGTGTAGTTTGAAGCGAAATCGTGACTGACATGCTCGCACGCTTTTAACTACGTTGAGTTCGCTTGGAAACTGAGTTGCGGGCGTTCGCAGCATTCGCGCGGCTTCGGAATGGCTTCCGGTGAGTGAACGGAAAATGTGTCTAGAGGCTTAAGAGGATGCGATCCATAAAATCAACGAGTGAATAATTCTCGCGAAACACCATCGGAACCTGCGGGCCGCCTGCACCTGATGCAGATGCCCGGCGGAGGCGGCCCGGTCGCTGTCATAGAGAAACAGGCATACAGCCGGAACTGTCATGCTCACGTCCTCATGGGATTGGCGAGGTGTAGATGCCCGAGGCGTACGTCGCGGCGTAGATCCGCTTCACCGCGCCGTTCACGGCGACGTCGCTGACAGTAACGCCCTGCAGGCCGATCGACTGATATGTCTTGCCGGAGTCGGTGGATCTGAAGATGCCGCCGGTGAGCGTTCCGGTCTTCTGCCGGCCGACGAAGAGCCGCGTCGGCGTCTTTGGATCCATCAGCAGTGTGCCGCCGAGGCCGAGCGACTGCGCGGGCGGGATCCAGTTCCCTCCCTGGTTTGTCGATCCGAACACCGCATACCCCTCGGTGAGCGCGTAGAGGTAGCCATTGCCAGGACGGACATCGGAATCGATGACGTGCGATGGCAGCGTACCGGCGACGTTGAACCAGTTCACGCCGTTATTCGGCGAGCGGAAGAACGGCGGATGGTACGGCTGCGGATGATCGAAGATCTCGGTCCCAGCGTAGATCATGCCGCTGAGGGGATCGCGCGACAGCGTCCAGACGATCAGCCCCGTTTGACCCGGTCCGAACGCGTGGAAGGTCATCAGGCCCGCGCCGAGGTTGGAGACAAAGACGCCGCTCGGATTGATGTGATTGTCCCATCCGAGGCCGGCGAAGAGCGTGGCGCCGTTGACGAGCAGCGAGCGCACCGGCTTGGGGAAGGTGTGGATCAGTGTCCAAGTGCCGCCACTGTCACGCGATAGATAGAGCTGCGCGCCCGTCGCCGCATAGATGAGTTGCGGCCGGCTCGGGACGACGAGGATGACCGAGAAGTGCCCGTTAAGCGGCTTGGTCCAGGTCGCACCACCATCTTTGGTCTGATAGAGGGCGGTGGCGCTACCGACATACAACGCCTTGTCGTTCGTCGGATCGACTTCCAGCGCCTCGATGCATGCGTCGCCCATCGGCCGGATCACGCTTCCCCAACTGAAGCCGGCCACCTGCTGCGGCGCCAGAGTGACCACCGGAATGTTGAATGGACAAGTCATCGCTGCCGCAGTGCCAGTGATGAGCATGCTAACGACGACAACGAACTTCAGGGCTGACCGACACAATGTATGCCTGGACATTCCTTGAATCCTTTTTAATAGTAATGAGGGATCGCGGTCGAGATCATCCGCGTCATGGTCAAGCGGCTCCCTCCAACTAGGATGATCGATGACGGGGGACAATGAGGACGATTGTTGCCTAACCATCCATATCAATCCCTTGTCATTTGTTCGGCGTCTTCGACCTTAGTTTAACTCCGGTTCCGACAACACCCAAGGTAGTGAGGCCACCCGGAAGCCCTTTTTCATCGTCTGAGTGTAATGAGCGCTGAGACCCGGGGGACTCTGGTTCGGTGGGGAACCCGGATGCTCTTCCCAACCGACTCGACGCTCTGCTCTCCCGGCGGAGTTATTGGGTTCGTCCCTGCTTGTCAAGGTTTGTGGATCGCCACACACAGCTTTGTGGGCGCCCCTCGTGCCGGCAACTGACTTCCCGAGTTATCGTCGGCTCACTCGACGCCGTCTTTCCAGATGACGTGTGCCCTTCGCGTCTTTATCTGAAGTAAGAAAATGTTTACGCAACTAAAACTTGAGTCTCTGAAGTTGATCCGGTCGAGGAGTTTCTTACTCTCGTTCTGCTCACTCGCAATCTTTGTCGCGCTGATGCTTTGGGGGTTCTACTCGTATGCCGAGCGGAAGGCTGGCGAACAGGTAACCTCACAATTCAAATATACCTACGAGTCAAAAAGTTACTTCAACGGTCTTACCTTTGCGCTCTATTCGGTGATGTTCTCGTTCAGCTTACTGATCCCCATTTTTGTCGCGATGGTTGCGGGTGCGCAGATCGCCGGCGAGCGACAGGCGGGCACGCTACGAATGATTTGTGTGCGACCGGTGTCTCGGGTTTCGCTGGTCCTATCAAAGTTTCTCGTCGTAGCTTTCTATACCTATCTGTTGGTCGCGTTCTTTATTGGTCTGAATCTGCTGGTGGGACTGTGCTTCGTTGGCTGGGGCGATCTGCAGCTTTATCCCGGCGCGCTCAATCTGGTTGATGAACCCGGCAAGTTGCTGCGCGACCAGGCGCTTCAACGTTTTGCTTTTGCTAGCATATCCGGTACATGGGCACTATTGGTAATCGCCGCAATCGCTATGCTCTTTTCCGTGCTGTTTGAGAGCGCCTCGACTGCGACGATCGCCACGCTCGCTCTCTACCTGACGTTTCTGATCATCGGCCGGGTCGAGTTCTTTGAACACCTCCGGCCTTACTTCTTCACAACTGATATGGATTTCTGGCGCGACGTCTTCAAGCCTGAGATTCCCTGGGACAGTTTTCGCCACTACGGCAGCATTTGCGGCGCCTATATTTTCGGCGTTCTGCTTTTAGGCGTGGCCATCTTTGATCGCAAGGACATCACCAGTTGAGATGTGGCCTAAAGCTCTGTTAACCCTGCTTTTCCTATTTATGATCGCCGGCGCGATTCATTTCGATCCATCGCGAACACGGTCGCTTCTCGCCTCCGGCGCGCATGATGGTCCGCGCCTGCGTCTGCTCACCTGGAACATTGGTTATGCCGCATTCGAGGATGACAGCCGCGCGCATACCAAGGATTTAAAAGCAGTTGCGGAGACGATACTGAATAACGATCCGGACGCGGTCGCGTTGCAGGAGCTGACCGGCGCCGACCAACTCAAGATCCTGCTGAGCAATCTGCACGATCGCTATCGGGGAGCGATTGCCCCGGCGGGCAGCAGCGATCGTGTGGAAGCAGTGCTGGTCAAGGTTCGCGATGCCAGCTTTCAACCTTTCGCCGCTGATGGGAAATACGGTATCGCCGCCACGTTTCATCTTTCGGACCAGTCGCCGGAGATTGTGTTGGCCAGTGCTCACGCGGATGCTTTTAAAGCCGCTCGCCGGCGGGTGTTTACCGGCGAGGTAATTGACTGGGCGCGTAATCGCCCCCGCGGATCGATCGTTTTCATCGCTGGTGATTTCAATTTTGAGTTGAACGCGAAGAACGAATCACACTTGTATACCGATAATGTGAAGAACGATAGCGAGGCGTACAGCTATGCGCTGAAGTATTTTCGCGATCTGGGTCGCAACGCCGGATACACGGCGGTTGACGATCGCCGCATCGATTATATTTTCGGCCCGACAGAAGCGGTTGTCTTGCGACGGGCTGAAGTACTGCGCAGCGCCGGCGCCGGAAAAATGGATCATTGGCCGGTGTTGGTTGAAGTAAGCTTGTAAAACCGGCAACCAAGTAAAGAGCCTTCATATGAATCAGGTAGTCCTGGAAACTGATCAATTAACGAAGAAATATCGCCGGCGCGTGATCGTCGACCGTCTATCGCTGACGGTTAAGCGGGGAGATATTTTTGGTTTTCTCGGTCAGAACGGAGCGGGAAAATCCACGACCATTCGCATGTTGTTGAGACTGGTGCGCCCCAGTTCGGGAACGGTGCGGATCCTGGGAAACGACATGTCTCGCCGCCCACAGCGCGCGCTCAAACGCGTCGGCGCAATTATCGAAGCGCCGGCGTTCTATGAAAACTTTTCGGGGCGGCAAAATCTGCGGATGCTCGCGGCCATGTCCGGGGGCGCCGCGCCGCAACGCGTGGAACAGGTGCTGGAGCTGGTCGGCTTGCGCGAGCGGGCGCGAGATCCCGTGCGCATTTATTCGCATGGAATGCGGCAACGTCTGGGAATCGCGCAGGCGCTGCTGCCTAATCCTGAATTTGTCATCCTCGACGAACCGACGGACGGGCTTGATCCTCAGGGCCTATGCGAAGTGAGAGAGCTGATTTGCCGGCTGCGTGATGAGCTCGGTCTCACGATCATGTTATCCAGTCATCTGCTGCACGAGGTCGAGCAAATTTGCAATCGTGTCGCGATCATCGAACAAGGCAGTCTGGTTTATCAGGGTTCGGTTGAAGAGCTGATAGCTCAGGGCCAGTCGCTCAAACTGAAAGTCGATCGAGTTAAGGACGCCTTTGAGCTGCTTTCACAGCACCCGGAACTTTCGGTGAGTCGCAATGGAGATGATTCGCTGTATTTGAAGATTGCCGGCGAACAGATTCCATGTGTCAATGCGCTACTGGTCGAACGGGGCTTTCGGGTAATGGAGCTTTCGCCTCTACGCGAATCGCTGGAAGAAGTATTTCTGCGACTTACCCGCGAAGCCGGAAGACAACGGAACCAGTAAAACTCTTAACCGCCTCACCGTCCGTTGCCGTTTTTTGCGCGTCGTCTACGCCGCCTTACTATTATGCTATCAATCAAATTGCGGAAATCGCCGCCGCGGTTGGGTGGAATTTCGCAAACTGACAAGCACGATTCCGCCGGCTGCGTGACAAAACCTGCAATTTACGGCGGTTTTTCCCTAAACCCGCGCGGTCTGAGGATTGCACTTCCCCGCGTGGGTGATTTTGAAAGTGAATTTCAATTTTAACCAGCGACCGGAACCACAGAAACGAATATGACACTCGATTCAATTCCCCATCAGGTCACAGCGCGCATCACCTCTGTCGATCCAGTACCACATCACGGGTTACGGCTGATGGAAATGGGACTCGTCCCCGGTGCGCCGGTCCGGGTCGTTAAGGCGGCGCCGCTGGGCGATCCGATTCAGATTTGCATTCACAATTATCACCTCGCCTTGCGCCGCGTTGAAGCGAGGTCGATTCGCGTCAGTATCGAAGAGTAATTACCTTCAAGCTTCAGACATCAGATGAGCGCAGTGCTGAACATTCCTGTCATCGATCCGCCCTCGCTTTCACGAGCCGTGACGGTACGACCGCTGACGATTGTCGTGGCGGGGAATCCTAACGCCGGAAAGACCAGCCTTTTTAATTCGTTGACCGGACTCAGACAAAAAGTCGCAAACTATCCCGGTGTAACCGTCGAGAGCAAGTCAGGTCACTGGAGCATCTCACCCGACCTGCCACCGGCGCGTTTAATCGATTTGCCGGGACTCTACAGCCTGGATGCGACTTCGCTGGATGAAAAGATTGCCAGCGACATTCTGCTCGATCGGGCGCAAGCGGATGCGATTATCGTAGTGGTCGACTCTACCAATCTGGTGCGCAATCTATATCTGGCGATGCAGTTGATCGAAACAGGTCAGGCCGTAGTGATCGCGCTGACGATGTTCGATCTGGCCGAACGCAGCAAACTCAAGATCGATGTGGGCAAATTGTCAGCGGCGTTGAACGTTCCCGTGGTGCCCGTGGTCGCCAAGCGAGGTCGCGGTTTGAAAGAACTGGCAGGTGCAGTACTCAAAGTTGCCTCGCATCTTCCTGCCAAAGATACTGGCCACTTGCGCGTTGCTGAGGCCACGCCCCCGACAGCTTTTCCCAGCCGAGATCAAACATCGAATCTGATTAAGCGCTATGCACACATCGAGCGGATCGTCTCTGACGCGGTGGAAACGACGGATGCAGGTAAGCCGGGCGTCAGCGAGCGCATTGATCGCTTGGTCACGCACAGATTTCTGGGCCCGCTCATACTCCTGCTCGTCATGTTGCTCGTCTTTCAGGCGATCTTCTCGTGGGCCAGTTTGCCGATGAGTCTGATTGACAACGTGTTCAGCGGTTTGGCCGAACTTGTTCGGACACACTTGCCGGCGGGGATATTTACCGACTTATTGACCGACGGAATCATCGCCGGCGTGGGTGGCGTAGTCGCCTTTCTGCCGCAGATTCTGCTGCTGTTTCTGTTTATCTCGTTGCTGGAGGACAGCGGCTATATGGCGCGCGCCGCCTTCCTGATGGACCGGTTGATGCGCGCGGTCGGGTTACACGGCAAAGCGTTTGTGCCGTTGTTGAGCAGCTTTGCCTGTGCTGTGCCGGGAATCATGGCAACCCGCACGATTGAAAACCCGAAAGATCGGGTGGCCACGATCATGATTGCACCTTTCATGAGTTGCTCTGCGCGGCTTCCGGTCTACACTCTGATCATCGCGGCCTTCTTTTCCGGCAGGACTGTCCTGGGAGTGGTGTCACTCGGCGCTGTGATTATTCTCGTGATGTACCTTCTGGGGATCCTCGTCGCGATCATCGTGGCTTCTATCTTAAAGCGGACAATCCTGAACGCGCCGCCGCCGCCATTTGTGATGGAGCTGCCTCCTTACCGCATGCCGAACTTTGGCAACGTCGGGCATGCGTTGATGACCCGCAGTTCAATCTTTCTAAAGCGTGCAGGCACGGTGATTCTTTCGATCTCGATCTTGCTATGGGCGTTGATGGCCTTCCCGCGCACTGCCGCAATCACCTCGTTTCCCCAGAATGAAAAGTCGGCCCAAATTGAAAACAGTTTTGCCGGTCGCGCCGGTCGCATAATCGAGCCGGTCATTGCGCCTCTCGGTTTCGATTGGAAGATTGGGATCGGACTGATCTCGTCATTCGCTGCGCGCGAAACAATCATTTCCACGCTCAGCATCGTTTATAACGTTGGCCAGGATTCTGAAACACGGTCTTCATCGCTGGTCGAGACGCTGCGAAATGCCCGGCGCGCGGATGGGTCGCCGATATGGACGCCGTTGATGGGAATGTCGCTGATGATCTTTTTTCTGCTGGCGTGCCAATGCATGTCGACAGTTGCAGTCGTGCGGCGCGAGACGAATACGTGGCGGTGGCCGATGTTTATGGTCGGCTACATGATGGTGCTGGCCTACATCGCTTCATTCGTCACGTTTCAGGGCGGGCGGCTGCTCGGCTTCAGTTGAGGAGCAAAATGTTTTCCTGGCAACCAATCGCAGCCGGAACGGCGCTTTTGCTGGCGTTGGTTTATATCAGTCGCCGGATCTGGTTACGTCTGTCTTCGCTGAGACCGTCAAAGCGCCTCACAATTTCATGCGGCGGCCAGGCATGCTGCGGTTGTGGCCCAACCAGAGCTTTGCCTCAAAAGCCTTCGCGACCCAATGTTGATTTGCAGCCGCGTAGCGGCAACCTGAATTTAGCCGGGCCTTTTCAAGGCCCGGTTAGGAACCGACAATCAAAACCGCGTCGCATTAGCGACGCATGAAAATCGCGTATTCAGGCGTCGCTAAAGCGACGCGCATCCGCTGATGTCACTAGTCCCGGCCTTGAAAGGCCGGGCTAAATTCAATTGGCCGCTACACGGCGACCAAGCAGTCTAACGTCTAAGCGTTCAGTGCATAGACTCTTGAGGCAAAGCCCCCAACCAGCCGAATCTCAACCAATTAGGCCCAACACATGCACCGCAACCGAGACGGTTGCGCTCCAGTCTAATCAGTTCGAATTCTCAGACCACTCCAGATATCTGCGCGTCTAAGATATCGCGGTCCTCGCCGAAGTATCCCTGGAGTACCGCGATTTCATCGCAATCCCCCGAAGGAGTAATTGAAATCTTTATGCGCATTAAACTTGTAATGGCGAGTTTAGCGATCGGCTTGACCATGCTGGCTGGAAATGCGATGGCCCAGCCGAACAGCGCCGCGCCGCGGCAGCCTGCGCCGCAGATGCGTCGCATGAAGATGGGGCACCCGCGAATGGGCGGCATGGCCCGCGCGTTTCACCAACTGAATCTCACCGATCAGCAACGGCAGCAGGTGCGTTCAATTATGCAGACGCAGTTTCAGAGCACGCAGCAGCAAAAACAGGAATTGCGACAGCTGCTCCAGAAACGCCGGGCCGGCAGCTTGACTCCGGAAGAAACAGCCCGAGCCCAAGAGTTACGGCAGCAGTTGAATCAATCCCGGCAAGGCGTGCGGACCAAGTTGCTCGCAGTGCTGACGCCGGAACAAAAGACGCAGTTGCAGGAGATAATCAAGAGCCGCCGTGAGAACCGCGGGAAGTTCGGCCCAGGCAAACAACCATTAATCTAACTGGGATCAATCGTCTTCATCAAAACACGTGTAGCAAACGCGCTTGATGGCTTCGTAGCTGAGGAGCTCGATTTTGGGCGTGAGATAGTCGGATTGCGGCCGCTCCTGGCGCAGCAGATCGGTGGTCAGGTACTTCTTGTTGTCGTCAGCGAAAACGGTGGTGACGATCGCGTCGCCGCCCAGGTCGTCCTGCACCTTTATGGCGCCGATGAAATTCGCCCCTGACGAAATTCCGACACCAAGACCCAGGTTTCCCGCGAGCTTCTGGGCCATCATGATTGCATCACCGTCATTAACGCTAACTACCGGGTCAAGTTGGTCGAGCTGCAGGATTGAGGGAATAAATTCGTCTGAGATGCCCTGAATCCGGTGATGACCCACCTTGTGACCCGTTGACAGCGTCGGCGATTCAGTTGGCTGCAAGGGGTGAAGCTTGATCAACGGATTTCGCTCGCGCAGGTATTTCCCCACCCCCATGATCGTTCCACCGGTGCCGACGCCGGCGATGAACGCATCCGGTCGAATAGATTGAAAATACAGTTGCCACCAGATCTCCGGGCCGGTAGTTTTTGCGTGCGCCTCGACGTTGGCTTCATTGGCGAATTGCGCCGGCAGGAACACGTGGGG
>JBKPEE010000013.1:0-13869 GCA_046728235.1 Acidobacteriota bacterium
CATCAGATGGCGTCGAATCCTCTGCCTCCACACCCGCGCAAGCCGGGCTCGGTGGGCCGGGGCACTGCGGTCGAGATCGCGATTCTCGACGAGGCCGGAAATCTTCTGCCCACGGGAGTCACCGGCGAAGTTTCAATCAAGGGTGCCAACGTCTTCAGCGGTTATGAAGGAAACCCGCAAGCAAATGCCGATTCGTTTTCCAACTCCTGGTTTCGGACAGGTGATCAGGGCACGCTGGATGCGGATGGTTACCTCACGCTGGTCGGTCGCATTAAAGAGCTGATCAATCGCGGCGGCGAAAAGATTTCACCGCGCGAAGTTGATGAAGCGTTGCTGCAACACCCCGCGGTGGCAGAGGCGTGCTGCTTTGGCATTCCGGATCGCGTCTATGGTGAAGGGGTCGCTGCCGCGGTGGTTTTGAAACAGACCGTCACCGAAAAGGATTTGATTGCGCATTGCCGGTCGTCGCTTTCCGACTTCAAATGTCCGACGACGATTTACATCATGGACTCGATTCCCAGAACCGCGACCGGAAAGATTCAAAGACGTAACGTCGCGGCGACGATCACAGCTGAAAATCAATGAGCGGCAGGGCGTATCCATAGTGTCAGAAGCCCGACCGTCAGGGAGGGCAACAGTAGCCAGCACGTTCCATGAGTAAGACAGATTACATTGATTTTCAAGATCGCTCTGAGCCACTTGGGTTCCTCATAACCTTCAGAACTTACGGCACTTGGTTGCATGGCGAAGATCGCGGCTCCGTAGATCGCAGAAACTACAACCGGTATGGGACGCCGGGGATGCCTCCCAACAAAAGATTGTTGGCCGAAGAGACGATCGCGTTGAGACACGCGCCCGTTGTTACTAAACCACGAGCAACGGAGTTCCGTGCAGGATGCGATTCGAGAGGTATGCGACGAAGGAAAGTACACGCTTCATGCCGTTAACGCGCGTTCAAATCATGTTCATTCAGTAGTAACGGCATCATGTAAGCCGGAACATGTCCTGAATAGTTTCAAGAGTTACGCCACGCGGAAATTGCGCGAAGCGAGTCTCCTGGATGAAGGTATTCGTCCATGGGCGCGCCATGGAAGCACGCCCTATCTGTGGACGGAGGATGATCTGCGAGCGGCGATTGACTACGTAATCAATGGTCAGGGTGACGAACCGTTTCGGTAATTCTGCGGTTCCTTAGCAACAACTTGCCCTCCCTTACGGTCGGGCTTCTGACACGAAACGAATGAGATTCGCGATTGTAGGCGCGGGAGCAATCGGCGCATTTCTCGGCGCGATGCTGGCCCGTGCGGGTGAAGACGTGACACTGATAGCTCGGGGCCCGCACCTGCGGGCCATGCAAGAGCACGGCGTGCGTGTCCGCGGCGAGATCGGCGATTTTCAAGTCAAGGCGAAAGCCACTAACGATCCCAAAGTGGCCGGTGAAGTCGACGTCGTCATCTTGACGCTCAAGACCCATAGCGTGCCGGCGATCGCCGCCAGCCTGCGACCGCTGCTGGCTCCAAACACCGCGGTCCTTACCGCCCAGAATGGTTTTCCCTGGTGGTATTTCTACCGTCATGGTGGCGAATGGGAAGGAATGCAGCTGCAGAGCGTCGACCCCGGCGGGGTAATCAGTCATAACCTCGAACCGGCTCGAGTCGTCGGCTGCGTCGTCTATCCTTCAACTGAGATCGTCGAACCTGGCGTGGTGCTTCACACTGAGGGGACGCGGTTCGCAATCGGAGAACCGGACGGATCGAAAAGCGAAAGATGTCGCCGCATTGCCGAATCATTCATTAATGCGGGCCTGCGTTGTCCGGTGCGCGCCAATATTCGTCATGACATCTGGGTGAAGTTGATGGGCAACGTTGCCTACAATCCGATCAGCGCGCTGAGCGGCGCCACGCTGCTCGAGATCGTCCAATGCCCCGAGACCCGCGCCCTGGCGGCCACGATTATGCGAGAGACGGAATCGGTCGCGAGCAAACTGGGCGTCGATATCGGTATAACAATCGAGCAACGGCTTGACGGCGCGGAAAAGGTCGGCCACCACAAGACTTCAATGCTGCAGGATATCGAGGCAGGTAAGCCGACTGAGTTGGAAGCAATTGTCGGCGCCGTGATTGAGCTCGGCGACAAATTGGGGGTTGAATTGCCGCATACGAAATCGGTCTATGCCTGCGTGAAGTTGCTGGAGGCGTCACGGGCGTCACACCGACAAACCCTGGCATAGCAAAAACCAATGAGACGCTCAAATTCGTGATGCCGAGATGGTTGGCTTTTGCGAAAAGCTGCTTAATCATGAGCGCTGTCGCGCGCGGGCTCGGTCAATCGTTTTACATCTGATTCCCGCGGCTTACGAGTCCCTGTCAAAACTCGTCACAGGACTCAGAAGAATGGGTCACGACGCGTAGCGTCGGTCTGAACTTAGCCGGGCTTTTCAAAGCCCGGAAATTGTTCGCAGAATGCTCCTCGTCGCGTTAGCGACGCCTGAATATTCGTTGTTCAGCCGTCGCTAACGCGACGAAGGCAAAACCAGGCCGGGTGTCCCGGCGTTGAAACGCCGGGCTAAATTCATGTCGACGCTACGCGTCGAAAACCCTCAAGCCGCCTATGTTTTGAGTTTTGACACAGCCTCTTACGCCCCGGGCTTTATGCTGTCGCGCGCTGCGCGCGCTCTTTCGAACCGAGTGAGCAGCTGCTGATCGTCGAAATCGATGATCGAGACACAACCAAAATCCAAACCGCCGCGCTGGCTGATGCTGCTGCCCTGCATGTTCGCAATGCTGGCCGTCGCGAACTTGCAGTACGCCTGGACACTCTTCACAACTGATCTTACGAAGGCATTCAATGCGCGTCTCGATGCCGTGCAGTGGACGCTCACCTTCTTCATCATCGCCCAGACAGCGCTGTTTCCCATCAACTCGTATTTGATTGACCGCTTTGGACCCAGGGTCATCATCGCTTTTGCCAGCTTGCCCGTAGCTCTGGGCTGGGTGGGCGCCGGATTGGTCAATTCGCTGCCCGCTCTTTACATGGTTTACGCGCTGGCCGGTATCGGCGCCGGGGCAGTCTACGGCGGGTGCATTGGCGTGGCTATGAAGTGGTTTCCCGATCGGCGCGGGCTGTGCGTTGGCCTGGTCGCGGGGTCGTACGGCTTCGGCACGGCGCTGACGGCGCGACCGGTTGCCTATCTGATCGAGCACCAGGGCTATCGAACTGCTTTCATCGTATTCGGAGCAATTCAAGGGGTAGTCGTGTTGGTAGCGGCGCAGTTCCTGCGCATGCCACCAGCGGGCTGGGCGCCCGCAGGTTGGGAAAAAATCAAAGCAACACTGTTAAAAAAGGTCTTTCAATCGTCGTGTGATTGCACTCCGGCAGAGATGCTGCGCAGCGGCTCATTCTATTTGCTCTATTTGATGATGGCCCTGGTGACTGCCAGCGGTCTGATGTTATCGGCTCAACTAAAACCGATCGCGGTCAGTTATGGTTATGACAAGGTCGCCCTCTTTGGTGGTTTCACGGTATTGACGCTGACGCTTTCGCTTAATCAGGTGCTGAATGGCTCTGCGCGGCCGTTCTTTGGATGGGTGTCGGATCGGATCGGACGCTATGACACGATGGCGATCGTTTTCGTGCTCGAAGCGATTACCATCTTCGCGTTGACTTTGGTTGTGACGCGGCCTTTTTGGTTCATCGCGATTTCCGCGATGATGTTCTTTGCCTGGGGTGATATCTATTCGCTGTTTCCGGCGGCTATCGCCGACATCTTCGGTAGCAAGCATGCGACGACCAACTACGGAATTCAGTACACAGCTAAGGGCGTAGGTTCGATTTTTGCCGGGCCCGGCGCCGCCTTGCTGATGGCCAGGTCCGGTTCGTGGATTCCAGTCTTTTGGGCTGCGGTCGCCTGCAACGTAATCGCGGCGGCCCTGGCGGTTCTTTGGTTGAAGCCACGCGTCGCGCGGCTGGCGGGGGAACAACCGCAGGAAAGTAAGGTCATTTTTCAGCCGATAGAGCAAGACACCGAAACAAATATCAGCTAACCGAACCCGGTTTCCAGGCGACGAATCTGCTCTCGGATAGACAGATACTCCTGTTCTCTTTTGTCGTCGCGCTGATAAAGGCCATCGATTTGTGTGGCCACCTCGTCGAAGCGCTTACCAACTTCACTTCGGAAAGGCCGAATCGCAGCCTGCAGCTCCTCTCGCAGCAGCAACCGCAAAGCTTTCATTTCGCCTTCTGTCAGTGGCACGCACCTCCTTTATCACACGAATGACCTGCGGGCAATCAGTAAAGTTTGATAAAAAGAAGTACAAACGCGCCGATCTTCTTTTTAGCTTCGGGGAAAAAACCCAAGTTGAATTTTACGTATTGAGTTTCGTGCAGTTCGTGTGATTTCGTGGATCGTTTCCGTTCGTTCGAGGAACAAGGATGATCCACGAAATCACACGAAGCAACACGAACGGAATAGGAATACCTCTGACTATAGAGCTAGATCTGACTCTTGAGGCAAAGCCGAGCATTCTGGTATCTCAAGCTAAAGCGATAACGTTCCGTAAGGGATGTCCCACGTCTGAGACGACGTTGATCAAACTGACGATGTCGCTGCCGAATAGACTTCTTCGTAGAGGCGTTCTGCAGCCTCAATTCCCTTCCCGCACGAATGGCCTTCCGCAATTAGGGCTCGCTGTAACGCATCCAGCACCAGCACCACATTTTCCTGCGTGCTGCCCGAACCCATCAGGCCGATGCGCCAGATCTTTCCTTTCATCGGACCCAAGCCGCCGCCAATTTCGATATTCTCTCCGAGCAGGCGAGCACGCACCCGCGCATCATCGATACCTTGAGGCACACTGACGGCATTCAAACTCCACAATCTCTGTTCAGGCGCCACGGCCATGCTCAAGCCCATCGCCTCGACGCCGGCAACCAGGGCGCGATGGTTCAACTCATGTCGCGCCCAACGCGCTTCCAATCCCTCTTCATGAACCAAGCGCAGCGCTTCGCGCAAAGCGTAATTCATGGAAATCGGCGCCGTGTGGTGGTAAGTCCGATCATCGCCCCAATACTTTTCGACCATGGTGATATCGAGATACCAGCTCTGGACTTTGGTTCGGCGTGAGCGAATTCGTTCGAGGGCCCGCTCGTTGAAAGTGATCGGCGCAAGTCCCGGGGGGGCCCCGAGGCACTTTTGCGTCCCCGAATAGCAGATGTCGATCTGGTTTCGATCGACGCCCACGGGATGACCGCCGAGCGACGTAACGGCATCGACAATCAGGAGCGCCTCACGCGCGTGCGCCATTTCCGCCAGCCCCGTCAGGTCCTGAAGCACGCCGGTTGAAGTCTCGGCATGGACTAAAGCCAATGCCCGAGGGTGGCAGGAATTCAAAGCCGCCTCGATCTTCTTCACGTCAATGGCTTCGCCCCAGGTCGCGGCGACCGTAACTGGCTTGCCGCCGGCCCGTTCGATGATGTCGCGCATGCGCTCGCCGAAAACACCATTGATGCAGACGACAACTTCATCGCCGGGCTCAATGACGTTAACCAGCGCCGCTTCCATGCCCGCACTGCCGGTAGCCGAGACGGGAATCGTGACGCGGTTCTCAGTTTCGAAAACATAGCGCAGGAGCGACTGCACGTCGTCCATGCATTTTAGAAAAACCGGATCGAGGTGTCCCAAAAGCGGCGCGGCCATCGCGCTCAATATTCGATCGTCAACCGGGCTTGGTCCTGGACCAAGCAGGATTCGCTTTGGCGGATTAAATCGTTCGTAGGTTTTGCTCATGGTTTTTTTACTGATCAATGGACTTAGTAGAATTAACGGACTTAGTGGACTTAATGAACCGACGCATCAACTTTCACGATTGATACTTAATCAGCGATCGCACGTCATAGCCTTCCAGCTTTTTTCGTCCCGGCAAGAATTCCAATTCGACCACGAAAACCAGTCCTTCCACGGTTCCCCCCAGGCCTTCGACCAGGTCGACGACGGCGCGGGCGGTGCCGCCGGTGGCCAGCAGATCGTCGGCGATAATCACGCGATGACCATTTCCGATCGCATCACGATGGATCTCGAGCGTGTCCTGACCATATTCCAGGTCGTAAGAGATCGATGCGCGCTCGGCCGGCAGCTTTTTCGGTTTGCGCACGGGAACAAATCCGGCGTGCAGATGATAGGCGAGCGCCGGCGCAAAAATAAACCCGCGCGCTTCTACGCCAATTACGGCGTCGATCTTCATGCCTTCATATTCAGCGGCCAGCGCGTCGACGGTTTTGCGCAGCCCTACCGGGTGTTTAAGCAACGTCGTAATGTCGTAAAAATTGATGCCGGGCTTGGGAAAATCGGGCACTTCCCGAATTAATTGTTTAAGTTCATCCATCGTTCTCTGATCGGCAGTGCAATGTGATGTTTTCAGAGCGCCTCATGATATCATCTTCATCGATCATTTCTGTTTCCCCAGACGTAAAATTCGAAAGCGTAGCCGTCCATGCCAACAAAGGGTACGTTTCGGCACATCATCCTCCTCTTCACGATTTGCGGTGCGGCGGCGTACCCATTGCGCGCGCAGCAAAAGCCCGATGATGTAGTGCGCGTCAACACCGATTTGGTCCAGACCGACTTCATGGTCTTTGACAAGCAGGGAAACTTTGTCGACGGCCTGAAACGAGAACAACTGGTCCTTAAAGTCGAGGGCAAGCCGCGCGAAATTTCATTTTTCGACCGGATTGCAGCCGGCAGCCGTAACGAAGAGGCGCAACTGACAGCCGCCCGCGGAACGAGTGCGAAGGGCGGCACGGCGCCCGTGCCCCTCGATCGCGGACGAACTATCCTGTTCTTCATCGATGACCTGCATTTGTCGGCGGGCAGCGTGACCTACACCCGCCAGATGTTGAAGCGATTCATCGAGCATGACCTGAAGCAAAACGATCAGGCTGAGATTGCCTCGACATCAGGTCAACTCGGTTTTTTGCAACAGCTCACCGATAACAAATCGGTCCTGACTGCGGCTGCCGACCGTTTGCGCGCGCTGAACGCGACTATGCAAACCGGTGAGTACCCGCCGATGACTGAATACCAGGCAATGTCAATCGAGCGACCGGATGAGGATCTACTGAATTTCTTCATTGATGAACTTATTAAACATGAAGGAAACATGCCGCGGCCGCAAGCCGCCGAAATGATTAAAGCGCAGGCGGCGCGGCTAGTCGAAGAGGGCGCTTCGCTCGTGACTCGGTCGTTCAGCACCCTGAGAGGTTTCATCAAACTCGCTTCGGCACTGCCCGGCCGCAAGATCGTCTTTTTTGTTTCTGACGGTTTTTTGATCGATCAGAGAAGATCAGAAAACTACGACCGGCTGCAACGAATTACTCAAGCGGCCGCGAAATCCGGCGTGGTGATTTATTCACTGGACGCCCGCGGGCTCGGCGCCGGGCTGCCGGACGCTTCCCAAATGGTCATGGCCGACCCGTCAGGAGTGTTGATGCGGACTAACGGCGGCGAACTCAAGGCAACTCAGGATGGAATGAATGCATTGGCGAGCGATACCGGCGGCCGCGCTTTCTTCAATACGAACTCAATGCCGAGTGCCATCGCCACGGCGCTGAAAGAATCGTCGACCTACTACTTGCTGGCCTGGCGTCCGGAAACTGAAGAGCAGCGCAACCCGAAGTTCCGGCGCATCGAAGTCAGCGTTGTCGGCCGCCCCGATCTGGTTGTGCGCTTTCGTCGCGGCTTTGGCGAGCCGCCCGAAGAGACGGCGAAGAACAAGGAAAAACAGGGCGAGGCGTTACCGGTTCGCAAGACGCCGAGTGAAGAGATCAATGCGGTCTTGCAAGCGCAGTATCCGACGACGGCGATGCCCGTGGCGATCGCGCTCAACTATCTCGACACTGCGCAGTATGGTGGCACGCTTACCACCACCATCAAGGTCAAAACCAGTTCCTTAGCGCTCGAGAAACAGGAAGACGGCTCAGCCGCAATTTTGGATGTAGCCGGTTTAGTGCTGAATGATCAGGGTAAATCTGTTCACAACTTCAGCAAGCGCTTCACCATCCGAGCATCCGCGACCAACCAAAATAACAAACCGCCTGAGAATATTTTTTACAACGACTTCGCCCTGGTGAAGGCGGGTCTGTACCAGGTGCGCGTCGCAGCAGTCGATGTTAAGAGCGGCACCCGCGGCAGCGCGTACCAATGGATCGAGGTTCCCGATGTAGCCAACAAGGAATTGACCTTGAGCAGTTTGGTTGTGGGGGAGAGGAAACCTGAGAACGAAGCTCAGCAACTCGAGGCCGCCTCGAACGATCCGCACCAGCCGGAACCGATGAAGCAGGTGATGATAAACGTGGATCACCGGTTTGCGGGTTCGTCTTACCTGCGTTTTCTCACGTTCATCTATAACGCCGCCTCTGGTTCGGCCAATTTAAATAAAGGCCAGGAGGGCAACACGGTTCCCCTCATTACGCTACCCGACAAGGAAGGAACGACGCAGCCCGCCAGGGACGGCGTTACGCAGCCTGGCAAAGACCGTACGGTTCCCGTCGGCACGACCTCTGCTACGGCGGCGGTGCCGGACCTTGCCGTGCAAGTGCAGGTTTTCCGTGACAACGAGCCGGTGATTACGACCCCGTTGCACAAGATTCCGACTGAGGCAGCCTTTGACGCGCAGCGTGTTCCTTACGCGGCGGATGTTTCGTTAGCCGGGCTGCAACCAGGCGCCTACGTTTTGCAAGTGACCGTCATTGATCGGCTGGCAAAGGCGAGCGCGACGAGGAAATTGAATTTTTATGTCGAGTGAGGAGTTGAGATTGGAATCTGAGATCTGAGATTTGAGATCTGAGATCTGAGGCCCGCTTACTCTTCCACTTCCAGCACAAGCTGTTTCTTCTCACGATCCCGCACAATTGAAACCGTGTGCTTCTTCTGAGCTGTGAACGCGGAAGCGGTTGGCCAGGCGCCGCGACCGAATGTTCGCCCATCGATAGATTCGATCACATCGCCTTCGCGGATGCCGCTGCGCGCCGCCGCGCTTGACGGTTTCACCGCCACCACAATGAACCCATTCCGGGCGCCAAATCCCGACGCACCTTTGGCAGTCAAGGCCATCGTCTGAATTCCGAGTTGCTGCAAACCCAGGAAAGGAGTCGTCGCCGCTTCCGGAAATGCAAAAGTCCACTCAAAGCCCGGGGCAAACGAACCGCCGAGTTTAACCGGAATTTCGAGCGGTGCGGATACGTCCGGCCGTTTCAGGGTGAATACCACCTGCTCTCCGCTGCCCGCTCTGTCGAGCAAACTGGAAAAGGCATCCGCATTCTTTACCTCGTCCTGGTTGACCCGCACGATCACGTCTCCCGCATGCAGCTGCGCCAGCGCCGCGGGAGCTTTCGGCACTACCATCGTCACCAGAATTCCGGTCGGCGAGTTCATTAATTCATTGGCTTGATCCTCACGCCAGCCAGACGCCAGCAAACCGGCGCGGCCTGCTAATTCGAGCGGCTCGCCGCTCAAACCCAACCAGGGACGTGGCACGCTGGCCTGGCGCGCCAGAACGCGTTTTGTTGCCGCCTGATCAGCCGCAGCTGAGACGAGACGAGCGTTGTTTCCGTCAATTGAATCGACGATACCAAGGGTATTGCCGAATTGATCGCAGGCAATTCCGCCGACAACCTTAGCCGAGAACTCGCCGCCGCGCAGAATCAGCGGATCCGGCAATTCAGAATTGTTCACGGTCACCTTCGCTACGGTCGCATCAAACTTTCCCACCTTTACATAGACCGTTCGCGGGATGGATTCAGCATCGGAACTCGCCGGTTCGGGGGCAAAGATTTGCACGCCCTGGCCGAGAGTCAATTCGCTTGGCTTCGGTGGCGCGGACGTCGGGAGATTTCCGTTTACCTGTAGTATTGATAATCCGGTTTCCCCGTCCAGGCCAACCAGATGCGCGCGTAATTTTTGCCCGCCTCCGGTAATCACCATGAGATCCGGTTCAATCCGCGGTGCGGGCATCACAAAGGACGGAGGTGTGGCAGACCAGACACCCGTCTGCGCCCGACCGGCACGCGCTCCGGCTGTTTCACTGAATTCGATTTCCGCAAGGGCCTGCGGCAAACGCGCCGCAACAGTCTTACCGTCCTCCAGTGCCCAGCCCGCCAGAATGCTGGCATGCGCATCGGTCAGCAAACTTTCCGGATCAACATTTTCAATCGCCCCATTTGCGCCGACTTGTCTCAGCAGCAAACGCAGCAGCTTTACACCTGTCAGCCGGTGCACAATGGTCACCACTTGGGGGGCCTGCTGGTTCTGATTCGGCACCACGGTGACGAGCGCAGGTGGCTCCGGACCTCTGCGTGGCGACGGGCGCCGCTGGGCTCGCTCTG
Source organism: Acidobacteriota bacterium (assembly GCA_046728235.1). Classification (GTDB taxonomy): domain Bacteria; phylum Acidobacteriota; class Blastocatellia; order Pyrinomonadales; family Pyrinomonadaceae; genus UBA11740. Next base: position 10,378 of record JBKPEE010000013.1, read on the forward strand.
CCGGTGGAGTTTGCGTCACCTCTGCTGTTGCCGCTGCGGTCGTTGCCGGCGTATTAGTCTGCGCTGCGACACTTGCGACCAACCCCACCAACGCAAGCGCTGCCGCAGCCGTAATCCTGAATGAAGGTCTATTGCTCATAACCCAATTTACACTTACCAGTCTCTCGAATTCGTCATACTTACAGGCATGCGATTGTCAGTCAGACGCTGCGAGCCGAAACTAATCGGCGGCATCTGAATCTTTCTGGTGGCCCCGTGCTCGTCGTACATGGTCACGACCATCGGCTTCAGGGGCGCTACCAAAGAGACTTCACCGCGATTGGTGGCGCGCACCGTTTGCGCACTCCTGGCATTGAGGTCCTCAACGTGCGGCGCCACATTAACCGGTAGATTAACCCTGGGCGTGTTTCGGACGAGCAATGGAGACTGCTTTGGTTTGCCCGAATTTGTATTCACTGCCACGGTTGTCCCGGCGTCTGAATTTTGATCTTTCTCTGCCACGGCCGGCGCGTGAGCCGGCGTAACAACCTGGTCGTTGTGACTGCCCGACGCCAGCCTCGGACTTTGCGGCCTTCGTTGACTGATAAAGACGATGGTTGCCACAACCAGGACCAGGACCGCGGCCACTACGATCCCGGGAGTGCTCATCACAAAACGAAAAATAAAAGGCTGCCGTGGCACGTCACGCTCACGAGCAATGCGCGCGCGCAGACGCATGTCGAAATCCGCCGGGGCTGTCACCGGCGTGAGCGCGCCAACCAGTTCGCGCAAACGCGAACGCTGGCTGCTAAACTCGGCGCACGAAGGACACCCGGCCACGTGGGCTGCCGCGTTCGCGCTCAGCGATTGGCCCAATTCCGACTGATCAATCTCTCGCCGCACTTCGCGGCAAACTTTCCCACTCATGATTCACCACCTAAACGTAATTGCGCATCTTGTCGCGCAGGAAATTTCGCGCGCGATTGATGCGCGACTTAACTGTGCCCTCGCTCGTCTCCAGAATCGCCGCGATCTCGTCGTAGCTCTTCCCCTCCACATCGCGCAGTACCAGCGGCGCGCGATATTTTTCCGGCAGCGTGCTGATCGCCTTTTTCACCACCCGTCGCTGCTCAGTGTCGACCAGGTTGGCATCCGGCAAAGGCCGCTCATCCGGCGCGTCGAAATCGCGAACCTCTTCGCCGTCTCCTGACGCCAGCAATCCCGTTAGCGAAACCAACCGGCGGCGCTTGCGCTTGCGCAACTCGCTGATCGCCAGGTTGGTGGCGATCCGGTAGATATAAGTCGAGAACGCGTGCGTCGTCTGATAGCGATTTGCTGCCCGGTACACTCGCAGGAAAGTTTCCTGGGCCAGATCAACTGCACCATCGTAATCGTTAGTCATCCGGTAAATGTAACTCGTGATCTGATTTCGATAGCGGCTGACCAGCTCGGCAAAGGCGTCCTCGTCGCCTGCCAGGGTTTCTTCCAGCAAGACGTGATCGGACGCTTTCTGAACTACTACCGGCGCCGGCATGGCTGCGGCGAAATTCAGGTCCTCGATCGAAGATAACGTTCTCATCAGGCAGGTAGGGCTCTCGAGTTGTAACGCAAACCGTCAGTTTGCTCCTGCATGGCAACCTGGCGAGTTGCGCTGCATTCTTCGCGGAGAAATTATACAACGCCCCGCGACCGCCTCGGCAGTTTGACACGCGGATTTTGGGGAGAAGTTCCGAAAAGTTAAGGGTTATTACGACGCAGGCGAACCCTTATGACATTTAACGAAGGAGATTTGTCATCTGGCATTTTCGGCGCGTAGCGCCGGGATTACTTTAGCCGTGGGTTTTAACCCACGGTGATATCGGACATGAGGTCCGTCGTTGCGTAGCGACGATTGATTTTTCGCGTCCGCCTCAACCGTCGCTACGCGACGGAGGATTTAGACTTAACAATGATCCGTGGGCTAAAGCCCACGGCTAAATTCAGGTCATCGCTACGCGATGATCGAACGATTAACACGACGATTTTTCGTTAGACTCTACGGATTTCCAGACGAGGCCGCCGATTCCGGATTCTGAAACAGCGAGTCCTCCATCTTCAGACCGTACTGGACGGTAAGCACGTGCGTCTCAACAATCTGCTTGCCGTCTTCATAAAGCACTGTGCGAAATGGAAGCTGAGTGCCTTGCGCAATCCGATAATCGTAAAAATGCTTGGTGTATTTGACTGCCGCTGTGGCGCCCGGCGGCGTCTCTTCATATTCGAGTGACAGCACGCGGAAGGTCTTGACGCTGATGAAGTAGCGGGTCTTGCGATTTGCTTTATCGACCAGATCGATCACGTAGAGATCAATTCCCTGCTGCTTGTCCTTACCAGCTGAGGTGATCTTCGATTCATTCTCTTTATATCGCAGCAGTGCATCGATACTGTGCGCCTGTTGCGCAATGAATTCGGCGGCGGTGTCGGCGCGCGGCGTAAAAGTGGCCCCATTGATAATTCCAAAGAGGTGGCCCTCGCCATAGACGAGCGAATACTCAGCTTGCGGAGTCTTGCTGTCGAGGCGCACCTTATCTTTCTCAATCTTGTCGCCGTGAACAAAGCGCAATTCGTATCGCGACTCTTCGGAACGACCGTCGGGGGCGGTACGGGTCTCGCGGCCGCGCTCCAGCCCATTTTTCCGAATCTGCGTCAGCAGCGCGCGGCCCCCGCCACTTCCGGCCATCAAGATCGTGGCTTCGGCGATTTGTTCGGCGGTAAATTCCTTCTGTTGATCGGCGCGCGCCGGCGCAGTCAAGGCAAGACTCGAACACAAGGCGAGCAAGACGGAGAGAATCAATGCTGAATAACGAACGGGGGCTGACTCAAAACTCATATCTGGTACTTCTGCTGGTTAACTCCTGAATTCTGACCCTCTGCGATTGGTAATTGTAGCACAAGGTCTTTTGAAACAGAGTTTGTGCACCATAGTGATGCAGGTACTTCGCCCGAGGATGCTCACGCTCCGGCCCCGTTTGACAAATGCCGTTGCCCGCCGCTTAACTAGGATCAAACCAGAACAGAGTAAACTGTAAGCTCCTTCGCGCTCTCTTTTGCTGAAGGATTCAGTACGAGCTCGTAACTATCTGAAAGGGATATCAATGAAGAAGGTTGGAATTTTGGTGGGGCGTGAAAAGACCTTTCCGGAAGCCCTAATTAACAACATTAATGAACGCGGCCACGGTTCAATTGTCGCCGAATACCTTAAACTGGGCGGTGTTCGTCACGACCAGACGCCGCAATACGATCTGGTCGTCGACCGCATCTCGCACGAGGTGCCGTTTTATCGAGCGACGCTCAAGCGCATGGCGCTCGAAGGAACGATTATCATCAACAATCCCTTTTGGTGGTCGGCCGATGACAAGTTCTTTAATTACTCGCTGGCGCACAAACTGGGCGTAGACGTGCCCAAGACAGTTTTGCTGCCGCAGAAAGACTATATCCCGGGAATCGTCAGCGAAAGCTTGCGCAACCTTGAAT
>JBKPEE010000014.1:0-10486 GCA_046728235.1 Acidobacteriota bacterium
TGGCAAACTCCGCGGCAATTGTCCATCGGTTCGGGAATCGAATTCGGCTCAGGGAGAAGACACCTTGCTTCGCGGAATCTTTCGCACCAAAAACCTGGATGACATTCTGGCGGCAGCGCAAGAGGAAGGCCACACCCTAAAACGTGCGCTGGGCGCATTCAACGTAACCCTAATCGGAATTGGCGCGATCATTGGCGCCGGTATCTTTGCAACTGTCGGCACTGCCGCTGCCGGCGATTCTTCGCGACCGGGTGCCGGAGCATCGCTCATGCTCTCGTTTGTGATTACGGGAGTAGTTTGCGCATTCACGGCCCTGTGCTATGCGGAGATGGCACCCATGGTTCCGATCTCGGGCTCGGCTTACACCTATTCTTACGCGACCCTCGGAGAGCTGGTGGCGTGGATTATCGGTTGGGACCTGATGCTCGAGTACGCGATCGGGAACGTTGCGGTCGCCATCAGTTGGGCCGGCTACTTCAACGAATTGCTCGCGAGTTTTCACATCGCGCTGCCAGATTGGCTGGTCAATAACTACCGCACGGCCACGCCTGAGATCTTTGCGGCCGCGCCGCACATATTCGGTCACGCGATTATTTTCAACGCGCCTGCCTTTGGCATCGTGGCTCTGATTACGATTGTTCTGGTGTGGGGAATCAAGGAATCTGCGCAATTCAATGCCGTCATGGTGATGGTGAAAATCGTGGTGCTGCTGTTCTTCATCGGGCTGATGCTCTATTACGTTTCGCCCGCGAAGATGACTACGAATTGGCACCCGTTTCAACCTGTCGGCTGGAAGGGCACGTTCGCGGCAGCGGCAGTAGTCTTCTTTGCGTACATCGGGTTCGACGCGGTTTCAACTGTTGCCGAAGAGACAAGGAATCCTGCTCGAGACTTGCCGATTGGGATCATCGCCTCGCTGATCATCTGCACGATTCTCTACATTGCCGTGGCCGCCGTCTTCACCGGCGCAGTCTCTTTCGATGTCCTCGGCACCTGGAGCAAGGCCGACCTGGATCGATCCTTGTCGAAAGCGCTGAGCCATGTGGCGCCGCAGGCCAGATGGCAAGGGGGAATTATCGCGTTCGGATCAGTGGTCGCCCACACTGCCGTACTGCTGGTGTTTCAGTTGGGCCAACCGCGCATTTTCTTTTCCATGGCGCGTGACGGGTTGCTACCGCCGGTGTTCGCAAAGGTCCATCCGAGATTCAAGACTCCGCACGTTACGACCATCCTGACGGGTGTGATCGTTGCCGCCTTCGCAGCGTTCATGAGTATCGATGAGATGGTTGACTTGACGAATATAGGAACCCTGTTCGCATTCGTGCTGGTGTGTGTCGGCATCATCATTCTGAGGTACAAGGAACCTAATCGGCATCGGCCGTTCAAGGTGCCTTTGGGTACTTGGCCGCTGCCGGCACTCGGTGCCGTCTCGTGCGTTTTCCTGATGTACTACTTGCCGCCTACGTCCTGGTGGCGGTTTGTCGCCTGGCTGTTGCTGGGTCTCGCGGTTTACCTGAGTTACAGCTATTCGAAGAGTGAGATTGGGAAGAAGATCGGCCGCGCGTCCATCACGGCGCCATGGTTGATGCTGATGGCGCTTGGATCATTCCTGCTGGCGATTGGACTCTTGACTATCCCGCATGACGCCTCTCTGAAAGACATGATTGGTCAGTTAGGTGGCCAGTTCGCAGAAGCTAAGCAGACCTTCATCGGCACGATCCTGATTGTGCTGGGAATAATCTCGGCAGCGGTGGGCGCGATTATTGGTTTGATGCAGAAGAAATAAGGAGCCGCTTCAGATTTACGTTGGTAGTGCGCGGAGCGCACGACAGCATAAAGCGTGGGACGCAAGCCCCACGTAATTGCGTTTGAGAAGATCGTTAAGCCCGCGGAGCGGGCGACGGCTTTGGAGTGCGGCGACTAGTCGCCGCTTTCCAAGGCGCTGACAAGTCAGCGCACTCCAAACGGGCTGTCGCCCGCTCCGCGGGCTTGATGTTTTTTCTTAACTAACGTGGGGCTTGCGCCCCACGCTTTATGCCGTCGCGCGCTCTTTCCTGACGGCGTATCCGATCACTGTTTGAGGCGAAGCTCAGATGGACGCAGAAAACAGACCGCTCGGTTTCAATTGGTGTCTCTTCGCGTTAATCCGTGGCTCATCTCTTCAGGTCCTGGATTATTTCTCGGCTTGCATTAAGCCCGGCCGCACCCGTCAGCCCGCCGCCGGGATGCGTGCCAGCGCCGCACAAATACAACCGCTCGATCGGCGTGCGATAGCGCGCTGAGCCAATCACGGGACGAAAAGCAAACAATTGATCCAACGACATCTCGCCGTGATGAATGTGACCACCGCGGAATCCATATTTGGTTTCGAGATCGCGCGGAGTTATCACCCGGCAACCCAGAATCAACTCTTTCACCTCGGGCGCGTACTTTGCGAGCGTTGAAATAATCCTCTCGCCAAGTTCTTCTCGTCTTGCCTCCCAGTCACCACCTTTCAACTTGTACGGTGCAAACTGCGCGTGAATCGACATCAACTCTGTCCCGCTCGGCGCCAGGGTCGGATCAGTGAGGGTGGGAATTGTGATGTCGAGGTACGGCTGCGGCGACATGTCGCCGTACTTGGCGGCGTCGAATGCGCGCTCCAGGTAATCGATGTCCGGTCCCAGATGAATGCGGCCGGAGAGTTTCTCGGCCTCATCACCTTTCACGCCCACAAACGCAGGTAGAGCTGATAAGGCAAGATCGACTCTGGCGACTGTTCCGTGCGCCCGGTAGTTGTGAATCCGCTCGCGAAAGACGGGAGGGAGTTCGGCGCCCGCATCAAGAAGTTCAAGTAAGGTGATTCCCGGATCGCCGTTCGAGACAACCGTCCACCCGGGAATGTTTTCTCCGTCTTCGATAATCACTCCAACGGCTCGGCCATCCTGGAGCTGGATGCCCGTCACGTTCGTACCTGTGCGAATTTCTGCACCGGCCTCGGTCGCTGCTTTCGCGATGCCCTCAGCGAGCGCGGCCATGCCGCCTTTCACGAATGAGGCCGGCGCGAAAACCTGACCATCGTTGGCCGCCTGCAACAACAGCGGCAGGCTCGTGCCAGCCGACGATGGGCCGGCGAACGCGCCGAAGATCCCTCGCGCGGCCACCACCGCGCGTAGCAATTCGGTTTCGAACCATTCTCCGGCCAGATCAGCGACTGCCATTGGTCCATAGCGCAGCAGACGGTATTCGTCTGTCTTGCCCAGGCCACGAATCTTCCATCCGAGCTTGCCAAGGTTCCACAATTCAGAGGTAGAAGGCGAATCGATGTCGGGTGGCGTCATCGCCAGCAGCGGCCTGAGCGCGCGACCGATGTTTGCGAAGCACTTCGCGAAGTCGGGATATCGTGCGCTGTCCTTTCTTGAGTGGCTTGCTAACTCTTCTGCCGTGCGCTTTGGATCGTCATAGATACAAAGCGGCGCGCCATCCGGGTTGAGCGCAGTTACGCGAACCGCGGGCTTAACGAATCGAACACCATGGCGATCGAGTTGAAGATCGTTGGCGATTTGCGGCAGAAGCGGGCCGGTGCTGGTGGCGAGGGAAGCGCGAAAGCCGGGATGAAACTCTTCCGTCCCGCACGCGCCGCCAATCGTGTCGCGTCGCTCAAGCACCAGCGGTTTGTATCCGGCTCTAGCGAGATAGTAAGCGGCGATCAGGCCGTCGAGACCAGCGCCGATGATGACTACGGGTTTCATGTCTCAGGTTTAAGGTTTCAAGTTCTTTGCTCAACCTGAAACCTGAAACTTGAAACTTGAAACTAACTATCTTTCAAAATCGCCATTGCTGCATTGCGCCCGCTGGCGCCCATAATTCCCCCGCCGGGATGTGTTGCCGACCCGCACATGTAGAGGTTCCTGATCGGCGAGCGATACTGGGCCCAGCCAGGCGCCGGGCGAAGAAAGAAAAGTTGCTCCAGGGTGAGTTCGCCCTGGAAAATGTTGCCTTCCGACAATCCGAACTCGCGTTCGAGATCCAGCGGCGTCAGCACTTGTCGATGAAGAATGATGTCTTTAATGTTCGGCGCGTGCTCGGCGATGGTGTCAATTACAGTGTCGCCGAACTCCTCAAGCTTTTCGTCCCAGCTTCCTTCCTGCAAATTGTAAGGCGCGTATTGCACGAAGCAGGACATGACGTGTTTGCCCGCCGGCGCTACCGAAGGATCCGTCAGCGTGGGAATGACGATATCGATGTAAGGCCGCCGCGAATAACGACCATATTTAGCGTCGTCGTACGCCCGCTCCATGTAATCGACGCTGGGTGAGATGGAAACCGCGCCCCGCAAGTGCGGCCCGGCTCCCGGAAGTGCCTTGAAATTCGGCAGCGCGTCGAGCGCGAGATTGACTTTGCCGGAAGAGCCGCGAAACTTGTAGCGCTGGATGTCTTCAACAAATTCGTCAGGCAGGTGTTCAGGACCTACCATCCTCATGAATGTCAGGCGCGGATCGACACTGGACGAAATAATATCCGCATAAATTTCGTCTCCGTTTTCCAGCACCACGCCCGTCGCCTTGCCGTTCTGCAAAATGATTTTGGCGATGGGCGCCTCAGTGCGAATCTCAGCGCCGGCCTCGCGCGCAGCATTCGCGATCGAATTTGAGATAGCGCCGGTGCCGCCGCGCGCCAGCCCCCAGGATCGAAACGCGCCATCAATCTCTCCCATGTAATGATGTAGCAGTACGTAGGCCGTGCCCGGGCTCCGCACCCCCAGAAAAGTGCCGATGATTCCAGAGGCCGACATCGTCGCCTTGAGTACGTCTGTCTCGAACCATTGATCGAGAAAATCAACGGCGCTCATGGTCATCAACTGCACCTGGTTGTATTTATCTTCTGATGAGAGCTTTTGAAAGCGACGCCCCATGGTCAGCAATTCCAGCAAACCTTTGGGGTTGAGTGACGCCGGATCAGGTGGCGTCATATTCATGATGGGCTTGACGAAATGGGCCATCTCGATCATGGCCTTGCCGTATTCATCGTAGGCTTCAGCATCGAGTCTGGAATGCCGCGCGATCTCTCTCCGTGTCTTTGCATGATCGTTCACTCGCCACAGGTAATCGCCGTTGGGCATTGGCGTGAAAGTGCCGTCAAGCGGAAGAATCTCGAGGCCGTGTCGCGGCAAATCTAGTTCGCGAATGATCTCGGGGCGGAGCAGGGAAACGACGTAGGAGCAGACCGAGAATTTGAAGCCGGGAAAAACTTCTTCAGTCACCGCGGCGCCGCCCAGCACGTGCCGCCGCTCGAGCACCAGCACACGCTTACCTGCGCGCGCGAGATAGGCGGCGTTAACGAGGCCGTTGTGGCCGCCGCCGATGACGATGCAATCGTATCTGTGTTTCATTACGAACGAATCAGTGTAGTTTGGTTGAGCCACGCTCTAAGAACTGATCCACGAAACCACACGAAACCTTCGCGAACAAAAAAAAGAATTTCGTGCGTGTTCGTGTGATTTCGTGGATCAATCTGCCGACCTTCCGAGCGAGAGGCTCCTTGTCGAAGACTCGCAAGGATACTTATAATCGGTTCCCCTTACAATTGATGATGAGTTGGATTTGAGGATCGGAGGTGAAGCAATGCCGATTAGTCAAATGGCGATGCCGGAGTTCGAACACGAAATGGCGAACACCCGTAAGACGCTCGAGCGAGTTCCTGACGACAAGTTCGATTGGAAGCCGCACGAGAAATCGATGACCCTCGGCGGACTGGCCACGCATCTTTCCAATATCCCGAGTTGGACTAAGGCCACTTTCGAAGCGGACGAATTGGATTTGGCGCCCCAGGGCCAGCCTGCGCCGCGTCTCGAACAGGCAAAATCGACCGCTGAAGTACTGGAAACCTTCGACAAGAATGTGACGGCGGCGCGCGCCGCGCTGGAAAGCGCGGCCGATGAAAGTTGGCAAGGCAAGTGGTCTTTGCGTATGGGTGACAAGACGATTTTCACCTTGCCGCGGACTGCAGTGATGCGCGGCTTTGTGATGAATCACATGATCCATCATCGCGCGCAATTGGGCGTTTACCTGCGCTTGCTCGATGTGCCGGTGCCCTCGATCTACGGGCCATCGGCGGATGAGGGTGCATTCTAATGGGTGTCTCTAAAGTTCGGGTAACAAGTCATGCCTAATGTCCCGGCCGCAGAGCGGGCAAATGTTTATAGGTAACGATTGGCGGCGGTGGTTCTTTCGCTCCGTAGGAGCGTAATGTACTATCCCGCGAAGCGAACATCTCACTCCTCTGGAGCGAAAAGGTCCCGAGGGGAACCCTTTTCTATAAACATTTCTTCCCCGCGGGACGCAGACCGGAGCAACCGACGGTCCTCATTTGTTACGTGAACTTTAGAGACAGGACCCTAGCTAAGCATTGAAGATGGCAGACTGACGACTTAAGTGGTCCTGCTGTCAGGGCGACAAATCGCGTCCGCAACTTTCAGCGCCTCAACCGCCGGTTTGACATCATGAACTCTCACAATCTGTGCCCCATTCATCACGGCCACCACCACACTCGCAAGTGTGCCGTTGAGCCGCTGATTAGCTGGAACTCCGCCGAGCAACCTGCCAATAAAATATTTGCGTGAGGTGCCGATCATTAGCGGAAAGTTGGGAAACGCGCGCCCTAACTGATCCAGCTTCGCGATCAATTCAAGATTCTGATTCACCGTCTTGCCAAAACCGATTCCCGGGTCGATGGCGATACTCTCGCGCGCGATGCCGTGCTCTTCAGCTTTGGCGACACTGTGACGCAAGTCAACGATAACTTCGGTGACGATGTCTGCGACCGGCGGCAGTTTTTGCATTGTCTTGGGTGTGCCACGCGAATGCATGAGCACCAGGCCCGCTTTGGCACGGCAAACCTCGTCAGCTATAGCCGGTTCAAAACGCAATGCCGAGATGTCGTTGACAATCTCCGCCCCGGCTTTCAGCGCCGCGCGCGCTACTTCGACCTTGGTCGTATCGATTGAGATCGGAATCGGAACTCGCTTGACCAACAGCTCAATAACCGGCATAACGCGATCTAATTCTTCTCCGGCGGAAACAAACTCAGAACCAGGCCGCGTTGATTCGCCGCCGACATCGATAATGTCCGCGCCTTCATCGAGCATCTGCTGGGCGTGCTCGAGCGCTTGATTGAGCGAGAGGAATTGACCGCCGTCACTGAAGCTGTCGGGCGTGACATTCAACACGCCCATCACCAGCGTGCGCGCTCCGTACGTGAGAGAGCAGCGGGCCAGTTTCCATTGACGCATAGGCATAGCTCGAAGTTAGAAAGGATAACGGCAAAAGTAAAGACCGAACGGCATTGGGCCGACCGTTAGTGCTGGTTAGGTTAGAGAAGTCTCATTCTCGCCGGCGCTTGAGCGTGGCGGGTTGGTCCTTCTTCCGAAGCTGAAACCGTTTAAAACGGTTTCGTTGTGACTAGAAACATTTGGTCCCTACGGGACCGATCGGCATTCTTATCGTCAACACACTCCCAATATTTGTCCCGGCGACGAAGTCACTTCATCACCGGTAACGTCAGGTGCGAAGGATAGCGAGCCGATTCATAGACTTTCTGGGTTGCTGATTGATAATCCTGCGGCTGTGCCAGAAAGATATTCTCGACGAATTTCTGTGGGTTGCGATCGTAGAGCGGATACCAGCTGCTTTGCACCTGGACCATCAGGCGGTGACCTTTCTTGAACGTGTGATTGTTCGCGCGCAGATCGATCGTGTATTCATTCACCTGTTCGGGGACAATAGCGGTCGGTTTGTCGAAACTCTGCCGGTAACGGCCGCGAAAGATTTCGTCGACGATCATCAACTGGTAACCCGCCATCGCCGGCTCTTCCGGATTGTTGTCGGGATAGACGTCGATCAGCTTAACCACCCAGTCGCTGTCTGTCCCGGTAGTCGAGGCAAACAGGTGGGCCATGACGTAGCCATCGATCGTCAGGTCTTGATCGAGCGGCTGGGTTTGCCAGGTGAGTAGGTCATTTCTGCCCTGAAGGAATCGCTGGTCCTGTACCAGCCATGTGTACCAGGTCGATCCTCGTCCGTAGGTTGGCTGGATTGGCCGCTGGCGATAGGGAACTGGACTCGCCGGATCGGAAACGTAGGATTCAAAGTCCTGCCCGTTGTTGTTCGCGGGCTGCGCAAACGAAAGTGTCTTGCCACTGTGCAGGTAGAGGTCGCGCGCAACTGCTTCTTTCGGCGGCCAATGATCTGAACGCGTCCATTGATTGGTACCGCTTTGGAAAGTCAGCGCCTCCGGCTGATCTAATTTGCCTTTGTCCTTGAGATAATAAGCAAACCAGGGCGCCTGAACCTGCGCGCGATAGTAATTGCCGGTAGCAGCCCCAAAATTCAACTGGCCCAGCATCCTCGCCGGACCATTCCAGCCGCCATGGTTCCATGGACCGAGCACGATGAAGTTGTGGTTCGTCTTATCAAATGTTTCCAGCGTGGCATAGGTTGCCAAAGCTCCGTAATAATCTTCCTGGTCCCACCAGCCTCCCACGACCAGCGTCGCCACATGCGTAGGCTTCAAATAATTCCCGGCGCCCCGGGCTTTCCAGTAATCGTCGTAAGAGGGGTGCGCTACGAACGCATTCCACGTCGGCAGCTTGCCGCCGTTGAGTTCGGTAATTCTGCCGAGCGCCCCTTTCTCCAGGTACCAATCATATGCGTCTTTATCGAAAGTAACGTCCGTGTCCTCCTTCGAGGTCTCCATCTCCTTCACATATTCGTAGCCATAGCTTTGACGAAAAGCTCCGTTGTGGAAGAAGTCGTCGCCCAGCCATGTGTCAGTCATCGGAGCCTGGGGCGATGAAGCTTTTAGCGCCGGATGTGCATCGATGGTGGCCACGGCCGAAAGCCACCCGTCGTATGAGACACCCAGGATCCCCACACGCCCGTTGTTTTTGGGGACATTTTTTACGAGCCAATCGATCGTGTCGTACGTGTCGGTGCTTTCGTCGATGCCGTGGGGATCTTTCTTATCGTGCAACGGCCGGTTCATCACGAATTCGCCTTCCGAGCCGTACCGGCCGCGAATGTCCTGCAGTACAAAAATGTAGCCAGCGGGGACAAAGTCTCGAAACCGACGATTGATGGTGTCGGAATTCGATTCGATGCCATAAGGTGTGCGACTGAAAATGATGGGGAGCGCTTCCATCTGGTCCTTGGGCGCGAAAATGAGCGTATGGAGCCGAACGCCGTCGCGCATGCGAATCATTTCTTCGCGACGATCGAAAGGGATATTGTTTTCGACGGCGGGCTGGTTGCTGGTTTTCTTTGCGGTCGATTGGCGACCATTTTGGCGCCATCGCAAACTGGTTACTCGACCCTGGGCGTCGCGAATGAAGGTCGCATCGGCGTCGAGGACCTTCAGAAAAAACTTAGTATCACTGGCGGGAAAGATTTCAATTCGACCCTGGTTCGTCGCCTGCACGTAAAACTTTTCACCTGCGCGAGAGAAAGAAAGAACCAAGTCAGGGTTTTCAGTGAACGTGTACTGCCCGACGAAATCGTCGAACTTTGCAGGATCGATTTTAATTTCTGTTGGTTTGGACTCCTGACCGGTCGTCGCGCCGGCGGGCGAATTCATCCACGCGGTGATCAATACGGTTAAACCAGCGCTTGCCAGTAACAGCCACAAAGTCCGCCTCATTGCATTTGCTCCCGATCGAAGTCTATCGATTAACGGCAGGGAATACTTATCGCACGTTAGCACCCATTGCAAGCACCGTCTATCTGATGATAGTTGAAGGTCATGTTGCTTGTGGTGGAAAGCCCGCTTTTGTGGTATTGTCCGCGCCCCTCTTCCGCCGGAGGGAGCTCAAACTGTCGCCCCGTTTTCGGCCGTGAACTACAAAAAGGAGAATCTCATGACAGCTCACAATACTTCCCTCTGCTCTCCCGGATTCAATTGGTTCCCGTTTGCCGGCATCGGGCGCAGGTTCAGAATCACTCTGGCCGCATTGATGATCGTGTTCGCAGCCAGCGTGGCCGTGATGGCCAGCATCAGTTTTGTCTTGACGTGGGGAGGCACGGGTACCGCAGACGGTAAATTCTTAACGCCGACCGGCATAGCCGTGGACAGCGCGGGCAACGTTTATGTGGCCGAAGGAAATGGCAATCGCTTCCAGAAGTTTGACAACAATGGAAACTTCCTGCTTAAGGCGGGCATCTTTGGCGACGTGCCCGGTGGATTCGTCACTCCGTCAGGTATTGCGGTTGATTCTGCCGGAAATATTTATGTCACGGACAACACAACCAACCGGACCTCAAAGTTCAATTCCAGCGGCACATTTCTGTCATCAATCGGACCGGGAGGGTTCCTTTCCGCCAGCGGGGTGGCCGTTGACAGCGCGGACAATGTTTATATTTCGGATGGAGCTACTCATACTATCCGAAAATACAACTCAAGCGGCACCTTTCTCACCAGCTGGGGCAGCAATGGGTCGGGTGATGGACAATTCAAC
>JBKPEE010000015.1:0-43384 GCA_046728235.1 Acidobacteriota bacterium
AAAGCCCAACCCATCCTTACATTTTTTCTTCCCAGTGGCTTTGATTCAAAAGTCAGATCGAACTCTCTAGTCAGTGGTTCCGTTCATTACCACGTCTAATCGACTTTTGAGGCAAAGCCCCTTCTGGCGAACGACCGCTTACGCAGTAGCTTCGGCCGAGCGCTCAACCACGGGACGCACCTCAACCGTGCCGTAACGAGCAGAAGGAATTCGAGCAGCGATTTTCGTCGCCTCGTCAAGATCTTTTGCTTCGACCAGGTAATAGCCGCCGAGCTGTTCATGAGTTTCGGCAAAAGGCCCGTCAGTGACGAGGTCCTTACCATCCCGTACTCGGACACTGCTCGCTGTCGCCACGGGATGCAATTGCGCTCCCGCGAGATAATTACGGCTGGCCTTAATGTCCTCGGTGAATTGCATGTACTCGCCGTAAATCTTGCGTTGTTCGGCTTCGCTGATTCGCGTCCATGCCTGCTCGTTGTCGTAAATCAAAAGCATGTATTTCATTTGGTCCTCTCCTTTTTTCTGGTGCGATAAATTGCTTTCAACACTACGACGGCCGAAGGTTGCCGGATCGACACTTAGCGATGGAATTCCTTTCAGCTGGTTTTCCCTCCCCGCGAGCGGGGAGGGGTAGGGGTGGGGCCGAGGCGCGCCCAGTCCTCACCCCTCTCCGCACGCGGAGAGGGGGACAAACCATTTCCAACGTAGGACGACTGACTTTCGTCGGAGGAGCGACCTTCCAGCTTTTGGCTACTCAGCCAGGACTCGACGGTAGACATCCGTATCCACATTCGCACCTGTCAAGACGGCGGCGACTCTCTTACCCGTCACGAGCTCACGTTCTTGCAGGACTGCAGCCAGCGACGCGGCGCCCGCGCCTTCTGCGACATTATGGGTACACCGAAAATAGATTCGCATTGCTTCTTCAACGGCGTCGTCGCTGACTTCGACGACACGGTCAATCTGGTCGCAAACCAGGTCAAACGCTTCCCGGTGCGGGCGGGCAATTGCGATTCCGTCGGCGATTCGTGTCTGCGATGGAATCTCCACAATCTCTCGGCTGGAAATTGAGCGAGAATAAGACGGCGCCTGACTGGACACTACGCCGATTATTCGCGTCCCGAGCGCCAGCGCGTTTCGAGCTGCGGCCAGCCCACACGCTCCTGACCCCCACCCAATCGGCACGTACACAGAATCCAAATCCGTCACGGCGGCAAATAGTTCCAGGGCATATGTGCCCACTCCGCGCACCAGCAAAGGATCGAATGCCGGTATACGGAAGAGTTTTCTGGAATCAGCTATTTCTTCGGCGTGACGATCGGCATCGTGGAAATTCTCGCCGTGCTCAATCAGCTCGGCGCCGAGGGCCCTCATCGCATCATTTTTCTCGCGGCTGTTGCCGTGAGGGACAACAATGGTCGCGTCTAATCCGAACTGCCTGGCGGCAAAAGCAATTGATTGCCCGTGATTGCCGCGCGTCGCGGTTATGACGCCCTTCACGTTCGGATGCGCGCTACGCAACCAATCTATGAACACCAGCCCGCCACGCAGCTTGAAAGATCCTGTCGGGGTGTGGTTCTCGTGCTTAATCCACAATTCGCAACCCGCCTCCCTGGACAGCAGCGGCCATCGATATTGTGGCGTCACGGGCACGTATCGCGACACGAACTCGGCTGCGCTTTGCAATTCGGAAAGACTCGGAAGCATTGAGGGACTAATTATCATGCGCATTATCCCACGCTCCGACCATATCCCAGCCACTTGCGGAGATAACTGATCTGGCCAACGTGATACGTTTCGTGGAAGGCGAGAAAAGCGATCAGTCCGCTAACCTTGCCGTCGAAAGAAGGACGGCCACTCGTCACCTTCTTTGCCAGCAAGTCTGCCGGTGCGTCAGCCAATGAAGCCACGATCTTGTCGGAAACGTCATCCCAGGTCCTCTTCATTTCTTCTACGCCGGGATATTCGTCCTGCGTCGCCAGTTTCCCGCCTCGTGCGAATATTGCCGACCAGGGGGCGGCCCAATCAGAATTGAGCGATTTGAGCACGTTTTCACGACTCCAGATTAAATGTCCGGTCACCCACATCAAGTGATTCGAATCGTCTCCGGGCCGGCGAAACCAGTCTGCCGGCGAAATCTCAGCGATAGCCTTCTTCACGATGTCACTATTGGTCTTATACATGCCGTCGATATTTGCGAAATCTGTTTCCATTCATAGCCTCTTAAGCGTTGATCATATTCTCTGATTGTCATGACAGAACACTGAGTTTGGTCGTAAGCACTCGCGGCCGCCTGAAGCGTGGGCGGCAAGCGAAAGGAATTTGCGGCAACTGTGGTTTCGGCGGATATTTTGAAAACCGAATCCAGCCGCGTTATTTCCAGGACTTGCCGCACAAGTCTGGTCACATTCCTGAGCCTGAACTCAATTCCCCGCGACTGAATGTGCTCGCGCAAGTCCAGCATAACGCCCAAACCAGCGGCATCGATGGTGGTTACCCGGCCCAAATCCAGCCACACCGCACTTGCGTCCGGTTCTGACAGTACGGCATTTCGCAGCACGTCAGTTTCACCGCGCACGATTCGACCTTGCAGACAGACGACCAACACGTTTCCAGACTTGGTAGTGTATATTTTCAGCATGATTCCTCCCTAGTTCGCATTTTGAGGGCTTTGCCTCAAAAGTCTCTGATCTAAAGTTTTCCGTCCGTGTTGCTTCGTGTGATTTCGTGGATCGTTCTTTTTCCCGAACGAGCAGAAACGATCCACGAAATTACACGAACTACACGAAACTCATTCCCACGTTTACCGGACTTTCGAGGCAAAGCCCATCTCAAGAACTCCCTACATGAACTCTCTCATTTCTTAACCCTAAGACGAACGAGCGACACCTGAATCGACATCGGAACAGGAAAAATTCCCATTATGATTACCACATGGAAATTACGGCCGTATGAACTGAGGCTATTGATTGGCAGGCTCTGCCCTTGCCTATTCTTGCGGTATCAAATTTAGCTCATTACCGCTCAACTAATTATCTTGCGATTTAGCAGGCGCAGGCATAGACTATGGCCCCCCCAACCAACTTCTAGCCGTCTCTGGAGGAAATTATGAGAACACTCTTGTGTTTGTTGCTCTTGTCGGCGCCCGTCGCTGCGCAGGTCGCTCCCGATGCAACTCTGCTTTCGGGGGGCCCGATTACTGTATCTGAGTACAAACTCCCCGCCACAATTGATCCGGTTGTTTCCACTACTTTGGCCACAGAACTTTGGGCCAGAGTCTACCGGCCCGCAAGCCTCGGCAGCTCGCGCCACGCGCTGCTGGTGTTCCTGCACGGCAACCATGCCACTTGTGGCCGTCTCGCCGGTCCAGGTGAGCATTTTGATATCAACGTTCAATACACGTTCACCGGCACGTGTCCGGCCGGATACATCCCCGTACCGAGTCACGCCGGATACAGCTATCTGGCAGAGCGCCTCGCGAGTCTCGGTTACATCGTCGTTTCGATCAATGCCAATCGCGGGATAAACGCGGCGCCCGGCATTCTCGGTGATCGCGGACTAAATTTGGAGCGAGGCCGTCTGGTGTTGCGCCACCTGCAGCAACTTAGCCGATGGAATTCCGGCGCCGACACTCCTCCGGCCGGCCTTAGTGATCTCACCGGCAAGATCGATTTCAGTCATGTCGGGCTGCTCGGACACTCGCGGGGCGGTGAAGGCATGCGCGCCGCTTACAATTTCTATCAAGCCGATCCCGGCGGCACTAACTGGCAGGGCCTGATTGGCCCGGTAACCTTTGAAGGCATCTTCGAGATTGGGCCGGTCGATGGGCAGACGGCCCTGACGTTGAATGCGCTGGGCACCGCCTGGAATGTGCTCTTGCCGATGTGCGACGGAGACGTATTCAACTTGCAAGGCGTGAAACCTTTCGATCGGATGCTGCGGGTAAATTCGGAATCCCCCGCCCGGCAAAAATCCACTTTTGCCGTGTGGGGCGCGAACCACAATTTCTATAACACTGAATGGCAGCAGAGTGATTCCGCCGGCTGTTTCGCCAACCAACGACTGTTTGATCATCTGATTGGACCAGTCGACGCGCGCCCGACGGCGATTGCCAGCGCGGTTGCGTTTTTTGTTGCCAACGTGGGCGCAACGAAACTTCCTGACTACAACCGAATTTTCAACCCGCAGTTCGAACTACCGGCGTCGGTCACCGGCCTTACCAGAGTCGATCGCGGTTACACGGATTCACCCGACTCGTCGCTGACGACAGTCTTTGACGATTTCACCGGTCCAACTGGTTTCAATAGTCATGGGCCAGCGAACACTTTCAGCAACGTCTCTCTGTCTTATGGCCATGTCGCCAATCACGATCCGCTGCGACAGTTTGCCGGCCTGGTGTCCTGGAACGGACCTGGATCAGACACCTTCTTCCAGAGCAACTGGACCAATCCGAACAGCGGCGTCGATGCCAGTTCTTTCGGCACGCTCGATTTTCGCGTCTCGCGTCAATGCGCTGATCCGGCGGACCTGCTTTGTAACAAGACCTCGAACTGGTTCAACTTTGAGACTAACTTTTCGGTACGCCTGGTGGGCGCCGACGGCACGCTTTCGAATCCGGTGCAACTCAAAGATTATCTGTCGCTGACCGGCCCGGTAGGGAGCCTGGTACTTGGATTTGGGACTGCGGGACATCCGATTCTGCAAACGACGCGTGTTCCTCTCACCGCATTTGGCAATCCGGCGATTGTCAGCAACCTGCGCGGCGTGCGTTTTACCTTCGACGACACGCGTCGCGACGAAATTTATCTGGCGAACATTCAGTTGTCTAAACTTAACGGACTGTTGGCGCCAGTGACCATCATCCCTTCGCTGCCCACTGCTGATACGGCGCTGGACACCACCAATGGTGGCGGCAACGACGTCAACCAGATTAAGTCGATGCGTTCCGTACAGTCAGCAACGCTGGGAAATACGGTTGAGATCGAGTTAACTAGCAATCGCGAGTTTCTGCCACAGGGCGAAATGCTGGTGCTGCGGATTGGTTCGCAAGAGTTCAACCTGAGCCGTTACCCCACGACCGGTGAGACGACTACCGTAGTCTTTACGCTCACGGCCGCGGAATTTGCGCGCGTGTCCCAAGGCGACCCCGTGCAGGTGCAGTACGGTAGCGGTGCCAATCTGAATGGCTGGAACTTTGGCAAAGTTGATAAGACGATGCTCGCGAGGTGAGGCAGAGATCTGAAATCTGAGATCTGAAATCTGAGATCTGAAATCTGGGGTCAGGCCTTCGACTCTGCGATTCTCAATTCCTGGTACGACGAGCCAAGCGGCGAGAATTGCAGAGTTGCAGGTACGTTTGCCAGAGCGAAGTCCTCGCCACATGGCTCGGCCATAATCGTCACGTCAGACGCGCGCCAGCCTGATAACTAACCGCGACCCAGAACGACGCCCATAAGAATCCGCTCGTCAGGCTGAGGGCGCTGTATTTTCGTGCCGGCATGCCGGCGGTCGCGCACACCAGCGGAATCGAGATTCGAAATCCGGCCGCGAATCTCGAACAAAGGACGCCGATGGTGCTGTGACGTAACACAAATTTACTTATCCTCGGATACCACTTGTTGAGCCGCTTTGACTTTTTGATCAACCTCGCGGCTCGTTCATGCGCCGCATAGAAGTACATCTGGTCCCCGGCTGAGCCGCCAATTGCCGCAAACAGAATGGTCCACTTCCAATTGAGATAACCCCTGCCGCACAAGGCTCCGGCGGCGATCAGGACGACTTCGCCCTCCCAAAATGCGGCTAGCAGAATCGCCAGGTACCCATACTTTGGAAGCAAACGGATACCCCAACTCTGATCGTCCAGCGACGATGCGATCGCAAAGGTTCCACTCACGAGATTGATGATCGTAGGCACCTGGTCGTTAAGTTATACGGGCGTGCTGGCTGTGCGATACATACTTCGTAACCGCGAATGCAATTCTCTGTCCGCCTCAGCGATTGGCGGCAAATCGCGGGTGACCTCGCGCACGACCCGCAAAACCCTCTCCACATCTGAATCACGCAAACGCGAGTAGACCGGCAACTGCAATGCTATCGCGGTCAGCTCAGCTCCCGGACAGAGGACGGCAGATTCTTTGAAGAGCGGCAACGAAGAACAGACGTCCGTATGGGTAGTCTCGAAATCGATGCCCCGGCGGATCGCGCGGCGGCTGGCGCGCGCGGCGTCGGAAATATAAAGGCAGTACTGGTAATAAACATTTTCCCGAGCATCGTCGGCCGCAGCGGTCTGAACCGCCCGACAGTCGGCCAGGCCTTTAGCATACAAAGCGGCATGCGCGCGAGATCGCGAGTTGAACTCGTCAAGTTTCGCCAACGCGCGAATTCCCAGGATGGCTTGCGCGTTCGCATATCTCTGTCGATAGGCGCGCGGGAACGGATTCAGCGGCCGAATCCTTTCCCAAATGTATTTTGATAAATCGGAGTGGCCGAACAACGATGCTGTCGCCTGAATCGGAAAGCCCCAAAACGTGAATCCTTTGGGACTGATTCCGATCCTGGAAATGACGCCGCCGGCAAAACGTCGGGCCAAGCCGGCCGCTGTTTGCAAGGGCTCAGCGTGTGCCTGCCCGCGCACTCTGAAACCTATCTCGGCGTCATTCGTCATTACCATCCCGCCGCCGTAGGTGTTGATGCCTTTAAGCATCTGGAAACTAAAAAACGATGCGTTCCCAAAAGTTCCCACCAGCCGGCCGTGGTAACGAGCGCCCACGGCCTGGGCGCAATCTTCGATCACCACCAGATTGTATTTCTCTGCCAGGAAGAGCACTTCGGTCATGTCGCAGGGCCGGCCGTACAAATGCGTAGGCACGACGGCGCGCGTGCGATCGGTAATCGCTGCTTCGATTTTTTTGTGATCGATGTTGAAGGTCAGGGGATCGACGTCAACGAAAACTGGTTTGTAGCCGGCCTGCCGCGCCATCTCAGGGACTGCCCAGAAGGTAACCGCGGGAAAGATGATTTCGCTGTCTTTCGGAAAATCAAAGGCGCGGAGCAGGTAATAAAACGCCATTCGTCCGAACGACGTGGCAATTGCCCGGTCCATGTAGTGATAGTTCGCAAACTGCTCTTCGAACTCCGCAATCGCCGGGCCCTCGACGGCCTCGCCGCGACGAAAGGCCGCAATGATCTCGCGCTCATCGCCGGGTATTGAGCGAACGCCGTAACGCGGAATGGTTCGCAAACTCATACAGTAGCCTTTCGCTGCGACAGCCACGGGCGATCAAAGTAATCCTGCTGGCGCCATGACCACGCATCCGCCTTTTGCAGCCATGGGTGATGAGAATACCGGTGGAGGCCCAGCCAGTTCATGATTTGACTCGGCCGCGCGAGAAAACGGGAATAGGCCATCCCCAGCATCAGTCGCGCGCGCCGCGGAGTCAAATAGGGGTGATTGAAAGTAAGCGTGTAACCATCGAATTTCTCCCAGTCGGTTTCAAAGATAAGCGGCTTTAGCTGCTTGAACTGCGGCGTGCCCGGATACGGGGTGAGAATTTTGAAATTGGCATAGGTGGTGTCGAGATCACAGGCGAATTGAATCGTGTCTTCGATCATTTCTTCGGACTCTTGCAGAAACCCAATCACATAAAAAGCGGTCGTAACAATCCCGAGATCCCAACACAGCTTGACCATCTCTTTCATGTGATCGTGCGGTATAAAGCGGCGCGCGACGCGTTTCAGGATGAACGGGTTCGGCGATTCCACGCCGAACGAGATCTCGCGCAAACCGGCAAAGTGCATCGCGCGAATCAACTTCTCGTCCAGATCATCCATGCGCGTCTCGCATTCAAAAGTCAGATGTAATCGACGGCTAACAATCTCCTGGCTGATCCCGAAGCAGCGATTGCGATTCAGCGTGAATAGCGGATCACGGATTTTGATATGAGGATGGGGCGCGATCTTGCAAAGCTCTTCCATTTCATCGACGACCGATGCCACCGATCGTTCGCGGAAAGGCGCTGTGATGCGATGCGGACAATAGGTGCAGTGTTCCGGACAACTGCGGCTGGTCAGCATGGGAAACGCACGCGTCAATCCGATACCATTGTGACTCGCATATGCAAACCGCCTCGTCTTTATTATCTCCCAGCGAGGAAAAGGCAGTGAATCGAGGTCAGCTATCTCAGGACTGCTGACCAGGCCCATCCACCGATTGCCATTTGCGATCCCGATTGCCGCAGCTTCAGGCTCGCCTCTAATTACAAAGTCTGCCGCGTCCGCGAACAATTCCGGGAGATGCGTCGCGGCAGCCCCAAAAAAGCCAACCTGCATTCCGTGTTTGCGCGCGGCAATGGCCCATTCGCGCTCGTGACGATAATCAACCAGAGATGTAAGCACCAGCGCGAGATCGCCGCGCACAGGTTTGTCGTCGCGGGTCACGATGACTTTATGGCCGGCCGCCGAAAAGATCGAGGCGAGATAACCAATGTGGATACTTGGAATATTGAGGAAAACTCGGCGGACGTTTTTCGCCAGCCGCGTGGTTACGGAATCTCCGTGAAAGCGCGAACCATAACCACCGACGACGGTGTCCTTGGCGACAGAACCACGTTTGCCGCGCAGATCGGCAAGTACAACGACAGACATTCAGGCGACCCCCGCTTTTTGCCGGCGCGAAAAAGCCGCGCCGAATTTCAAAACGGCTATTCAGGGGATGTCCTGAAATCTATCTGATTCAAGATGAACGGAAGATAAATGGGAGGGGGGTTGGATATCTTAGCGATCCTCTCCCTTCGGTAGAGGGCCAATAATATAATTGACTCACATAGACGGCGTCACAAAAACGAGCGCGCGACAGCATAAAGTCCGGGGCGTAAGAACCCGGGTCAAAACTCGAATTCCTCTTCATGTTTTTCTTCGTGTTAGTTCGTGTGATTTCGTGGATCGTCCGTCACGCCGCCAAAAAGCACGTTCCACGAAATCACACGAACCATCACGAAACGCAGCAACGTGGCGGGCTGGTGAGTCAACCTAATCCACGGGCAGGTTCGCCACAAAGACGCTGCCTCGTTCGTCTGACTTGACGAGTTTGACCTGGCCGCCGTGTTGCGAGGCGATCCATTGCGCGATCGAAAGACCCAGACCCGCGCCGCTGCCGAATTCCGACGAATGGCTGCGCGAGCGGGCTTTGTCGGCCCGGTAAAATCTTTCAAATATGTGCGACTGCGCCTCATGAGGAATACCTGAGCCGGTATCGCGCACCACAATCTGATGTTCCGAGTCATGAGTTTCCAGCGCCACACTTACCTCACCCGAGGGCGGCGTATGCTTAATTGCGTTATCCAGAAGATTCAACACCAACTGCCGCAACAATCCTTCATCGCCGCTGTAAGGGGTCTGGTTGAGTTGTCCGATAGTGATGCGCACACCTTTACGCGACCCCAGGATCTCCGCGGCCCGCACGCATTCTTCTACCAGGCGATCCAGCCGAAACTCACCGCGGATCAAGCGCCGCTTCTCGGTATCCGCGCGCGCAAGGGTAAACATGTCGGTGACCACGCGTGTCAAACGACGCACCTGGTCGTCCATGATCATCAGTGCGTCGCGATATTCTTCCATTTCTCGTTCATGATCGAGCGTGACGCTGATGGCCGTGCGCATGACTGACAAGGGCGTGCGTAACTCGTGCGAAGCATCGGCCATGAACCGGCGCTGCTGTGACAAACTGGCGTCGAGACGCCCCAGTAACTCGTTGAACGTGGCCGCCAGATTGCCCAGTTCGTCGCGGGCGTTGGTGACGGGCAGCCTCTGCTCGAGATTTTCGGCGCTCATTCGCCGCGCCTGCTCAGTCATCCGGGCCACCGGCAGCAGGCTGCGACGCGCGAGGAACAAACCTCCGAGAGCAGCTAACACCAAGCCTGCGCCAGTGCCTAACAGCAGGATCAGACGAATCGTCCGCAGTGTATCGAGCACCTGATCGAGTGGCTGGCTGATGACGATAAAGAAGACTGCAGTATTCGAAGTGAAGCGCTGGAAGATGACCCGCCGTCCGCTGCCGTCGTTGAGATTGTAGAGATAAATCGGAATCTGGCGTGCAGTCGGGTCTGGAAGCTGAACCCGAACGCCGGCCAGATCGGGATTCTCGGCAATCGGCCGGCCGTCGCTGTCAAAGATCGCGGCTGATTGATACGGCCCAATTCGATCGTTCAGTTCATCAGCGGCTGCCTGTTTCGGATCCTTGCCGGCCGCCAACATCCTGACAAATGTCCCGCTGGTGCCCTGGACGGTGTTCTTTAGATCATAGTCGAACTGCGCGTACAAACTTCGTTTCAACATGACGTAGACGCCGACGCCGAAGACGACGAGCACGAGGGCGAGCACGCCGATATACCAGACTGTTAAGCGGGTCCTTACCGAGCTGAACATTTAGGATTCATGGCTGGTAGTCAGCACATAGCCTTCGCCGCGGCGAGTTTGAATGAGCTTCAGCAAGTGGCCGTCATCGATTTTTCGCCGCAGCCGTTGAATGTAGACTTCGATCAGGTTTGAGAATAGATCGAAGCTCTGGTCCCAGACGTGTTCGGCAATCTCGGCGCGACCGAGCACGCGATCAACGTTGCGGGCAAAATACTCGAGCAGCGCATATTCTTTCAAGGTCAATTGAATTTCCTGATTTGCGCGTTTGACGCGACGCGCGTGAATGTTGATTTCCAGATCAGCGATAGTAATCGCCTCAGGAAGCAGCGCCTCGGGCCGACGCAGGAGCGCCCTTACTCTGGCCATTAATTCGCCGAAATCAAACGGTTTGGTGAGATAATCGTCAGCGCCGCAATCCAGTCCGCTGATGCGATCGTCAACGGCATCGCGCGCCGTTAACATCAAAATCGGAACCGTCGAGCCTTCGCTGCGGATTGAACGACAAACATCGAGTCCGTCGCGCCTCGGCAACATCACATCGAGAATTACCAGGTCGTATTCGTTGATGCTTTGCTGGTACAGCGCTTCCTCGCCATCGCCGGCAACATCGACGGCGTAGCCCTGTTCGCGCAGACCTTTGGCGAGCATGCGCGCCGCGCTTGGTTCGTCTTCGACGAGAAGAATGCGCATGGATCAATCGAGTTGTCCGGGGTGATGAAGATGAATTTACTCAGTTCGGGGATGGGAAGTAAAGATGAGCCGGCTTGTGTTTGTGGGTCAGTTTGAGAAAATTCTCATTCTCGCCGCCGCTTTAGCGCGGCGACAATTCTTTTGCCCGAAAACGGAAACCGTTTAAACGGTTTCCTTTGACATCGCGCCTCGGACACCGGGCCAAAGCCACGGTGTGAATGAAAGACGCAAACTGAACTACGATCCGGCTTATTAGTGTTCCTTAGCGATCTGGTTTCGTGGATCCCTTCGCGGCCCACGAAAGGGACGATCCACGAAACCACACAAAATTACGCGAACTTACGCGAAGTCGCTCACTCGCCGCCGGCTGCAGACGCCTGTGCGCTCATGGCCAGGCGGGCCTCCTCATCCATGGCCTCGACAGCCTTCCCGAAAAGTGCATCTGCTTCGTCACGCGTATTACCAACCGCCGTCAGGCCCACGCGGCCGTGCTCGCCGAGTGCGCTCATCATGTGAAAGACGACACCCGTCTGTCGCGTCTGATCAAAATGGAGGTTGTGCCGCGCCACCAGGTCGAACAGATCGTCAGGCGTAAAGACGCGATACGATGGTGAGTCCTGATGATCGCTGGCGACGAAACATTTCTGCTCGCCGAACCGCGTGGTGAAAACACCGCGGTCGGCATCGTAGGCGCCGTCGGTGAGAAATTGCAGGGTCAGGAAGGGATGCGTCGTTCCGCCCTTGCGCAGATTGATCTCAATGGCGTATGCCTTCCACTGATTGTCTTCGCGCACGGTCACAAAATCGACCGCAAACCTTCCAATCACACCTTCGCGCGCCAGGCGCGCGCCGACCTTGGCAGCCTCGCGCATGATGGCGGCGGCATAAGCAGGGTCCGCCGGGAAACGGCAACCCAGAAAAGTTTGACCGGAAGCGCCACCCAAAACCTGATCGTGGGTCGAGAGACGCTCGACCTCACCCAAAGGCGTGACGCGCAATTGCGCGCTGGGGCTGCGGAATTCATCACCGCTAATTCGCTCTTCGGCGATTCCGCCACGGTCCTTCAGTTTCGCGACGTACGAGTCATAGGTCACGCCCGGCAATTCAAACTTCATCGCCTCCAGGCGCTGAAGAATCAGGTCGTGCTCGGATGTACCCGGGAACGCGAGTCCTTCCAGATTCACCAGCGCATTCCCTTCGCCGGAAACACCTTCATTTAGTTTCACCAGTACCTGGCGGAGTGCCGGCTTCTGCGCGCGCATCTCGGCTATGGCGCGCGCGACATCATCGATGCTCGAGAGATTTTCAATGCCCAGCGGATGCGGCACTGCTTCCTCGGCAAACACGCGGCGGCTGCCGCTCTTGGTCCCCAGCCAGAAGGTCTTTGGGTCAGCCCCATACATCGGAATCCCGAGGCTAATCGCCAGATCTCGTTCCAGTGTGGTCGTGTTATAGGGCACTAGGTGCGCGCGATCAAAATCGAGAATCAGCGAGCGAATGTACTGGATCAGACGCGGCCGCTCGAGCAGCTTCAGACTCAACGGTCGCGTGGAAGCATCGAGAGGTGAAACCAGAAACAGACGCTTGCGCGCATGACTCGAAATAACTCCGGGCAGCAGGTCGAGGTAATAATCAATGATGTTCGGATGAATCATCTGCGACGTGACATAGACCAGCCGCGCGCGTGGCTGTCGCAGCAGGAGGAGCAGAAACAGAAATCGTTCCTCGTACGCTTGCAGCTCTGAACTTGACCAGTCGGAATCGATCGTCATCGACGGCACGACGACGATCGTCTGCTCGTCCTGGTTGAACGACTGAATTGATTTCCACAGCGGCACGAGCTTTTTCTGTAGCCGCTCGAATTGGCTTTCCGCCTCTGCTGAACTTAGACCGAGCGCGGGCGTAGGTAGATCGTTATTCATGTTGTGCTCAACCTGGTTTAGTTTCCTAAGTGATTTGTCGACACATTAACCTTTCCAACAATACGCGCGTGAGTTAGCATAACCGAGAGCGACAAAAGATCCAGGAGTTCCTCGGCCAACCTTGAGATCCGCCGCCTTGAGGTCAGTACCGGGAGCGGTAGCGACCGGGTAAGCATTTGCGCAATCTAATCGTCGGGGTCAGCGCGACCCGGTCGCTACCGCTCCCGGTACTGACCTCATCCTAACCGCCATTATCACCAATACGACGAACGGCACGGTGTTGTAGAGCGGCGCCATAGGTTACCGCGACGCCGCCCAGGTTGCCATGGATGATCTGATTGACTTTCTTCATCGGCGCACTGCCACGGCGGCACCGGACTTTTCTGACGACTCGTCGGCGTTTTCACTGTCCCGTCACCTCATACTGCGGCTTCGGCACACCCATCAGCCAGTGATCGAACCAACCGACGATGTGCTCCAGCCGCTCGATGCGATGCCACGGCTGGCCCGAGCGCGATAGCTCGTGCGTCTCGTTCGGAAAGCGCACCATTACCGTCGGTATCTTCTTGTACTTGAGGGCGCGGAAAAATTCTTCGCCGCCCGCGTAAGTGGGCGTGCGCCAGTCCGCTTCGCCCAGGATAAACATCATCGGCGTCTTGACGTTGTTGATATAAGTAATCGGCGAGCGTGCTTTGAAGTCGTCCGGATCGTCAAACGGCGCAGCCTTGAACCAACTCGGCTGAAACAGAGTGAAGTCCGCCGTGTACCACCAGTCACTCCAACTCGCGATGTCACGTTGCGCCACCGCCGCGGCAAATCGGGTGGTGTGGCCAACCGTCCAATCCGTCAACAACCCTCCGCCGCTGCCGCCGGTAACCCCTAATTTCCTTTCGTCGACGTAACCGCGCTTGAGCAATTCATCAACGCCGGTCATCAAATCCTTAAAGTCATCGCCGGGATAGTGATACTGGATGATGTTGCCGAAGTCCTGACCATAGGTGGTACTGCCGCGGGGATTGGGGTAAAGCACCACGTAACCTTTCGCGGCCATCCATTGAAACTCATGATCGAAAACCCACCCGTAGGCGGCATGCGGGCCACCGTGAATATTCAGGATTAACGGGTATTTTTTGTGCGCATCAAAGTCGGGCGGCTTTTGAATCCAGGCCTGGATCTTTTTGCCGTCAAAGCTCGTGTACCACATCTCTTCCGGTTCGGTCAGATTCAGTTTTGAAAACAACTCATCGTTGATGTGCGTCAACTGGGTGCGCTTGCCGCTGGATCGATCAAACCAATAGAGATCGCCGATCTTTGTCGGCGTGGAAATTAAGAGCGCGAACTTCGACGCGCTGGGCGTGGCGCGAAAACTCACGATAGCTTCATTACCCGACGTCAAATTTGTCTCTTTGCCTGACGCCACATCAAACGACGCCAGCATCGCCTTACCTTCCTTGCCGACCAGCGCCACGATGCTTTTGCCGTCCGCGGACCAAACGGGCGGAAAACCTCCGCCGCCGCGCGGCGCAGTATTGTCACCGCCGACTCCGCCGCCGAGATCAAAATCAAAAGTCGCAGTCAGGTTGCGCGGCTGTTCGTCCGGCGCGAGATTCATCACCCAGAGATCAGGCTCAGTGTACGAGCGGACCGGTTTATTGGTGGCCGCGTAAAATGCGATCCGCTTGCCGTCCGGACTGACCGTGAACGCCCCCGTTCCCATATCGATCGACGTCAGCTTCGTCGGTTGCCCACCGGTGACAGGTATCCAGTAAATGTCGGTCTGGCCCAATTCGTAATAAGGTTCGTCACGATGGTCCGAGGTGAAATAGATCCGGGAGTTGTCCTTTGCCCAGGTCACATTCCCTTCGCTATAGCGTCCACTGGTCAATTGCTTCGGCGTCACCTTTTCATCGCCGGTGTGCGGCGCGGCGACGACCCAGATATGCCCGGGATGTTTGAAATCGAGATAACCTGAGTCATTAGAGCGATACACCGCGCGCGTGATCACGCGCACGTCGCTTTCGTGCTCAGGCGACGGGCGTGGAGATGGAGTTGCCGTCGGAGTAGCCGAGGCCAGCGGCTGACCAGCCGGCGGTGGCGGCGGCACCGGCAAAGTTTCTCGCTGCTGCCTTGCCAATTCTTCCGGGGTCGCGCCATTTCCGAATGAGATCATCTTTCCATCCGGCGACCATTGCGGGCCTCCCGCACCCCGCGGCAGCGAAGTGAATTGGAACGCCTCGCCGCCTTCCATCGACAACATGAACAATTGCGGCGGATCCACTCGTCCGTTATTTTCCGGCGCGCGCACAAAGCAGAGATATTTTCCATCAGGCGACCAGCGTGGTTGTGAATCGCGTGGTCCGGCAGTCATCTGGCGCGACTCGCCGCTCGCAGTCACAACCGTCCAGATCGAAGTGTCATAACCGTCCTTTCTCGTATTCACAGTGACCCGCACAAAAGCGATTCGCGATCCATCCGGCGCCACTTGTGGATCCGCGATCCAGACAAAGTTGAACAAGTCTTTCTCAGTGATCCTGCGCTTTTGCGCGTGCGCAGGAGTGAACAAGCACGTAACTGTAATGAGAACCAGCAAGAGACGGTATCGCATAAGTTTTCCTCTCGGGGATTGATTGACGTGGCGGCGCGTATTCTACCTTAACTCGGAAAATATAGAAGGCCCCTGATCTGCTAATATCGCCCCCGCTACGGTGTATTCAAGACATAAGGAGCGATTCGATGGATCCCGATCCGATGCAATACGTCGAAGATGACGACGATGAGAAAACGGACCGTAAAGACACGGCTGCTGCATCTCGAGCACGACTCAACACCTGGGTCGCGATCTCTGTGGCCTTGCTGGCGACCTTCATGGGTATTTGCAAAGTCAAAGACGACAACATCGTGCAAGCGATGCAGCAGGCACAGGCCGACAAGATCGATAACTACTCGTGGTACCAAGCGCGCAATATTCGTGAAGAAGTCGCCAATGCAGCTGTTGCCCAGCTGAAGCTCGCCGAAAGATCAGCCCCGCCACAGGTGCACAACTTGTACGATGAGCAAATCAAGTCTTATCAGGCGCTGGCCCAGGACCAGGATGAGAAAAAGAAGGTGCAGCAGGCCGACGCGGACAAAGCCGATCAGACCTACAACGAGCTGAACTTTCACGATGACCAATTCGATCTTTCGGACGCGATGCTGGCCCTGGCGATCTCGCTCCTGGCAGTGACTGCGCTCACGCAAAAGCGCTGGCTCTTTATGATCGCGATGGTCCCGACTTTTTTCGGCGTATTGATGGGAGTGGCCGGCCTCCTGAGCTGGCATATTCACCCGAATTTTCTGACGAAGTTGTTGTCGTAGGTAGCGAACGCCGAAGGCGTTAATTAATTCCAGCCCAGGGTTGCGCGCGCCAGCGCGCTACCCTGGGTAACAAGCAAAAACGTTGTCGCAACCCTGAAAGGGTTGCCGAGTGAGGGATCTCTCCCGCAAACGCCGGTTGAATTCGAGGAATCCCGACCAGTCGGGATTCACTGTAGATTTCATTCACTCCTATGGACTCTGAGAGAACTCGCGAATTCATTGAGCAGCTCAAATAACATGTCGCGGCAACCCTTTCAGGGTTGCAAACGAATGTTTTCGTGTTTACCCAGGGTAGCGCGCTAGCGCGCGCAACCCTGGGCTGGAATTTACGAACGCCTTCGGCGTTTACGAAGCGTCACTTTGCAAAGGATAAAGCCCACATGGTTAAAGCCAGTTGTGAATGAGATTGCTGACTCGCACCACATCGCCGCTCCTTTATTTCTCATTGCCGCTAGCTATCCCCGTCGCCGGTCCCAGTACCCGATCGGCTTCCGAGCGCAGCGCATCAAGCTCCTTCCTGAGTACCGCATAACGTTCGATCGCATCGCGTCCAATCCTTTGATCGACGTTTGCCGTCATGCTCGCCAAATACGTGATGTGCGCCTGCAGTCCCGGCTTTCCATAACGGACTGGTTCGCTGAGTAGTTTAGCTGCGATCGCATTCACTTTCGCGGCCATGTCGTTGTCCGTGGTCGAAGCGTTGCGGAGCTTTGTCTGCGCGTCGCGTACCCGCGCCGCCAGTTGATTCGCCTCCGCGACCAGTTCGCGCACCTTCATGTTGTGCTCATACTGTTCCTGCAAGTGGTCGATAGTCACGCCGTCTTCGGCCACGCGCGGATCGATCAGCAGGTAAAACGATTCGGTGAAACTGCTGTTGCCAACCTTCAAACGCACTTGATATTGTCCGGGCGGCAGCGTGACTCCTTCCTTGTTTCTCACGTCCCACACAACTCGATTCAAGCCGGCGGTTTTAGTCACGCGCGGCGGAGGCGGTCCAAATCGTCTGGCCGGCGCGACGTCGGGATCTTCCGGCGCAGCTCCTTCACCACCAGCGCCGCGGCCACGCGGGTTTGGCGGCGGCGTTTCGCTGTTGTAGGAATTAATGACGCCACC
The DNA here is from genome assembly GCA_046728235.1 of Acidobacteriota bacterium. GTDB lineage: Bacteria > Acidobacteriota > Blastocatellia > Pyrinomonadales > Pyrinomonadaceae > UBA11740. The sequence goes on from JBKPEE010000015.1 coordinate 17,493, forward strand.
CTTGCCATCAAGAATGTCCAGCGTTACCGCGCCTGAAGCAGCCACGGGAAGATAATATTCAATGATCGGGCCGAGACTTGTTGGTCCCGTTCGCGTGCGATAACCATCCCGCGGCTTGAACAGATGCACGTCTGTCGTCGCGATCTGCGGCGTCAGTTGATGCAGTGAACTGATATCGTCGATGATCCAAAAGGCACGCCCCTGGGTCGACACGATCAAATCATTGTTGTGAAGTTTGATATCGGTAACCGGCACATTCGGCAGATTCAACTGGAACGATTGCCAGTGTCCGCCGTTGTCGAAACTTATAAAGATGCCGAATTCAGTCCCTGCATAAAGCAGGCCTTCGCGATCCGGATCCTCACGGACCACGCGTGTGGGCCAATCCGCGGGAATGCCGTTCTTGCCATCGGTCAAACGCGTCCAGCTCTTGCCGTAATCATCCGTGCGATAGATGTAGGGCTGGTAGTCGCCGAGCAGCCATCGATACACTGCGTAGTAAGCAGAGCCCTTGCGATGCGGCGACGGCTCGATGTACTGGACACGCCCGCCCTCCGGCAAATCTTTCGGCGTCACATTGGTCCAGGTCTTCGCATTATCGCGGGTCACGTAAAACGGCCCGTCGTTGGAACCGGTCCAGATGACACCTTTCTCAATCGGCGACTCAGCAATCGCATACAAAGTTGAGTAGAACTCTTCACCGGTAACGTCGCGCGTGATTGGCTCGCCACTCGCGCCCTGGCAGCATGAAGGATGCGCCGTGAGATCGGGCGAGATCTTTTCCCACGTCAGGCCTCTATCGCGCGTGCGATGCAGGTATTGTGACCCGTAATAGAGCACCTCCGGATCGTGAGGCGACGTGGCCATCGGTGAAACTCTTTGAAAACGGTAAATCAAATCGCTGGCGGGATTTCCATAAAGCGATTGTGCGCCGACCCAATAATTCTTCTCCTGACCCGTTTTCAAATTCATGACGCCGTACTGCCCTTTGCACGATCCATAAACGAGGTTCGGATCCTTCGGATAAGGCATGATGGGCCCAGTCTCGCATCCCGGACCGGTACGCCAGTCTTCCCGCCCCTGGGTATCCGGCTGGCTGGAAATAATGACCGTCGTGTTGTCCTGCTGTGCTCCGTAAAGTTTGTAAGGGAATTGATTGTCGAACCAGATACCGTAGATTTCCGCCGTGGGCTGGTTCATCTGCGAAGACCACGTGCGTCCCCCATCAAATGAAATGTTTGCGCCACCGTCATTCGACTGGATCATGGTGTTGCCGTCCTTTGGACTGATCCAGATGTCGTGGTTATCTCCATGGGGCGTACGAAAAACTGAAAACGTTTTGCCGCCGTCAGTTGATTTGTAAAAGCCCTCAGCGCCCGCATAAACCACATCGGCGTTGGTCGGATCGGCGCCCAGCGCGACATAATAAAACGGACGCTGAATCATGCCTGCGGCGATCTGCTGCGGCTGCGGCTTCATGGCTACCCAGCTTTGGCCGGCGTCGTCTGATCGATAAAGCCCGCCGCCGGGCTTAGCTTCGATCAGCGCATAGATTCGATCCGGTTTCGCGGCGGTCACGGCCATGTTCGCTTTGCCAATCAGTTCCGTCGGTAGTCCATTTGTGATTTTGGTGAAGTGCTCACCGCCATCGGTACTCTTGTAAAAGCCGCCGTCACGCGAACCGCTGATGATCGTCCATGGCTTGCGCTCGAGCCGTGACATCCACGCATAAACGACATCGGGGTTACCGGGTTGTAACTCGAGATCCATCGCGCCTAGCTGATCCGAAATAAAGAGGACTTTGTGCCAGGTCTCGCCACCGTCGGTCGTCTTGAATACGCCCCTCTCTGAATTCGATTTGAAAGCATCGCCCTGCGCAGAGACCCACACGATGTTGGGATTGGTGGGATGAATCCTCACTGCGCCAATCTGACCAGCGTTGTAAAGACCTATGAACTTCCACGTCTGTCCGCCGTCGGTCGACTTGTACATGCCGCGGCCGGTCGAGACATTGCTGCGCACATCGTCTGATCCCGTACCGAGATAGATCACGTTCGGGTCGGAATCAGCGACCGCGACACATCCGGTTGATCCCAAAGGAACTTTGCCGTCGGTTAGGGGGACCCAGGTAAGGCCGCCGTCGATAGTGCGAAACAGTCCACCGCTGGCGACGCCCATATAAAATGTCCTGGGTTGGGACGGAACTCCGGTCACCGTGGTGACCCGACCTCCGCGCGAGGGGCCGACCAGGCGATAGTGCAAGCCATTGATAAATGACGGGTCGACACTTGCCATCGTCGCCATGCGCGGCGCTGTTTGCGCGTGGACCAGGCCGCCAGTGCAGACCGCTATCAAGACACACAAAAGTAGAATGAATCGAGGCATGGGCTCCTCCTCAGGATTTTCGGACTTGTGCCGGGCGGGGCGATTCTATCTCATTTGCCGTTTAAGAAAATACTCGACTGAGTTCCCGGACATGATCTACTTACACTTTGGATGATGATCCGGTTGCCGGACACGCCCAAAATAACGCCGAAGGCGTTCGCAAATCTCAGCCCAGGGCAACGCCCTGGGAATATTAGCCAGTTTATGATTCGTGAACTCTAAAAGAGTTCGCGAGACTCCGTCGCTTGCAAAAATCATTACCTTGACGCAACTGATAACGTCATCTCATGACGACAGGTACATATGGGGTTAGCTTGCGAACTCCTTCAGAGTTCGCCAATCATAACTGGGCATCATTCCCAGGGCGTTGCCCTGGGCTGGAATTCGCGAACGCCTTCGGCGTTACCGCTCGGAAGGACATCCAGGAGCCGGCTTCGCTGAACTCGCGAGTCACTTCACAATCATTGAGGTGAAGACGTAAGCCTGCAGCAGCACCAGCAATCCGACCAGGGCAGCAAGCGCCAGACTATGGAAGAAAACGTGCCGCAGAATGTCGCCTTCATGTCCGTCCCAGCGGGTGGCCGTGCTGGCCACGACGATAGACTGCGCATCGATCATTTTGCCCATTACGCCTCCGGCACTGTTCGCACCGGCCATCAGGATCGGGCTCAGTCCAACTTGTGTGGCCGTTATCTTTTGCAAGCTGCCAAACAGCACGTTTGACGAAGTGTCGGACCCGGTCAAGGCCACGCCCAACCAACCCAACATGGTTCCGAAGAAAGGATAAAGCCAACCGGTCTTTGCGAAGGCCAGGCCAAGTGTGGCATCCATGCCCGAGTAACGCGTGTTAAATCCAATCGCCATCATTACGGCGATCGTCAGCAACGACGTGCGAACAACTCGCAGGGTCTTCCAGTAAACGCGCAACATTCCGCCGACTGAATAGCGCATCGCAAAGCCCGCGATGATGGCCGCCAACAAAATTCCGGTACCTGCGGCTGACAGGAAATTGAAGTTGAAGACGGCACCCTCAGGTGTAGGCGCCGCAACCACTGGCGGCATTCGCGACACCAGTCTGTCCAGGCCGTAAATCGGAATTTTTGGTGCCGCAATTCCGTCCAGTAACGCCTTTATCTGGGGCAAGCCCCAGATAAAGACGACGATGCTGAGAATGATCCAGGGAATCCAGGGACGACGGTTGTCAGGAGTCCGACCAGCCGGAATTCCCACGCGGGCATCCCCCGCGGGGTGGTTGATAGGGAGGGCTACGTTTGCGATGGGTTCCTCTGAATCACCGAGTTCCTCCTCGGCGCCACGTGCCCTCGTTGATCGCCTCACTCCAGCCGGGCTGTCCGGCTGGGGACCCCGGGGCCGGACTTCGGACACGCGCCAGATCGTTCTTGGCTTCCAGACCTTCAGGAACGCGGACAGTGCGGCCAGCGAGACAAATGCCGCCGCCACATCGACCAACCACGGGCCATGAAAGTTCGATACCAGAAATTGCGGTATTGCGAACGCAACACCCGCCACAAGGATTGCGGGCCAGATCTCGATCATGCCGCGAAAGCCGGCAAAGGCCCAGATCAACCAGAACGGAACAATCAATGAAAAGAATGGGAGCTGGCGTCCGACCATGGCGCTCAATGATTTCAGATCCAAACCCGTTACACCCTGAAGTCCGATCAACGGCGCCCCCAACGCTCCAAAGGCAACCGGAGCCGTGTTCGCGATCAGCGAAAGAGTCGAGGCCGACAGCGGCGGGAATCCTAATCCGATTAGGATTGCTCCCGTTACAGCGACCGGCGTTCCGAATCCGCAGGCGCCTTCGATAAAGGCTCCAAAGCTGAAGGCAACCAGGAGCAGCTGCAGCCGGCGATCTTCAGTCAATCCGGTAATACTATGCCGGAGCCGCGCAAATAATCCGCATTCAGAGGTGAGTTGATACAGAAAGATTACATTGAGAACGATCCAGCCTATCGGAAATAAACCATAAGCCGCGCCGTAGCCGGCGCTGCCAAGCGTCATGCTCATCGGCATGTGAAAGATTGCCACCGCCACCAGGAACGAGGCGGTCAGTCCCAGCAAGGCCGCATACTGCGCCCTGACTCTGAAAACGCCAAGGCTTCCGAGTAGGACAATGATCGGAAGGGCTGCGAAGACAGTTGAAACCAGCGCGTTGCCGAACGGGTCGTAAACTTGGGACCAGGTCATGGGCCGTATCAAAAAGGTCGCGCGTCTTTTATCATGACCGGACGAATCGGCCAACTGATTTTCGGCTTGAAGAGATTAGTTCATTGAATCATTGGCTCATTGGTCACGATCACTTTGCCTTCAAATGAATCAATGAACCGATGAGTCAATGGATCAATCATGCCAATGAATCAATGAACCGATGAGTCAATGAATCAATCTCTCGCCCTGATCGTCACCTCCGCCGTATCCAGATTGGTAATGATTTCAATACTCGCCTGCTCGCCTTCGATCAAAACACGACGCTGAGAATCACAACTAAATAGTTCAACGCCGCCGATTACACATTCAACCGGCGCAGCCGTGACTCGAACTAAACCCGTCGCTTCCCTTCCTTTGCTGATCAAAACTTGTGCATCTGCCTCGAACTGGAGAATGTCGGAATGGCTAACGTCCCCGCCCTCCAAATCCTGAATCGCTACTGCCTGGGCCATCAGGTCCATTTCGGCGGTGACATAGATTGTCCACAGCAGTCCCACATCCAGCAGCAGGTGCACCGCATCTCCGATCACCAGCCATCCAAGCACGGTCGCGCCCAGCACGTGTTTGATCACGTGGTCCTGAAAAGTTGATGTTTCGATTTCGGTCCAGGGCATTGGTTGCAACGACCGCTAGACTGGAGCGCAAGCGCCCCCCGCTTGCAGAGCGCGAAAGCGCGAACCGAAAAGAGCAACCGGGACGGTTGCGCTCCAGTCAGGGTTTTGCGGTTTCAAGTTCCTGGCTCCTGGTTTCAACCGCGCCTGATCAGGTCGATTGTTTTCATCGCGGTGGCCAAACCTGGAACCTGGTTATTGCTCGTATCGCCTCAGACTCTGCGCCTTGACTAATGCAAAGACCGCTGCCAGCACGCACGCGACGCCGCCGGTGACCACCGATAACGGCGCTCCCAGCAAGGCGGCGACGGTGCCGGCTTCCACCTCACCTAACTGCGGTCCGCCCATGAAAAAGATCATATTGATCGACGTCATGCGGCCGCGCAGCTTGTTCGGTGTCACGAGCTGACGAATCGTCTGTCGCAGAATAGTGCTGACTGCGTCGGCTGCTCCGGTCGCCGCTAACATCAAAAGTGAAAACCAGAAGATGCGCGAGACGCCGAATGCGATAGTGGCCGCGCCATATAAACCTACGGAAACGATTACCGTCGGCCCCTGTTTCTTCAGGACCCCAATTCGCGCCATCACCAGTCCCGCCACAATCGCTCCGGCCGCCGGCGCCGCCGTCAGGAAACCATAACCCCGCGCGCCGACCGCCAGAATATCTTTCGCATAGATCGGCAGCAATTGATTCGCGGAAGCAAAGAACGTCGCCACAAAATCGAGCGTCATAGTCTGCACAATAATCGGCGTGCGCCAGACAAATCTCAGTCCTTCGACCAGCGCCTGGAAACTGATCTCGTTTGCTTCAGCCTCTGTTTTTTCCGGCTTGCCGCTGACGTGCATCAGCAGCAGCCCTACGATCACCGCGATGAAAGATGCCGCATTGATCGCGTAAACCAGCTCGGGCCCGTGACTGGCGAGCAGAAATCCGGCGAGCGGCGGGCCGGTGATTAATCCGATGTGATACATCAGCATGCTGAGACTCACCGCGTTGGGAAAATCGTTCACTGGAACCAGCATCGGCATCAGTGACTGGCGCGCGGGTGTATCAAATGCCCAGGCGGCAGAGGCGATTGCCGTCAGCAGAAAGATCGGCCAGGCGTGTTGCAGGCCGGAGAAGCTGATGAAGGCCAGCACCGCGCTGCACAAAAGCATGATTGTTTGCGTAACGACCATCAGCCGGCGGCGATCGACGACGTCGGCCACCACGCCGCCCATCAAGGAACATAAAATGATTGGCACCGCGCGGCAGGCACCGACCAGTCCCAGCGCGAGTGCCGAATGCGTCAAAAGGTAGATGTGCCAGTTGATGGCCGCCAACTGCATCTGTGTTCCCGTGATCGAGATCACCTGGCCCATCCAAAGCAGCCGAAAGTCACGATGACGAAGTGAAGAGAATGCCGCCGGGCGCCTTTCCGTCCCGGTGGAGAGTTCCGATTGAGTGGTGTCCGCCATTCGGTAACTGTATTTATAACCGACTTACCTGGGTAACTGCGATTCTTAAAGTTTGTCGACGGCGCGGAGCGCGCGACAGCCGTTTGGAGTGCGGCGACTTGTCGCCGCTTTCCAAAGCGCTGACAAGTCAGCGCACTCCGAAATCGGTCGTCCGCTCCGCGCTTGGTTCTGCCGTTTCTGACACAACCCGCAAAATGAATTAGACTGCAGTCGCGAATGATGAAACGCCTTAATTGGAAGCAATGGACTGCGATTGCCGCGTTCGTCCTCGTCGTGCTGCTGACTGGTTTATTCGCCGTACGAACGTTTCGGCGGGCAATCTACTGGCGTATGCATCGCGATGAGGTAATTCGCCCATGGATGCCCCTCCCATACGTCGCGCATTCCTATCGAGTGCCGCCTCACGTTCTCTATGACGCGCTGAAGATCGACCATCCACCGCATGACCGCAGGCCCATAAGAGAGATTGCCAAAGAGCAAAATCGTCAGGTCAACGACGTCATCAAGACTTTGTATGACGCGATTGCTCGTGCACGACAACAACCCCCATCGAATGGACCGCCGCCGGGGAGATCACCATGAGCCTCACCGATCAACTCCTGGCGGCGATCTCGATGTACGGCTTGCCCGTCTTCTTTGGCGTGATTGTCATAGCCGCGGTAGGCGTGCCTTTGCCGGTTACGCTGGCGCTGGTTGCCGCAGGGTCATTCGTGGAATTGGGCGAAATGCACCTTTGGCAGGTAATTGTAGTCGGCAGCTTGGCAGCCATTTTGGGCGATCAGTTAGGATTTGCAATCGGCCGATGGGGAGGATCGCGCATCGAGGATCGCATTTGCAAAAGAAAAGGCGGAGCAGAACGGATCGCGCGCGCGCACGCCTTTGCCAAAAAGTGGGGCGCCATTGGCATATTCATCTCACGCTGGCTGGTCACGCCGCTTGGCCCCTGGCTAAACCTGACCAGCGGCATGACAGGCTACCCCTGGCGTCGTTTCTTTCTTTGGGATGCTCTCGGTGAGATATTGTGGGTGGTCCTGTATGTCCTGCTCGGAAAAGTTTTCAGTGGCAGTGTTCAGGCATTAGCAGATGTTCTCGGAAACCTTGCCTGGGTACTGGTGGGCATAATTGTCGCCGCAATTCTGCTCTGGTGGATCAAGCGATCATTACAGGCAGGAGAGAGAGCGCGGGTGGTAGCCAACCGCGCGACATAAGGTTTGACTTAATTCGATTGCTTGGTGCCCGCCAGCTCTTTGTACATGTCCTCGACATTCGGCACCGCAAAATTCTGAAAGGCGAAGCTCTTATATTTTTCAGGCAAGGTTAGTTGCTGCTTCGCTTGATCGACGGTCTGCCCGCTGGCAATCCCCTGCTTGACTCTGGTACGCAAATCGTCGAGATAATCGCGAAAGTTCTTGATATCCACGGCTTCCGCGACATTGCCATGGCCGGGAACGTACTTCGCGGTCGGATATTGCTTCAACATTTGATCGAGCGTTGGGATCCAGTCACTGACGGTCGCGTCGACCAGGTTCGGCAAAGTCTTTGACCAACCGAGATCTCCGGTAAACACCACGTTAGCGTCAGGCACATAAGCAAACACGTCGCCGCCGGTGTGGCCGGGCAACGTGCCGAGAACTACTTTCCGTTTGCCGAGGTCGAGGGTCATCGTCCCCGACTTGAATGTCTTAGTGGGGTTCGTCAGCTTAATCGCCATCATTGCATCCAGACGGCGAATGGTTCGCTCAAGCTGCGCGCGTTTGTCGGCCGCCTCTTCGGCCGGCGTGTCTGCCAGCTGCTTGGCCGCATCTGCCTTCCGCTTTGCCAGTTCTTCCGGCGCCGGCAGGAAGCGCTTGTTCTTAGTCGTCTGCCAAATCATCACATTGTCATGAGCAATGATCGGAACGCCGCGAGCGACGAGCACCTGATTGCCACCCGTGTGGTCGAGATGATAGTGACTGTTGACGGCGGACTTTATTGGAGCTTTGGTTAACGATTGAATTTCGGTGATCAACTCGTCGATCGCCGCCGGGGTAAAGAAGGTGTCGAAGATCAAGACACCGTCATTACCGATCACGAACCCGGCATTGCCTGACGCCAGTCCGCCCGACTTGGCAATCGCGGCATATACGCCGTCCGCAACTTTAACGATCTGAAAGTCGTCTTCGGCTTTTGGCGCAGCGATCGTCCGTGGCGTTACGCAAATGCCGGCATGCGCGAAAAGAATGAACGAAACAGCAAGCGTAAAGACAGTTTTCCTCATAGTCACACAATTACGATGGCGCAGTCTCCCCTCCCCGCAAGCGGGGAGGGGTCGGGGGTCGGACCAGCACGCGCCGCCTCACCCTCTGCCCCCTCTCCGCTTGCGGAGAGGGGGGCAATGCCGGGCGCTCACTGACACACCACAAATTTGGCCTGACATTGTCTTCCAGTCTCCTGAATCTTGTAAATCCTGTTTGTTAGTTCGTCACAGCTTGGCGAGTATGGCCATCCAACGCGCCCAGGCATCGTCATGAGCTTTCCGGTTTGCTTTGTACATCGCCAGGTCATTCGCAGCTTTTTTCATGGCAGCGTCATCGGCGTTGGCCGGCGCCGTGGCCGGCGGCGGATTGTTCGGCTCACCAGCGCGCATAAAACCGTGACCGGCGCCGTCGTAGGTCACCGGGTCGTACACTTTGTTTAGCTCTTTCATCGCATCGACTGTAGGCGACACGGTGGCGTCGATGCGCATGTCATTCTCTGCGTAGAATCCGTAAACCGGGGCGCCAATCTTCTGGAGTGCTGCCTTATCGACTGTGTATGGCTGTCCCTGGGCGTTGTTGTTCGGGGCTGAACCATAAAACACGAAGGCAGCTTTCAAACTCGGCCGCCGGGTCGCGAAAAAGAAAGTTGTGCTGCCACCCCAACAGAAGCCTCCGGCGACGACCTTGCCGTTTGCAGCAGGCAGTTTGGAAACGTAATCGGCCACGGCATTCAAGTCCCCGGCAATCTGGTCTGGAGGCAACGCGCGAATAGCCTGGCCCACGGCGTTACTTCCGGTGGCTGCAATCTCGGCGGTGCCGCCTTTGTTTGGCCCCATACCCGAAAGCAGGTCGGGAGCAATCGCGATGTAACCGGCCTCGGCCAGTTCATCAGTTATTTGCTGCACCCAATCGCTCATGCCAAAGATTTCGTGAATCACGACGACGGCGGTAGCTTTCTTATTCGCTTCCGGATAGACGATGAAACTGTTGACTTCGCGCGTTCCGTTCTTGACCTTCACCCACTCCTTATGCCGAGGCGACTTCGCGAGTTTGGCTTTGGCCCAATCCTGAGTGATTTCGCTCTCCGCAGTCGGATCGTAACTACCGGCCATGTGATTGTGCGACATGTCCTGCGCTGTCGCGGTAATAATGCCGGTGAGCATTACCAGCGCAAACATCGTCAACATACTCAAGGTTGTTTTGATTGGTTTTGTCTCAGCGGACCTGGCTCTCATCGTTTGAGCTCCTTCGTCTGAAGTATGCTTTTATGTGGGCCTTTCTAAATATCACAATCACGAGTCATATGGCGAGTCACGCGTCGGCAATAAAAAGGCGATGTCGCTAACCCAGGTCAACGACATCGCCACAAGTCTTTCTCGGAGCCGGGACCGAGAGGCAGGCGCGTTTACTTAGAACGGGAACGGCAAACGACTATAACGTCCGTTGTTTCGACGGTTGTAGCCACCATAGCGCTGGTAGCCGTCGTTGTAGCCCTGCAGGAAACCCTGGCGATAGGCCTGCTGATACTGATACGAGTTACTGTATCGTCCATTGCCTCCCCAAATGCCGTTGTTACCGTGGCCATTGCGATAGAAGTGAGAACGTTGCGGATTGTAATCATGGCGACGTTGCGCATCATTCGAGCCGGTATACAGGCCATCCTGATAACCCTGGTTCGCGGCGACTTGATACACATTGTTGTATCCGCCGTTGCGGCCATACCGGTCATCACGACGACTCTGCCGATAATACGGGTCCTGGTTGTAAGGCCAGTTCTGCGCGCTTGCGGTGGAGACTATGCCGACGCCGATTAGAAAAGACAATGCCAACAAGATTCTCCCGGTCTTGCTGCTGAGATAATGTAATTTCATTGAATCGAACCTCCGCCACGCGGATTGGCAAACGTTGTGCCGAATATCCTGGCGACCCGTTCAGACAAAATTTCGTTCAATTAATTACGCTTTTCGGTCAACGACGAGCACGATTTCGTGTGGAGAAGGGGCGGAGATGCCGCAGACCGAAATGGGCCGGCGCTATCGACTTTGCCGTTGCCGGTCACGATCAAGGATGTTGGTGGTGCGGTCGGTAACACTTGCAGGCGCCTCGCGAACCGTTGCTACCGTCGCTTGGGGGCCGTGAGGCGGCGCCGGCGACATTTCGGAATCAATGCGCAAAGGCGCGTCAGCAGGTGACTCGAGGGCCTGCCGAGGTCGGGACCTAATGCTCAAGCCGGCAATGATATGGCCCACACCAGAGAGCATCGGGATAAAACCGAACGCCCACAGTGAACGCACGACCGGATCGATAGCGAAGGGAGCGGCCGCCACTACGTCAGGGGGCAAATGTAACTGTATAGAATGAAACAGCACATAAAGGAATATCGAGAGGCCTCCGCCCGTAAAGAATTTGATCGCGCCCCTGGTCAGGTGACGTTCTCGTCGCTCTTCGGCGGTCTTCTCTTTACGCCCCCACCGTACACGACGATGCTCGGCAGAAGTGCGGGCGATCTCTGCCTTCATCTTTTCCATCGCCCGCGAGACCTCGTCGGTCACCTGGGCAACCTTGATATTGTTCACGATCTCCTTCAGCTTGGCCGGCACGCCGTCAGATCTCGAGATTGCGTCGCCCAGGCTCACGGCCCGGCCAACGACCTTGAGATTCGTCCCGCATGAACGGCAGTAATGTTGGCCCTCGGCCGAGTCGGTTCCGCATTGCGGACAGAACATATCAGAAACCCCGCGCCTGTATTATTGTTCGAACCCGAATGGAAGCAAAGCCAAATCGATTACGGTTTTCGTGCGTTTGAGGTTTCGGAAAAAAGAATGCCGCGAGCTTGTGGCTCGCGGCATCCTGTCATTTTAAGCGACCGGCTCACCGCCTGCCGCCTGCCGCCTGACGCTGATTCAGTTACGTTCTGTATCCGTCAGCGTATCCCCTCAGGAATCCGGATCGATAAACCTCACCGAAGTTTCCGTAACCGGCTTCCTGATAGTAGTGGGATCTCTCGGGATTGTAGCTCTTGTTATCCTTCGCATCGTTGCGTCCAGTCTTCATACCATCCTCATAAGCCTGGTTATAGGCAGACTCCGAGTTGTTAAAGACATAGTGTCCATACCGGCTGTAGTAGTCAAAGTATGGGTTGTAGCCCCACGACCGGTAACCCCACCAGGGGTTATACACGCGGTAGTAAGGGCGGCGCACGATGATCACTCGACGTTGCGCCTGTGCGGTCGTGCTGGAGAAGAGCGCGACAACGCCGGGGAGAACCAGCAACGTCAAAACCAATGATCCTAACTTACGTAAGTACTTTCCTTTCATGATCTACCCTCCTTGTTCTCTTACAATACTTAGACGCAAAAGCAACGCCGCGAGTCGAGCGGCGAGCATGGAGAGATCATGCCGATTATTTTGCAACCACCTTACAAAGAAAACCGCGACCGAGATCGCGGCTTTCGTTGCTGTCCGCATGAGAAGACAGACAGGATTAACTGGATTTACAGAAGGGACAAAACACCCTTTGCCTAGATAGTGGTTCAGTTTGACTCTTTCATTCACACCGCGGCTTTAGCCCGGTGTCCAATGGCACGAAGTCAACAGAAACCGTTTAAACGGTTTCCGTTTTCCAGCGACGCGATTGTCGCCGCGCTAAAGCGGCGGCGAGAATAAGAATTTCCAAACTGAACCCACTGCCTTACCTTAGTTGGTAAATCCTGTAAATCCCGTCAAAAGCTTCTTAGTAACGTCGATAGTGACGATGGCGCTTGCGAATCTTGTATGTGTAAAGTGCGCCGCCGCCCGCGCCGACGAGCGATCCAATCGCCGCGCCCTTCTTGCCGCCGGCAATTCCGCCAATCGCCGCACCGCCGACCGTGGTTCCCGCTACCGTCAACTTGTCACGATGCTTCTGCCAGAAGGTTCGATGACGATGAACGTAGTAAACGCGCCTCGTACGAGTCTGCGCCAATGTTGACGTCGGGGGCGCGAATGCAAATGCTCCAAATATCAGTACGCTCAATAACAGAATCGATAGTGTCCTTTTCATACTCTCCTCCGTTCCAAATCGTGGCAATTACCAGGATTTATGGGGATTTCACGCCTGAATTCGCGGGAGAATGGCGTGACGGAGGTGTAAAGTGCACCTGATGTGCCACAAAGTGCTTGCTGGGAGCGCGGACGTCCTCGTCCGCAATGAGCGCGAAGCGCGAACGCATTTGCGAACTCGATTCGACGACGTCTCTCGAACGCAACACAATCGAGCCCGTGTTAGAATTTCGCAGACGCAAATCTATGCCGGCGACTTCAATAAACGGCGACTCATTAAACCCGCCACTCAAATGGGCCGGAGGCAAGCGCTGGCAACTTCCCCACGTGAAAGAGTATTGGGATTGCGAAAGTCATCGCCGGCTGGTCGAACCATTCTGCGGCGGCCTGGCCGTGGCGCTTGGCCTCATGCCGCAGCGCGCACTGCTCAACGATATTAATCCGCACCTCATTAACTTTTATTCCTGGTTACGACGCGGACTGAAAATCTCGATCGAGATGAAATATGACGAAGCGCTGTTTTACCGTCATCGCTCGCGATTCAATGAAGTGTTGCGCACCGGCAAGGCAGCAAACAAGGAAGCGGCGTCACTCTTCTACTACTTGAATCGCACTGCGTACAACGGCCTGTGTCGCTTCAATCGGCAGGGCGAATTCAATGTTCCGTTTGGCAAATACAGCGACGTCAAATACAGACGCGACTTCACCACCTATAAGTCCGCGTTCAGTAACTGGGAATTCTCACACGTGAGGTTTGATCAGGTAACGCTCAAGCCCGATGATTTTGTCTACGCCGATCCACCATACGATGTCGAGTTCACTCAATATTCGAAAGAAGGGTTTGGCTGGAACGACCAGGTCCATACCGCCGAGATCTTAGCGAGGCACGAAGGTCCCGTCATCCTTTCAAATCAGGCGACGCGGCGAATAGTGAAACTGTATCGCGACCTCGGATATCGATTAATCAAACTCGATGCCCCGCGACGCATCAGCTGCACAGGCGACCGCAGCCTGGCGAAGGAAGTGCTGGCGCTAAGAAACCTGCATTAAGGTCTTGCCGTGGTTTTGCCATAGACTGGGGCTTTGCCTCAAAAGTCGATTAAACGTGGTAATGAGTTTCGTGTAGTTCGTGTGATTTCGTGGATCGTTTCTGTTCGTTCGGAAACAAGGACGATCCACGAAATCACACGAAGCAACACGAAGGGAATGCTTCTGACCACAGAGCTAGATCTGACTTTTGAGGCAAAGCCCCTTATCGCGATAAATTGCCGGCCAACTGTCGGACTTTCGCTGCGCACGTCCACTCATCTCACGTGAAAACCCGCGATGAAGTTAGTCATTTGTCGAGCAGAACTGTCCGTTGGAGCTTTGGCACTGCTGTTGCCCTACAGGGAAATTCCCGGCGCTCTGAACACTATGACTAATATTCATTCCCCAAATATCAGATGAGAAAAACTTGTTGCTTCCTTTCCCTGTTAATGATTCTTTTGCCGATCGCTCATGTCCGTGCAGGACAGAAAACAAACAACCTTGAACATATTAAGAAGAGCGTGGCCAGGCTTGGGGTGGGATCGAAGGCCCGCGCGACGATCACGCTTATGAACGGCACCAAAGTAAAGGGCTATGTCCATAGCGCGGCCGATGACGATTTCGTGATCCGCGATCGCCAGACCGACGCGCCCACGACTATTCGTTACACGGATGTGAAAAGCGTCGACGATAATCGCGGCCATCGTAACGCAAAGCTGGCCGTGATCTTTGTGGGTATTGGCGCCGCGGTTACGCTCGCCGCCGTGTTTGGCGCAATTGCCGCCAATGAACGGTAGTTGTAGACATTCGGCTGGCAGCTGCGGCAGAGTCGCGAATTCCTAAGCGTGCCTACCGGCGAAATCTCCCGCCAATGAAATAAGACGAATAGTTCTGATAGCCTTCTTCGTACCCACGCAGAAAACCATCGCGATAGGCCGAGGCGTACGAAGCACGGCTGCCGAAAATTGACAGGAACCCGCCGGCGCCATGCGTATAAAAATGCGAGCGCTCGGGATCATAATTCTGGCCGCGCCACGCATCACTGGCGCCCGTGCGCAGCCCGTCTTCATAACCCTGCTCATAAGCGCTGAGCCCATAACTGTAGTTGTCGTAATTCGCAGCTTCGTATACGCGCGTTGGATAATAGTGCCGGCCGCGTTCGCATTCGTGACGGTGCCAATCATTAAAGTTTCCGTCTCGGCCTCGATCAAAACCGCGACCATGATCGTGATGACCTCTCCGTCCTTCGCCATTGCGATCGTCGCGATTTCGATCCGTGCTGCGATTGCCGGTCGTACTGGTCGAGAGAGAGCTGCTGTCGCCCGACCGATCGCGGATCCGATTTTCCGAGCGGACGGTGATATTGGAGCCGCGACCAGAGCCGTTATCTCGGTCACGATTCTTGTTCTCGTGCCGGCTCCCAGTGCGTCCGCTGCCGCTGCCACTGCTTCCACTCGACGCGCTGCTGCCACTTGAACTGCTGCGGCTGCTGCCACTGCCGGATCGATTTTCCCGCCCGGAGCCGCCGCTACTTCTGCTCGAACTACTTGTGCCGCTGCTTCTACTTGAGTCACCGCTGCTCTTGCTCGAACTGCCACTGCTGCTACTGCTCTTGCTCGAGCTGCCACTGCTGCTACTGCTCTTGCTCGAGCTGCTACTGCTGCTGCTGCTCTTGCTTGAACTATTGTCGGTGCCTTTGCCCTGCCCGCGCACATTCGACAAACCCGAGCCGGCCACGCACAGCAATGCGCCGGCAACAATGAACGCTTCGATCTGATACTTAAGGGACTGCGCTTTCACAATGAGCCTCCTTCTGCACAAAACCTGAGACAGATTGAACAAAGCGGGAAGAGTTTATCGATTAGCGCGGATTATACTCCCGATTCACCAAAACAGGGCATGAAAATTCGGGGATCATATCGACTCCTTATATTCCTCCAGATTCTCCTGAATCTTATTAAGCAGCCGCCCTTTTAAAGTATGTTGCTCGAGTTGATCGGGGGGAACCGGCCGCCACTTTCCGGGAATCAAAACCTGTGACTCGATAAAAGCGTCAAGCGCATCCTGCAGACCCTCGATCTTGATCTTTCCTTTCATTTCGATAATCTCTTCAACGATAAACGTGACCGCATCGCCGGTGATCCGGTGTCGATGATTAATCACCGCGGATCTGTCCTGAATCGTCTTGAGCACTGAGTCCAGGGGCTCGCCGGCGGCCAAAAGCAACTTGAGGTAACACTTCTGGAAGTTCTTGATGTGCGAGATGCGTGACGGCGTCAATTCCAAATCTCTCTTGGGCGCGTAAGACGCCGCCGTGATTTGGCAGAAGATATCATCAGGCATGTACGCGGTCTCTTCATCCACCTTGCCGATGGCTTGCGCGACATAGTATGCGGGCAGCAGGCGCAACAGATTGCGGATGAGAAATACCGGTTTGTGCGTAAAGCCGTCAAAAACTTTCTCAATGCCGCGCGAAATCTTCAGGTCTTCAAAATAGCTCAGCGCGCGGTGAAACTCTTTAATCTCCGGCTGGGCGTTGCGCGTCAGGTGCTCGATCTGCTCGGGAGTGAAACCTATGCGCCAGAGAACGCGATAGTCTCTCTCGGCGTCAAACGCCTGATCGAACACGCGTAAGCATTTCGCCTCTGTAAAGCGACGCAGGTTTTTCTTCTTGCCTGACTCGATGAAATCCATCGCCTGGGCAAACACCTGGACCAGCAGGCGCGCCCAGCGGCGCTGTTCGCGCAGCGAGGCTGAATAACGATCTACATCCTTGAAGCGATACTTATCGTGTTTGGCGGCAAACTGCCGGATCGATCCGTAGTCGAGAATTGCGCCGCTGGCCAGCATGTTGTCTCCGTCCCACGCCAGCCAGTTAAAGATGTATTCCTCTTCAAGCACCGCCGCCATTTTCCCGTACGAGCGGGCCAGATAATCGAGCGCGGTTGTGTAGCGCTGGCTCACGTCGTCGGGAAACGTCCAGAACCCGTTTTCGATCTGCCTGTCAATGAAGTAATCGACCGCCCTTTTCAATTCCGCATGCCGATTCTGTTTGAGATAGCGAAAGAGGTGTGCGGGCCGGATCAGATTAGGCGCGCTGCGCACTCCGATCGCCGACGCATCGGGAAAACCAATCACCGCCAGACACCGTTCAGTTGGAATTCCCTGCCGGTAGAAGATTTCCGACATCACGGCGCTGCCCAGCATCTCGTCCAGTTCCGCCAGCCCCGAGGCGTAGCCAACGCTGTAATCGCCTGTCTTGACCGTGCCGTTGGCTACTTGCGCGCCGGGACTGAGAATGGTGGCGCCAGTGCCGCGACTCGAGATGTCAAAGGTCAGATGTTTCGTTTTTACATACCCGTTCCAGATACTTCGGCCGTCGCCCGAGGTTTTGCCCTGCTTATTGTGATGCTGGGTTTGCAGGTAGCGCGTCGCCATGTAAGGGTTCGGCTTGATCGTCTCGGGAGGATATTTCTTTCCCGTCTCCAGATCGTGTTCATTGATAATCCGCAGAGCGAATGTTTCGAGGATGACCTGCTCCAGTTCCCGATTTATGACAGACAGGTGATCGTCCGCGATCAGTTCCATTTCTTTGGCGAGGGGGAAATTGAAGAAGAGGACCCGGCCCTGTGAGCGGATCCGGACCTGATAGTCAACATAGCCATCCTGGCTGACGTCGCGCCAGGGATGGCTACCATCTATCTCTTTGAACTTCTCATACATATGGCGGCGTTACTATGAGAAGACCAACTGCAGGAGTTTGGAACTGAAGTGCGTTCTGAGTCAATGAATTTTTTTCACGATGCCCTGCGGTGTTGGTTCAAGGCGGGCCATCGGGAAATGGCCTTGCGCATTGCCGCGACGCACTGAAAGTAATCGCGAGTACAGATTGGCTCAAGTACTCAAACGCCACGGATGATATCTGCACGATGGTGGGAGAATTTTACGAGGCCGGCTATGCTCCGGCGGCTGACACGTTCGCCAACGAGATTAATGCCGCCCTACTCGCCCATAACCTGCCGCCGCGATTCGACACCAACATGGAAAATTCCCATTGTCAGCGGACTTGGCCTACTCCTTCACAAACCGTAGCGCCACCCCATTCATACAGTAACGCAAGCCCGTCGGTTTTGGACCATCATCGAACACGTGCCCCAGATGGCCTTCGCAGCGAGCGCACGAGACCTTGGTGCGCGTCATACCGAGGCTCTTATCGACTGCTTCGATAATGTTCTCTTTCTTAATCGGCGCCCAGAAACTCGGCCAGCCAGTGCCGGAATCAAACTTCTGCGCCGAGCTGAACACCGGCAGTTCACAAGCCGCGCACTCAAAAATTCCCTTGTCGTGAATATCATTAAGCGGGCTCGTGAAAGCATATTCAGTGCCTTCCTGCCGCAGAACGTTGTACTGCTCAGGCGTCAGTTGCGCCTTCCACTCTGCGTCTGTCTTGATCACTTTTTGGATTCCTTTGGATTTCGATTTCTCTTGTGCATCTGTCCCGTCTGCCTCCGGGAGAGGGTGAGGGTTTACCGGCAGGACGCCGCCTAATATTTTTTCGTTGGGCTGCGCCCAATTTGCGACTCTAGACAACATCGCAAAGCTACCCACCGCAATCGAAGACGAGATAAAAAAACGTCTGTTCATAAGAGCTCTATGATAACGAGTGTTGTTGCCGCAACCAAATAAAGGCACTTGTACAGAACCGCGAGCGGTAGCGAGCGGGCCGACCGCGTCAGCCATGTCAGAACCGCCTGCGGTAGCGGGCGGGCCCTCGCCGGCGCCAGCGGGCGGGCCCTCGCCGGCGCCAGCGGGCGGGCCCTCGCCGGCGCCAGCGGACGAAGGGTTAGCAGTTATTGGTTGTTCTGTGAGCCCGCTTCAGCGGGCGACAGATCTTGGAGTGCGGTGACTTGTCACCGCTTTGCATTTGGTTGTTACACAGAAAGCGGCGTCAAGCCGCCGCACTCCAAAGTTTCAGCCGTCCGTTTCACCGACTGCGCTCGGGTCCAGTTGCCAAAGACTTTGCCTCAAAGTCGATTAAATGAGTTTCGTGTAGTTCGTGTGATTTCGTGGATCGTTTCTGTTCGTGCGGGAAACAAGGACGATCCACGAAATCACACGAAGCAACACGAACGGAACACTTCTGACTAGAGAGCTAGATCGGACTTTTGAGGCAAAGTCGTTGCCCAAACAAAAAAGCCCCCGACGGAACAAATCCGCCAGAGGCTTTGGTGAGAGAAACTAACTGTTAATTAGTAACTCGAGCCGACGTATCGCTGTGTGCGATTTTCGCGGGGCTTGGCTTCGTTAACTTTCAACGCGCGCCCGGATACTTCCTGGCCGTTGAACTTCTCGATCGCCGCCGCGCCTTCCTCTTTGGTTTGCATTTCGACGAAACCAAAGCCGCGTGAGCGACCCGTTTCGCGATCTTCGATCAAAGAGACGTTTTCGACTGTGCCCGCCTGCGCGAACAGTGTTTGCAAATCGGTGCTCGTCGTTTCAAACGCGAGATTACCAACATAAAGTTTCATAGACATTTTCTGTTTACCTTGTCCCGTGTGGGACTAACAGAAGCTTCCAAAGCTTCCCAATTCGCCAAGGTTTAGTGATCCGACAGAGAGAAGCCTTGGCATTCTAACTGGGTTTGAGCTGTGGATTCAGTTGGACTGGAAAAGTGACCAGAGAAGCTGAGAGCAGAGTAAGCTCGGACTTTGTTCATTACCACCCTACGCTAATAACGGGTATATGTCAAAGACAGAATATATTTTGCGGGCACAAATGTGATGCGCTCGCTGTAGGCCCGCATCAACCGAACATATAAACGGTCAGATATCATCCCTTGACCGCGAGCGAGCGGTCCGGTTCGTGTCGATCAAATCTTCGGTGCGCCATTCATCGGGTTGGCCGTTCCAGCGCAGATGCCCATACGGATCAGATTCGTATGCGTGAGGCCCGAAGCGATCCCAGTCCTCAGGCCTGTAGAAAACATAACCACCACGGAAAACTGCATGCGCGACGAACTCCCGGCCATCAGACAGAGCATAGATTCCGCGCTCCCTTAATTTTTGCATCATGTCTGTCTTTGCTGGAGCAAAAGGCTCGCTTTGAAGGAAGATGGTCGGCACAGGTGAATCGCGGAAAGAGGGCGTCTGCGCCCTCTTTACCATCTGAAAGCGCTTACGCTGCATGAGCGGCCGCGATCTTGTGGAATGTCGAATTGGAAACATTGGCGGTTCCGACCGTCGGCGTTCCTTCTACGACTGACTCCAGGGATTTCAATACCTCGGGATAACCGGTGCGACCGTAGGCTTCCGCATCTGCCTTCGTCTCCCAGAAACTGTTCCCGACGGCTTCCGTAAGATCCGGCGAGATAAACGTGATTTCATCCAGGAATCCCTTCTGCTTGCGCAGCATGGGAATTACTTCCTTCTCGATCAGGCGGGTAAATTCCGGCGCGGTTTTCGGTTTGAGTTGGACGACTACATGACGTGTAAACATAGTATGCTCCTTGGTTTTGAGCTATTGGTCAGATGATCTGGAGAATTCCAGAGGAGCCTGAGAAGGAGTGAGCTGGACTCGATTCGCAATGACACTATGCTAATAAAGGTCATATGTCAACCGCACAATATGTTTCGGATGTGTTATATACCGAAGTGTTGGAGCAGTACCCGACCGTTATGGGGTGTGTTCCCGTTCGCGAATGACAATATCAGGGGCTATCAAGCCTGTGATCACGGTAAGCATAAAAATTAGAGCCGCTTTAGCGGGCGACAGATTTTGGAGTGCGGTGACTTGTCACCGCTTTGCATTTGGTTGCCAAAGAGAAAAGCGGCGTCAAGCCGCCGCACTCCAAAGGTTTCAGCCGTCCGTTTCACAAACCCACGCTCGGTTCTGACTCTTATTCGCACCGATGAATGGTTTTCGTAGCGCGAGTCGGGTCTCGCGTTGTTCATACCAGAGAGCGGCTTGTCGATATTCGTCCAGCGCCTCCGGATGAAATTCACATCTCATCGGCAAAGAGCATCGCGGACACTGCGGAGCGCTTCGTCACCAGGAATGGTTTTGACTTTTCCGGAGCGCACTTCGTCTCGCCTGCGTCTCGCTTCGGAGAGCCACAATCAAGTTCTGGGTAAACGCCGATGGCTGCGCTTCGTCGCCACAGAAAACGACCAGTCAGAGTGGCAAGCTGATAATCGACGAATATGGCGGTTGTAAGATGGCAGTGAGGTTATCTTGTACACCTTTGTGAACGGTAAACACGAATGGCCCACACTTAAGAATGACGATAACCTTTCTGCGACCGATGCAATGTGGAAATTCTTTCTCAAGCACCCAAGGCGTTGAGTCGAGATTAAGAAACGACAAAGAAACGAGTCAGTCCGCACTGAATTTGAACGGAGATCTAGTGGTGACCCAACGAATCAGCTTGATGGAAATTGATCGCGTTGATGTTCACCCGGATTCGAGCTCTATGTAGGGCTCGTTCAACGGCGATTTCAATAAGGCTGACTTGGTCAAGTCCTTCATTCTTTCCAGCGAATATCGCTCGCGGTTTGGGTTGCCATAAGTTCGCGTGGCATGATCCTGATCAGGCATGAGCAAACCGTGGTCGTTAGCCTATGCTTCGTTTACCCGTCGGGCGCTGGCTCGCCTGATCGACCTCGCAGTGGTGCTGGCACCCTGCGCCGGCTTTTATCTGTTGAATTGGGCCGCGGATTTCCCGGTCCGGTACACGTCGCTGTTCAACTGGGTGCAACCGGAATCAGCGACGATGTTTATGACCACTGACTTTCCCGGGGTCTTTGCGGTCTTCATTTCAATCAAACTCTTCATTGCATTTCCTTACTTTGCCTGGGCGGAAAGCAGCCGGTGGCAAGGGACACTCGGCAAGCATCTGGCGGGAATCAAAGTGACCACCCTCGAAGGCGAACGCCTGTCGTTCGGACGTGCGACCGGCCGATATTTTCTTAAGCTGGTTTCGAGTTTGGAGTTCATGCTCGGATACGTGATTTCGTTTTCTGACCAGAGACAAACCTGGCACGACTACATTGCCCGAACACTGGTGCTGAGACGGAATATTTCACCTTTGTATTACCAGCTGCCGCGGGTTCCTTCGCGTTGGATGTTCGACCTTCCACTGTCTTCAGAATCTGAAACTTGCAAAGCTTCGCCGGCATTCAACTATGAATGCGTCTTCTGCGACGCCCGCTCAATTGAGAAACCCGACGCCTGCCCCAATTGCGGCCGTCCCTTATTTCCCCCGATAGGAGCCCTGAGAGGAATGCTTCTGATGGCCGGATGCATCTTCACTCTGCTTGGTATCGTCCTGGCGTATGTGACATTTTGGACCGTCAACGAACGTTTGATCGATGATCGACTCGGTCGTGCCGGAACACCGTGGGGAGTTATTTTTATTGTTACAGCGGCCGCGCTGCTATGTCTGGCCGGGGGTATCTCGTCTTTGGGTGGCAGGAAATGGCTGGTGCGAGTGATGTTGGGATTCGCGGTCGGTCTGGGCGGACGCCGGCTGGTAACAAATCGAAATCCGTAGACGGATCTTAAGACACGGGTGATTACTTACTCATGATTCAGGATCGCGATCATGAGACCCGGTCGCTACCGCTCCCGGTTCTGACCTCATCCTCAAATAAGGGCACTACCAACGTTCGAGGCTATTAGAAAATAATCTCGCCGACCACTATGCTCTTCACTTTCAGCGTTATGAGCGAGACGAGAAGTTACCTATTACTTTGCAAGAACAGAATGTCCTGGATGCTCGTACCGCGCGTGTAGGCGAGGGTCCTACCATCGAACGACCAGGCAAATTGAAAGACCAGTGCGTCTTCAAAACCTGGCATCGGCTCTGGCGTATCTCGATCCAATTGCTGACGCCACATGCCTTCACCCGATGCTTTGTAGATGATGGCCTTACCGTCAGGCGTCCACTGCAATCGTTTTGCCAAATTTGTCGGCGGTTTCTGCGTCAGCGGAAAAAGCTTTTCAGGTTCACCGCCATCAAATGAAATCACGCCGAGATGAAGCGACATAGTATCTGAAGAGCCGAGGTAGGCAATTCGCTTTCCATCAGGAGAGACCTGCGGCCTCGAAGACGAGTAGTGAGTCAATTGCGTTGCCTGTCCACCATCAATTGGGATACGCCAAAGTGTCTGGATACCGTCACGATCAGATGTAAACACGATCCATTTGCTATCAGGGGAGACGTCCGGGAAAGAGTTACTGCCGCCACTGGTCAATTGCTTGAGATTACTTCCGTCGCGATTGGCGCGCCAAATTTCAAAGCTGCCTGAACGATTCGATTCAAAGACGATATAACGATTGTCCGCACTAACCGTCATCTGGCGATCCACGGCATCGCCTGAGTTGCTGGTGAGCTGTCTTCGGCTGGAACCATCAGGAGCGGCTTCCCAAATATCCTGCGCATCCGCGACGTACCCACTGAACAGCAGATGTCCGTCAGGTGTCCACGCCAGGCCGTCCACTGCTTCATCCAACTTAGGGACGCCATGAAATCCGAGTCGTGCGCGCTCACCGTTTGGGCCTGGCGCCAACCAAACTTCTGACTCGATCTGCACGGTGAGCACAGCCAGTGCGCCCGTCGCAGAAGCGCTCATCGTTTGACCGTAGTATTGATTCACGTCATTTGTAATGCGACGCGGATCACCAGTCGGATAAGGAATAAACCAGATCTCGGTGTGACGGGCAACTTCGTTGCTGCCGGCAATCAACAGTAAGCCATCACCCTGCCACACGAGGTTTTTGATGGCGCCCCAGTCACGGCCACCGAATTCTCGTTCACTGCCGTCACTGGTTGATATCAGCAAGAGCTTCTGGCGATTGTTTTCTGCCGGCGTTACTACGGCAATGAACTTGCCATCGGCTGACCAGGAAATACCATTGCCTATGAAGTTCCTGGGCTCTTTGCGACTGGCCAGGACACGTTCGTCTTTGCCGTCGTTATTTGCAGTGATTATAGACGTCCCGCCATTTTGACGCCGAAAGAACGCGAATCGCTCGCCGTCAGGTGACTGGGTAACGACACTATTGATATTAGACAAGACATCTACCGGCACACCGCCGATAACCGGCATCCGCACCAGTTTGGTGGCGCCGGCGGCAGTGTCTGTTTCAGTCGCATAAATGGTCTGTCCATCACGCGAAAAGGTTATCGCGTTGTAAGCGATGCCCGGCCTATCCTCAACTAAAACGCTGCTGTTGGTCTCTACCTGCCCCAGCCAAAGTGAGAACTTGCCGTTAACCCGCTGCACATAAGCTATTGATTTCGCGTCCGGCGCAATGGCCACGCGGTACGGCACACCGCCGTGTACCGCAAAGCGGCTCATCGTAACGTTGTTCCAGGGAAGTGGGGCCGTCCCATGAAGGTTTCGCAACCACAATCCACCGCCCAACACCATCACGATCGCAGCCACGATAGTCATCGACCATAACGGATGAAAGGTGAAGCGGCTAATCGCCTTGGCGATCTGCGAGGCTCCGACGGCAGAACCAGTGACAGTTTCTTCCTGCTCAACCGTCATCCGCGCGAAGCTTTCGCGCTCGATGGTTAAAGCGTCGCCGGCAAATTGACGGACGTCACCGCTGAAGCGGTAACCGCGACCGGAGACCGTAGTGATGTAATGCGGGTTGTTGGCTCGCTCACCGAGGGCACGGCGAATCGCCGACATGTTCACCGTGAGGTTTGATTCTTCGACAATCTGATTGGGCCAGACCAACTGGAATAGCTCGTCCTTCGTTAACAATCTCCCTCGATTGCTGATCAAGACGAGCAGCATCTCGAACGCTTTGCCATGCAGTGGAACGATCTCTCCGCGCCGCATGAGCTTGCGTTTATCAGGTTCAAGCTGAAACTCGTCGAATTCGTAAATTAGTCGGGTGTGTGGGGTCATTGCTTCTTTGGAGTGCGCCGCCCTCGGCGGCGCTTTGGATCGCCTGTTAATTAGCGGCCGAGAACCAACAAATCCAAAGCGGCGGCGCCGGTGTGCTTGCCGCTGCACTCCAATTCCCAATTTTTCGGAAAAATTCCTTGCCCGCTTAAAGACTTTAGGAAGCGCTGTGGGCGACCATGCGCGTCGTTCAAACGCCGATTTTTCGGCGGAATTTAATTCGAGGCCACGCATTTTAGCAAAGCCGATACCGCTATCGAAAAATTTTCAACGGAAGAGGTGCGACGCAAGAAAAAAACAACAATCGTCACCTTCGAGTCGCGCGAGCGCCTGACGATTCGCCCCGGGGCGCCGAGCTTTTTCGCCTGGTGTGAACGCTGCGGCACAGATGTCTTGATGGTGACCCCGAATGAAGCTGCGGCGCGGGCGGGCGCCGACTCGCGCGCGATTTTTCGCGGCGTTGAATCAGGCGAGATTCATTTTATCGAAGGCGATAACGGCTCGCTGCTCGTCTGCCTCAAAAGTATGCGCCACAAGTTTTTTGAGTAAGTGAAGGAGTGAGTCAGTACCGGGAGCGGTAGCGACCGGGTAACCGATTGTTTCCTCGGTTCCTAAGGACGCACCCGGTCGCAACCACCACCCCCCTGCCCGCGTGGGGACCCCGGTCCGCTCCCGGTACTGACTCCGTAGCAATCAGACCTGTGACACTCAATGGATAACTAAGGAGGGGAAGGAACAATGAATACGGTCGCACGTCGATCTTCGCCGGCTTCGTCACGCCGCCCGATCCGGACCGCGGACAGTGATGAAATGTGCAAGTCAGCCTTCGGTCATTAGGGGCGCGCTTTGGCTCAAGAGTTTGATAAATCGAGTAACGGGTTTCGTGTATTTCGTGTGATTTCGTGGATCGCGGCTGGTGCCGCCCAGCCAGTCAGTCGAGCTGGCCCAGAAGCTTTTGAGCGCGGGAGTGAGTACGAAGC
>JBKPEE010000016.1:0-23313 GCA_046728235.1 Acidobacteriota bacterium
GCAACACGAACGGAACACTTCTGGTTAGAGAGCTAGATCTGACTTTTGAGGCAAAGCCACGCCTAGCGAATCGTCAGAAGCGCGCGAGCAAACGCCAGGACGAAATCCGAGGGCAACTCATCCTTCATTCTTGCTTTCGGCGCCCCGCATCAACCCGATCGTTGAGGTCAGTACGGTGCTTAGGTTCGGCGGGTTTGACATGTGGCGGCAATATGCCTAAGGTCGTGCTCAAAAAGATTCGCAAAGTAGGCGGATATGCGAAAAAGAAACTGGCGTGTCGTCATCGTCGGAATAATTCTTATCATCCTTGCCGTACTGTTCTATGTGTTTATGTTGTCCACGGCGTCGAAGTCAAACGATCCGGTTGCTTTGATGAGCACCGTGGGAACAGTATCCGGTGCAATCTGTGGGCTCGCGGTGGTAATGATCATCCTCGGCCTAATCGGCAAAAAAGCTTAGCGTTGCTTAAATTGAATTCGCGCCGGTGCGTCAACTGAACCATGTGGCATTGATATACCTGGCTCAGTTAAGGATTGCGCCAGCGCCAACGGCGCGGAATGTAATAGCCCGGCCCAACGGGCCGGGTCTCTTCGCGAGCACGCAATCGAGCGCTGAAGGCGCGTGATAATTGGTCTCCGATGACTGAAGGCGCGACATATGTTATTTCAAAAACGCAGGAGGTATGAGATGAAACTCTTCTCGCAAAACTTTTCTCGTCACGGCGGCGCCTTCTTATTACTCCTCCTGCTATTTCTGTTCGCAGCCGCTTTCGACATTCAGGCGCAGGATGTTAGAGATCCGTCGCCGGTCGACGATCAAGGGAATCTGCTAAAGCAAGACTCAGAGCCGATCGCGACGCAAATCGCGGAGAGAACGGATCAATTGGCTCAGTCGCATCAGAATGCTGAAGTCTATATGCGCTCTGCCGCTAATAAGAATATGCGCCGCTGGTTGCTTTCTGAGCCACCAACCATCCCCGGTTCGCTAACTCCTGCTCACGGTTCGACCAACGGCACCTATGTCTTTCCCACCAAGAAAGAGCGTTTCAAACGTTACATTTGGGACACTGTCGGACCGTGGACTCTGCTTGCAGTCGCCGCCGCAGCCGGCATAGATCACTGGGCCAAGAACCCGCCTGAGTGGGGACAGGGTGCGTCAGGTTATGGCAAGCGTTACGCGTCTGATCTGGGCCAGAATGCGATTCAGCAGACCACGAGTTATGGACTGTCCGAAGCTTTTCGGCTTGATTCAAGTTTCACTAAGAGCAGCCGCAGCGGTTTTGGTCCGCGGTTGGAAGACGCACTGCTTGAGAATGTTACTTCCCGGACCAGAAAAGGGAAACGTATTATTTCCGCCCCTCGGCTGGCGGGATTTTATGTTGGCGGAATAGTTTCGACGGAAACTTGGTACCCTTCGCGTTACAACTACAAGGACGGATTGCGGGAAGGAACATACGCGTTGCTGTTCGGGTTCGCGACAAATGTATTTGAAGAGTTTATCCTGCACCGATAGGAGCAGGTTTCGTAATGCATGAATTCACCGCGGCAGATCTGGATGGCAATCTCTTTGAATGCCTGACCAAAGACTGGAGCGCAACCGTCTCGGTTGCTTTTTCGCGCTTCGCGCTTATTGCAAGCGAGACGCTTGCGCTCCAGTCAGACGCGGAACCGAGAATGGTCCCGAGTTAGAGTTGTTTGATCAGCCAGCTTACTAAGTCTTGGTACAGTGACCGTTGAACTGTGCGCCCTCTTCGACGATCAACGTGCGCGCGGAAACATTTCCCCTCACCTGAGCGGTACGACCCAGGACCAGTTCACGGGCGTTGATATCACCCTCGACACTTCCGTTGATCCTTGCTACGGCAACATTGATAACGGCCTGACTTAGTTGGGCCCCCATGCTTACGGTAAGCGTGCCTTCGGGAGAACTAACGTTTCCACTGAAGTTTCCGTCAATCCGCAGGGAGGTTTTGAAGGTAACCTCGCCCGAAAACTTTACGACATCTCCGACGAAGCCCAGCCAATTATCTTTAGGTATGTTAATTCCCGGAGCCGGAATGGTTATTCCCGCGCCGCGTTCCTTGACTCTGGCAACTGCCTGCATACTCACCGGTTCCTTCCTCTGTTTGTTTATTGATAACCTTTGAGCCGTGGCGACACTTGGACAAACGCGTGTCTCTGCCGCATTCGAATTGCGGGGAGAACTTCTCAATTGGACGACACTATAACATCGCCAAAATAACCTAAACATTACGATTTGATTGTCGTTCGGAGGCAGCTATCTTCACAGGCTGGAAAAATTTGGGGGTCGAAACGGATTGGCCCAACGCGCTAAACTACGTCCCGCGGCTTGTCTTACCTAATGTTATGAACATCCGATCTGCCACATAGCAATTCCTGCGCTAGCAATGACGAAGCTAAGAGAAGAAACCAGGTCGATCGCGAACCGCGAAACGGTGATCGTGTTTGCAATGGCGGTGCTGCTGCTTTTGTGCGTCGCCGGCGCCGTGTGGACCGGCTACTGGTCGCTGCGCTTTGGACTTACACCACGCCCCCGCCTTTCTGCCTTTCAAACCATCGTACGGTTTGTGGCCGTCATAACGGCTTTGCTTCTCGTGTGGGTACGCACCGACATGCTGGAGAGAAGCGCATTGATTTGCGCCATAATTGCGGCTGGTTCGTCCGGTCTGTACGGCCTTGGCGTTAACTCAGTATCACTTCAAGTGGTGCGGTTGCTGTTTCACTTTCTTGCGTACGCCCTTGGCGTGGTGGCCATAACCCGATGGTTTCAGGCACAGCGAAAAGTTGGCCGGCGGGCGGAGTTACCGTCCTGAGTTGATCCAACGATGAACGTAATTCGGCGACAATCATGGTTCGTCATCGCGTTGGTGGTTGGCATCGCTTACGGCGCCGTCGGTGTGATACTGGCCCTACCATCTGATCATGCGCGGCTGTGGCGACTGGCTGCGTGGGCCATAAGCGCGGCGATATATTGCTTACATATTGGCTATGAGCAGTTTAGGTTACGAAATTGGTTCCCAACTTCGTCGTTCCATGTTGCGGTCGCCGCGGCCATCGGCGGATTCACCTTAGCACTGGCCGCGTTCGTTCATTCGTGGCTCATTCCTCCTGCTTATCCACGATCGCGTTTTTATCTTGCACTGCTGGTGTGGCCGGTCCTTACGGGTGTTCCTGCTTTTTTGGTGGCGCTCGTCTTGACCGGACTCCTGGCCTGGCTGACGCCACGACGTGGGGCACGATAAAAGTAAAACTCCGCCAAATCACGCGAACGACAACACAAACCTTACTCGCTTCCTGATTTTCCGCGATCTGTTTTCGTGGATCGTGCCTGATTTGATTAAACCGACGCATGCCTGCGACGCTCTGATGTCTCGCTGTATGAAATCGCCGCGTTTCCTTGGAAAATCCCTGCGAATTCAGCCTTTAAAGACTTTGGACGATTTAGCTATGACCGCGCCGCAGCTTCGCGTTTCGACATTAATCGCGGGGTCGCCAGCTTTGGTTTGTTCTATCGAGCACTAATCACCAGCAGCGAAATTCCGCAGCCAAAAAATCTGTCAAACCTCGAAGTTAAATTGAGTGCCGACTGAAAAACGAACAGCTTTCGGACTTTCTTATAGAGAAAGAAACCGAGGTTGTGAGATTGTCCAGAATCGCACTAGTACACGATTACTTCGTCGAACTGGGAGAGGCCGAACGCGTGGTTGAAGCCATGCACGATTCGTTTCCTTCCGCTCCCTTGTATACGACAGTAGCGTTGCCGCAGTACCTGCCCCAGCGTCTGCGGGCCGCGGATATCCGCACGTCGATGCTTCAGCATCTGCCGTCGAAGGACCGCCGGTTTCGGCACTACTTCATGCTGTACCCGTTCGCGGTCGAGAAGTTCGATCTCTCGTCTTTCGATCTGATCTTCAGCAGCAGTTCCGGCTATGCGAAAGGCGTGCGTCGCCGCCGCAATGCTATTCATGTCTGCTATTGTCATACGCCGATGCGTTGGGTGTGGCGTTATGAAGACTATGTTTCGGGCGAGAAGTTCGGCCGTGGCGTGCGCGCGATATTGCCGATGTTTCGGTGGGCGCTGCGCAAATGGGACCTGCGCGCTTCGCAACAACCAAATTACTACATCGCGAATTCAAAACTAGTAGCTGAACGAATCAAGAGGATCTATGGTCGCGAGGCGCACGTAATCCCGCCCCCCATCGACGTCAATCGATTTCACATGTCGAACGAAACTGAGGATTACTATCTGGTGCTGTCGCGATTGATCTCTTATAAGCGGATCGATCTGGCAATCGAAGCCTGCCGTCGCATGAACCGCCGGCTGGTGATTATCGGTGACGGTCCTGACCGGGAACGCCTGGAAAAGCTCGCCGACGATCGGATTGAGTTCCTCGGGCGGCAGCCCGATGGTGTTGTCAATTCCTATGCAGCGCGGTGTCGCGCCCTGCTGTTTCCCGGCGAAGAGGATTTCGGCATGGCTCCGCTCGAAGCAAATGCCGCCGGCCGTCCGGTGATCGCTTATCGGGGCGGTGGCGCTACCGAAACCGTGATCGATGGGAAGACGGGCGTGTTCTTTGAACAGCCCAACAGTCTGTCGCTGTGTATGGCGATCGAAAGATTTGAAGCCATGGCATGGAGCCAGATTCTTTTGCGGCGGCACGCGCAAAAATTTGACACGAACGTCTTCGCGTTTCGCGTGCTTCAGTTTCTTGGTTCAGTCGCCCCTTCCTCGTGCACGCATGAGTTGCAGTCGGGTGCGCGGCTGCTGTCGGACAACATTTCAAAACGCGTATGGCCCAGATTGGCCGTCGTAAGGTAAATAAAGATGACGCAAGGCACTTCGCTATTTCAGTCCAGTTCGCCGCCGCGCGTGACCGGGACGCAACAAACCTGGAAGGCAGGGCCCGCCCAGCCGGCCATCTGGCAAAATGAAGTTCACGTCTGGCGAGCTCGCCTGGATGTGCCGTGGTCCTGGGCTTTCGACGAGGCGCTCTCGCTCGAGGACCGCACGCGAGCCGATCGATTTAAGTTCGAATCGGATCGCCGGAAGTTCTGTGTCGCCCGAGCTTCACTGCGACTGATCCTCGGTCGTTACCTGCAGACCAGACCCGGGCGCTTGCAGTTGGAAACGAATGAGTTTGGCAAACCGTTTCTGGCCGATCAAAAACGGGCGCAGGGTATCCGTTTCAATCTTTCCCATTCACATCAACTGGCGTTGATTGCGATTACCCGTGACCGTGAAGTCGGAGTCGATATCGAATTCATGCGCTCAGTGTTTGTCAGCGACGAAGTCGCCACGCACTTTTTCTCTCGAGTTGAAGTCGACCAGTTTCGCGCGGTCCCGGCGAATTTGCGAACCGAATCCTTTTTCAATTGCTGGACGCGTAAAGAGGCTTACATCAAAGCTCGCGGCGAAGGGTTGTATTGCCCGCTTGATCAATTCGACGTTTTCGTGGCTCCCGGGACTCCGGCCAGGCTGTTGGAAAGCAGGGTTGGCGTGAACGAAACCGAACGTTGGTCATTTCAGGATATCAACGCCGGCGATCGTTATGCGGGGAGCGTCGCGGTGGAAAACGGCTTCTCGCGGCTGGTGCTTTGGGACCTGATTGAGCCGTAACGCAACCTGTCAGGTTGTGTCTCGCTTCCCAGGCTAACTGCTTGCGTTAAGATCGCGATGAAGCTGCGCTTTGTTCTTGCCGTCGTTTCTATCTTCCCCTCGCTCACTCTGTCTGCCGATCACAAATCGTTCGATTGCTCCGGCTGCTGGATGGCGTAGGCGGACGTTCACACGGTTGATGAATCGTTAGGCGTCAACATTCACTTCATCGACTGCCGTTTCGAACGTCCAATGTTCTTTGCTCGGTCTCACCGGAGAAAAGATTCGAGCGTAGCGTCTGCCGGCGAGGCTCCTGAAATTGAACTCTCGGGCTCGCCCCAATACTTGATCCGGGAAGATCGAATCAAGTGAAATGGATCCACGAACTCACTCGCTTGTCGACTGGAGCGCAAGCGTCCTCGCTTGCAACGTTACGCATAGGACGCTATCAGACAACACGGCAACGACCACAGGTGAGGGCGGTGCGATCGAATTTGCCTTCGATTCCTGATTCGCAACTTGAGAAGACGGGACCCCACAGGGAGCCGGGAATCTGAACCTTCCCATGCGTTCGGAGATTCGCCCTCCGTGACAAAGTCGTGTTAATTCAGTGGCATGATGTTGTCCAAAACGGCAGCTTGGAACAGGAGGAGGACAAGGTAGTGATCAAAAAATTCCTGATAATGATGGCGATCGTGTCGCTGGCGGCCCTGGCGGCCAGTTGTTCCCGCAGCGATAACGCGAACACCGCGAACGCGAACACGAACACAAATACCGACAACAGCGCCGCGACCACCACGACCACCGAAGGACCGGACAATTCTACGATCACCACAACCAACGAAAACGGCGTGCGCACTGAGACGCGAACCTTTCGCGACAATCCACGCGTCTCGAAGATTGTGGTCACCACGAGAGATGGTAACCGGACCGTGAAAGT
The DNA here is from genome assembly GCA_046728235.1 of Acidobacteriota bacterium. Classification (GTDB taxonomy): domain Bacteria; phylum Acidobacteriota; class Blastocatellia; order Pyrinomonadales; family Pyrinomonadaceae; genus UBA11740. Next base: position 6,557 of record JBKPEE010000016.1, read on the forward strand.
CTATTCGCCCAGCGGTGAAGAGCGCGAGGTTAAAAGCGCTCCGGAACGAGCGCTCGATGCCAGCGCAGACGCCATTGCCGACTCGGCCGGCTTCGTGAAAGATAAGGGCGGCGACGTCGTGGATAAGACGAAAGAGACCGGCAAGACGGTCGGTGAAAAAACCGCCGAGGGCACCGAGAAGGTCGTAAACAAGAGTGCAGAAACGGCTAAGACAGTCGGATCGAAAACAAAGCAGGGCGCCAAGACGGTAGTCAACAAGACTGAAGAAGGAGCCAAGAAGGCGACTAATTCCGTCAAGAAAATCATCCCTTAGATCGCCTGGACTGGAGCGCAAGCGTCCCCGCTGGCCCGCGGGGCAACCGGGACGGTTGCGCTTCAGTCAGAGCGTCCCCTATCGACCACCGGTTCCGTCAGGAAAATCATCCCTTAGATCGCCTTAGACTCGAGCGCCTCGCTGGCCCGCGCGGGCAACCGGGCCGGTTGCGCTGCAGTCGCCCACTAGCCTCGCCCTTATATCTCGCGGTATGATTTGGCTTTCAATCATGGCTAATTCAGATCGTTTCACCATTGTTTGTCCCTGCTGCGAAGCGACGCTTAACATCGACGCCGAAACCGGGGCCCTGCTCTCGCACGAAGAGAAGACCAGGGCGCTCGGCTCGTTCGAAGATATGGTCAAGGACCTCGATAAGCAGAAACAGACACGCGAACAAATCTTTGCGCAGGAGATGAGCTCCTTAAAAGATCGGGAGCGTCTGCTGGAAGAGAAATTTCAGGAAGCAAAGAAGCGCGCCGAAAAAGACACTCGTGTCTATCGCAACCCACTTGATCTTGATTGAGTGGAAACCCAAGTCTACCTCGTTTGGAGTACCGCCTTTAGGCGGCGTCTGCTTCCGCCTAAAGGCGGACTCCAAACCAATCGCACGTTTTATTCCACGATCACCTCGCTCCGAGCCAGGTGTGAATGAGAAGCGGTAGATAATTCCACGGGAGACGGAAATGACTGGAAGGACTCGAATCTCACTTGCATTCACGTTGCTTGCTGTTACCGCAGGAGCTTCGTTAGCGCAGACCAGAATGCCGCAAATGAATTATCGCGAGCGCACGCTCGCGAATGGCATGCATGTCCTCAGCGTCATCGATAAATCCAGCCCGACGGTCGCGATTAATGTTTGGTATCACGTCGGCTCAAAAGACGATCCCGACGGGCGCAGCGGCTTCGCCCACCTGTTCGAGCACATCATGTTCAAGGCAACCCGAAACATGAAGGACGAGATGATGGATCGTCTGACCGAGGATGTAGGCGGCAACAACAACGCTTTCACTGCGGACGACATGACGGTTTATTACGAGAACGTGCCCTCAAACTATCTCGAAACATTGTTGTGGGCGGAAGCCGATCGGCTCGCCGGGCTGAAAGTTAACGACAGCAACTTTAAGTCAGAGCGCGCCGTTGTCGAGGAAGAGTACCGGCAGAGTGTGCTGGCGCCGCCCTACGGGCGATTCTCGATCGCCCGCACTCAGCATTCCTATTCGGTGCATCCGTACAAACGTCCGGGTATAGGCAACATTGAAGAGCTCGATGCGGCGACTATCGCGGATGTTATCAAGTTCCACGAAACCTATTATCGCCCTGACAATGCAACGCTGATTGTCGTCGGCGATTTCGATCAGAAGCAATTTGACACCTGGGTCGACAAGTATTTTGGTCCCATTCCGAAGCCGGCACTTCCTTTGCCGCGCGTCCAGATTAAAGAGCCTGCGCGGACCGGCGAGAAAAGATTTACTGACTATGGGCCGAGCGTCCCATTGGTTGGTGTGGCGATTAACTTTTTGGTGCCGCCGGGAAAGAGTGAAGATGCCGAAAGTTTACAGATGGCCGCTAACATTCTTTCACAGGGCCGTTCGTCCCGGCTGTATCAATCGCTGGTTTACCAGCAGCAGCTGGCGCAGACTGCGAACGCCAACGCCGGCCTCCAGGAAGACGTCGGGCTCTTCGAGTTGACGGCCATCGTGGCCGGCGGAAAGAAACCTGAGGACGTCGAAGCGGCGTTGCGCGCGGAAATTAAGAAGTTGCAGGACGCTCCGGCGTCGGCGGCCGAACTCGAGAAGGCCAAAAACCAGATCGTCACCGGCCAATTGAGACAACGCGAGACCAACTTTGGAAAGAGCCAGGCGCTGGGCCGCGCGGCGGTGTTGCTTGGAGATCCTAATCGCGTGAATACCGGTCTTGATCGCTTGCAGGCGGTTACCGCGGCGGACGTGCAGCGCGTCGCCAGGAAATATTTCACGGACGAGAATCGATACGTGTTCTACTATCTGCCTGAGTCAGAGCGGCCCAAGGCAGGCGCAACCGAAAGCCGTCAAACGAAAGGAGAGCAGAAGTAATGAAAGGAATTCTTCTGCGCTGCCGAACAGCGCTAACACTTTCGTTCAGCTTGATTCTGATTTGTGGTTGCGCCTTTGCGCAGGAACCTCAGGCCACTCCACCGCCACCAACAGCGCCGCATTCTGTTCAATTTCCGAAGCCCATTGAGAAGACGCTTGCCAATGGGTTGCGCGTCATCGTCGTGCGTCGCTCAGAGCTGCCGCTGGTCTCAGCACAGCTTCTGATCAAGAGTGGCGCCGAGGTTGATCCGCCCGAACTGTCCGGCGTCGCGGACATGACGGCGTCGTTGTTGACGCGAGGCACTGTGACCAAAAGCGCCACCCAAATTGCCGAGGCCATCGAAGCGCTCGGAGGTTCGCTGAACTCGGGTAGCGGTTGGGATTCCTCGTCTGTCACTACCGGCGTGATGTCGTCTCGTCTCGGACCCGCCCTCGAAATTCTTGCCGATGCCGTGCGCAATCCAAGTCTTAAGGCTGAAGAGATAGAAAGACTCAGACGACAGGATCTCAACGGTCTGCGGGTTGCGATGGGTACGCCCGGTTCAGTCGCGCGATTTGTCGCGGGGCGGGTAATTTACAGGGACACGGCATATGGCCATCCGGTGTCCGGCACACCGGAATCTCTCCCGCGAATCACGCGCGATGACGTTGTCAAAATTCATGACACATTTTATCGACCGGACAACGCCATCCTGATCCTCGGCGGCGACATCGCACCTGAAGATGGTTTCGCGCTCGCGCAAAAGTATTTCGGTGACTGGGCCAAGCCAACGACTGAATTACCAAAAGTCGCAATGACGACGTCGGCTGAGGCTGGAAACCGGCGGGTGCTGGTAATTGATATGCCAAGCGCTGGACAAACGGCGGTGCTGGCGGTGCGGCCGGCAATTAATCGCAGCAATCCGGATTACTTCCGGGGGATCGTGGCGAATGCAATTCTTGATGGTTATTCCGGCCGTCTGAATTGGGAAATTCGCGTTAAGCGCGGTTTGAGTTACGGCGCCGGCAGCTTTCTGGATGCCCGGCGCTGGGCAGGTTCGTTCTGGGCTACGGCGCAAACCAAGAATGAGTCAGGCGCCGAAGTAGCCTCGCTTGCTCTGGCTGAGATTTCCAGGCTCGCCACGGGCGATCTGCCGGACACTGAGTTGACGACGCGCAAAGCCAGCCTGCTGGGCGGATTTGCGCGCAGCATGGAGACGACCGGAGGCCTGGTCGGGCAGTTCGGTTCGCTGGCGCTTCAGGGAATCAGCCTGGATGAAATCAACCGCTTCGTGGCGAATGTGCAGGCCATCAAAGCAGCCGAAGTGAAGAGCTTCGCGTCGTCACATCTGAATGCGGACAGCACCAGCGTGATTATCGTGGGCGACGCCAAGAAGTTTCTGCCCGACCTGCAGAAACAGTTTTCAAACGTCGAAGTCATTCCCGCGACGGACCTGGATTTGAACAGCGCTAGTCTCAAGAAGACTGTGACCAGGAATTGATTCTGTCTTCTCTGTGTGTTCCTCTGTGGCGAAATCTGCCACAGAGGCCACAGAGGAATTGCAAATGCATCGTAACCTTCGCTCCTTCCTCGATCTCCTGCGCCGCGAAAACGATCTCACCACTATCGAAGTTGAAGTCGATCCCTACCTCGAGCTGGCTGAAATACACCGGCGTGTGATCGAAGCTGGCGGCCCGGCGCTATTGTTCAAGCGAGTGAAGGGAAGCAGCTTTCCGGTAGTTACCAACCTGTTTGGAACTGCGAAGAGAATCGAACTCGCGTTCGGATCCAAGCCGGAACAATTCATCAAAGAATTGGTCCGCGTCGCTGAATCTTTGCTTCCTCCGAAGCGATCTGAGCTCTGGAAGCACCGCTCTCTCGTGCGTGACTTTCTGAAACTTGGAACCCGAACTGTGGCTCGCGGTCCAGTCACAGACATCCTGGACCAACCGGCGCGTTTGGATCAGCTTCCGGTCCTGACCACCTGGCAGGAAGACGGCGGACCGTTCATCACGCTGCCGTTGGTCTATACCGAACATCCGGTCACAAAAAAGCATAACCTCGGCATCTATCGCATGCAGGTTTACGACCGGTCGACGGCCGGACTGCACTGGCAGATTCAAAAAGGGGGCGGCTTTCATTATCACCAGGCCGAAAGTGCGGGCCAGTCCTTGCCGGTGACAGTTTTTCTGGGCGGGCCGCCGGCGCTTACGATCTCGGCGGTTGCGCCTTTGCCCGAAGACGTTCCGGAACTGGTGCTGGCATCTTTGCTGGCGGAAGAGAAACTGCGCATGACAAAGAGTCCAATCGGCGCTGAGCATCGCCTGGTTGCCGAAGCTGAGTTTGCCTTGATCGGTCATGCACCACCGCACGAGCGACGCGCCGAAGGACCGTTCGGTGATCACTATGGTTACTACTCGCTAAAGCACGACTATCCCGTATTTCACTGCGAAGCCATCGCGCATCGCCGTGACGCAATCTATCCCGCCACGGTAGTTGGAAAACCACGACAGGAAGATTTCTTTATCGGCGACTACCTGCAGTCGCTGCTGTCGCCAATATTTCCCATTGTGATGCCGAGCGTGCGTGATCTCTGGAGTTACGGCGAGACAGGTTTTCACTCGCTGGCCGCGGCTGTCGTGCGCGACCGCTACACGCGCGAGGCGCTGGTCGCCGGTTTCAGGATTCTGGGCGAAGGGCAGCTGGCGCTCACAAAATTTCTCATTCTCACAGATTCACTGATCGATCTCCACGATTTCCACGGCGTGCTGGAACACGTGCTGGCGCGAGTGCGTTGGGATCGAGATTTCTTCATCTTTGCCAATACGTCGATGGATACGCTCGATTACACCAGCGGCAAGATCAACGAGGGCAGCAAGGCTATTCTGATGGGATTGGGCGAAGCCGTGCGCGACCTGCCGCAAGAGTTTCGAGGTGAGCTGCCCCGAGGCGTTTCGCGCGCCGAAGTGTTCTGCGGCGGATGTCTCGTCGTAGGAGGGCGGCCTTATCTCGACGAAGCGGACCAGGGCAGGCGAATTGCTAAGGAGTCAGTCTTCGCTGACTGGCCGCTCGTGGTGCTGCATGACGAATCGAGTGTGGCCCAATCAGGCACAGACTTTCTGTGGTCGACGTGGACGCGGTTTGAGCCGGCGGCAGATGTTTATGCTGCGGAAACCAACGTCGTTCGTCATCATCTCGCTTACAAATCGCCGGTCGTAATCGACGCTCGCAAGAAACCGACACTGCCGGACGAGTTGGTGGTGCGTGATGACATCAAGAAGTTGGTTGATGATCGCTGGCGTGAGTACTTTCCCGCTGCTGAGAGGTCAGTACCATCCGCGTAAGCGGATGGGATAAGATGGCCCGCCATGTGGAACGATACGGTCTCCCGCTCGGATTAACCGAGTCTCGCGTTTGCGATCGACTACGTCATCAATGGACAGCGAGATGAATTGCCTAGCTTTGATTAGTCGTCTTGAGTCTTTATCCCATCCGCTTACGCAGATGGTACTGACCCGATTGCACTCAAATCACGACCAGCGCTGGCGTGAATACTTCCCACAACCCTGAGTCCTTACCTGCGTGATCAGCCTGTTCTTCATCACTGTCGTCGCTTTTGTGGTTGGTCTGCTGTTGTTCCTGCGGGAAATCCTCCGTCCCTTGCCCGTAGGCGAAGAGGTTGATCCGCGCGCGCGCTGGCGAAAGATCTTTCGCGTTGCCGCCACCGTGATTTTGCTGCTCGCGGCCGGCGCAGTCATTTGGGGGTTCTTCATCGAACCCGACCGCCTGGTCCTTCATCAGGCAACAATTCAAATAGACGCCTGGCCCGCCGAGCTAAGCGGTTTGCGGATCGCTTTGATCGCCGACGTGCACACTGATAATCGGTTTATCAACGAAAAGAAGCTGCAGAAAATTGTTGAGCTTACAAATGCTCAAAATCCCGACTTGATTATCCTGTTAGGCGATTATATTCAGGGCGGGCGCAGTGAATCGGCATATCGCGTCGAGCCGGAAGTGACGGCCGCCCAGTTGAAGAATTTAAGAGCGCCGCTGGGAGTTTACGGCGTGCTCGGTAATCATGACTGGTGGTACAACGGCGAAAAGGTCCGGCACGCCTTTGAGAACGAAGGCATTCCGATTTTGGAGGACGACGTCAAGGAATTGAGCTGGCACGGTAAGTCGTTCTGGCTCGCAGGACTCGCTGACCTGTGGACGCGACCGCAACATGTTGCTGCTATCATCGCCAAAGCCCCGCCCGGCTCGACAGTAGTTGCTCTCACTCACAATCCCGACATCTTTCCGACGTTGCCGCAGAGTGTCCCGCTCTTATTAGCGGCGCATACGCATGGGGGCCAGGTGAACATTCCGCTGATCGGAACGCCCGTCGTGCCTTCGCGCTTCGGACCGAAATATACCGCTGGGCATATTTTCGAGAATGGCCATCACATGTTCGTGACGACGGGCATTGGCACCAGCATCATACGAGTGCGCTTTCGAGTGACGCCTGAGGTTGTGATACTGACGGTCAATCCTGAGACTGGGGGTCAGAACCGTCAGCGCTAAAGCGTCCCCGGCGCAAATAGTCAGTACCATTTGCGTAAGCAAATGGGATAAAGAGGGTTCTTGAGGGGAACATTGAGTACCATCTGCGGCAGCAAACGGGAGAGGTGCGTAAAGCAAATGGGATTAGGATTTCCAGCCGGAGGTGGCGCCTTAACCCATCCGCTAACGCGGATGGTACTGACCCGTTAGTGAGCGAGCGGCAGCCGAATCGTAAACGTCGCGCCTCCGAATGAATTGTTGCTTGCGACAAGCGTACCGCCGTGTTCGGTGATTACCCGATGTGCCAGCGCCAATCCGATGCCGTGACCGTGTGATTTGGTCGTGAAGAAGGGAATAAAGATCTTTTGTAAGTCGGAAGCTGCGATGCCGGGGCCGGTGTCACTGATTGAGACTACTGCCCACCACTTGCCTCCGGTCCGTTCTTTAATGGTTTCTATAGTTACCCGGCGCACTGTTTGACTGGTTTGAATTGCTTCGGCAGCGTTGCGTAGAAGATTAAGCAAAGCTTGCCGGAGCATTCGAAGATCGGCCAGGACTTTGGTTGCCTCCGCACCTTCGCCAGCAGTCGAGCTTACGACACATTCCACCCCGCGTGACTCAAATAATGGTTGCAATTCCCTGACGCACTCCTGGATCAGTTCATCAAGTGGAAGATCTTCGAGCTGCAGCGCCTGTGGCCGGGCGAAATTAAGAAAGGCCGTAGTCATTTCAGAGAGCTTGCGCACCTCTTGCAGTAAATCATCTGCCGCTGCTCGTCCCTGTTCATCGTGATCTACGCTTTGCAAAAACTGCGCATAGCCGTGGAGCGCCGCCATGGCGTTCTTGAATTCATGGGCCAGCCCCGCAGACATCTCTCCCAGACTCTCAAGGTTCTTCTTGAGCGCCACCTGTTCACGGAGCCGCGTCACCTCCGTGATATCGGTAATCAGGCAAAGCACCCCACGCAATCCTGATTCGGAAGCCGGATCGATTGGCGCCACGGTGGCGCCCAGCCGCTTGGCTGGTTCCGGTCCATTCGCTGTCTCGATCTCTTCGCGCCGGAAAATCCGCCCGCTTGCCAGGCACGTGGCCACCAAATTTATAAGCGCCGGCGCATCCTTTAGCACTTCGGTGAAATGTTCTCCGGAGCCGGGTCGGGAGGGGAAAAGGTCGCGCGCCGGCGCGTTCACGAGCGTCGCGCGGCCCGACGCATCGAAAGCCAGTAATCCGGTAGGCATGCTGGCCACGATCCGATCACTGAATGCTTCAGCTGAATCGGCGCGCCGGCTCGCCCGCTCGCTTAGTCTTTGCAGTTCCTGCTGCTGATCCTGTAACTGCGCAATTACGGTTTGAAAAGTCTCGAGGACGAATGCCGCCTCGTTCTGTCTTTTCCCGGAATGGGCCACCGGTGCGCGTTGCGCGGCGCCAATCAGTTCGTTATATGGCCGCAGCAAACCGCGTAACAACCAGGCCACACAAACCAGACTGAGAAAGAGGGTGAGAACAAAACCAGTTAACAGCAGCGGGCGATAGACGAGGGCGGTGCCGGGAGCCAGCGCAAAGACCGCGAAGATCGCGATCGTGCCGAGCAGAAATAATCCCGCGACGACAGTCAGAAAGATCTGAAGACGACTGGCGTACATTGCTCAGTGAAACTGCGACGCGTACCAGGCGATAATACGCGACCCCAACAGTAGTGACAGAATCGATCCGACGCCGAGAAAAATTCCGAACGGCAACATCATTTGCAAGTTTCGACTGCCGCGGCGGACCATCACGATGATTCCGGCGATCGATCCGGTAAATGCTCCCAGCATGATCGTGAGAATGGTAAGTCGCCAGCCGAGAAACGCGCCGACCATTAACATCATCTTCACGTCACCGAAGCCCATCGCTTCGACGCCGCGCAACTTCTCCCACATAAAACCCATCAGCCAGAGGGAACCGCCACCCGCTAATGCACCGATCGCGGCGCCGATCAAAGACACCAACCACACAGGAAGAGCAGGAAAGAAAGTCAAGAGCTGCGGCAGGTCATCAAAATGCGCCGGCCCAGCGAGATAGGGCACCAGAATTCGAGTGAGCAAGGCAAACAGAATTCCCGGATAGGTTATCGCGTTGGGCAGAATCATATGTTCGGCGTCGATAAAGATCAGCGCGAGGATCGCTGCTACGAACGCCAGGTCGAAGCCGAGCGCGAATGACAATCCATCATGCCAGGTTACCGCCGCAAACAGGAAGGCGGTCAACGCTTCGACCGCGGGATAGCGAATCGAAATGTCTGTGCCGCAATTTCGGCAGCGGCCCCGAAGGATTGCGTAACTAAGAACCGGGATGTTGTCGTATGGCTTTATCGCGGCACGACAGTGTGGACAGGACGAATTCGGAAATACGATCGATTGTTCCCGCGGAATGCGGTGAATGACAACATTAAGAAAACTGCCGATAACCGCCCCCACGAGCCCGAAGAATGCGCAGGCGAATGGCAGCGGCATATCTAGCGCCCGATCTATCGCCGGCACGTTCATTCGGGAAAGCATTGTAGCGTGGCTCCGGATCCGATGCCTACTGATTTCTTTGGCAGCGTGAAATCTTGGCCAGGCCGTTTGCGTGCCGCAGTCAGTACCATTTGCGTAAGCAAATGGGATCAAGTGACCCTCGGCACTGGCGCTTGATCCCATCCGCTGACGCGGATGGTACTGACTCTGGGCTCTAACGTTCCCGTTTTTGAAGTTCGTAGAGAAGCGAATGTTTGAGTGAGGCGTGATAAGCAGCCATTTTCGCAATCGTCCATCCCGCTCGCCCATCACGGAATCCACCCTTAAGGATGAAGCTGCGAATAAAAGCCGCAGGTCCAGCGACTGTTGACTGCAGGCTCGAAGTCCGCTTCCCCTCACGCAGCATTTGTTCAGCGCCGAGCGGTGCGTACCGCTGCTCGATCATCCGCCGGTGATGAGAAGCATCGCGCATCGAGTAGTGCCAGAGGTCGCCCCGAAGTAACTCAATGCGCGATCCGGGGTTCATCGTTACCGATTCGTGTACCACACGCTCGGCCCAGTGGCCTGAGTTGCGATTGAAGAGACGCAGCTGGTAATCGGGATACCAACCGCCGCCGCGAATCCATCGACCCATGTACAAGGCGCGACGGGCTACCCGATAGCCCGCGGCCAGCTCACCTTGATCGCGCGCGCGCATTTCATCAATCGAAGCGCGTAATTCAGGCGAAACGCGTTCGTCGGCGTCTAAACTAAAGATCCAATCGTGGGCCGCTGAGTTAACGGCGAATTGCTTCTGTTTCGAAAAGCCGGGCCACGGATTGATGATTACCCTGGCGCCACAGTCAGCGGCGATCTGGCGAGTGTTGTCGGTTGATTCGGAATCGACTACCAGGATCTCATCAGCCCAGGAGACAGATTCGCAGGCATCGCGAATATTATCAGCTTCGTTGAGCGTGATGATGGTGGCGGAGACGTTCATTGCCGAATGCCAATTGCCGATTGCCAAATCCGCGTGGTGACATAGCTACTACATAACGCGCAAATCGGCAATCGGCAATCACAAATCGGCAATGGTTTACGGCTGCTGAGTTGGGTTAGTTACTGTCACGTTATTCGCGCGCAGCGTCGATCCAGTTGCGCGCTGCAGATCCGCCAACGCTTTGTTGTAGTCAGTCTCTGCCTGCAATTCAGTAGTCCGCGCGGCGGTCAATTCCTGCTGGCGCTGCAGCAGGAGGAAGGTCGTCGAGCGGCCGACATCGTACAGCTTCTGCTCGCCTGCCAGTTGTTGCTCCGCGCTCTCGCGGGCCGCACGCGACGCGACGACTCGCTTTTGCGCAGTATCAACTGACTGTGCCGCATTGCGCACGTCCATCTCGATTGCCTGATCCTGTGATCGATACGAGGCCTCTAGCTGCTCGCGCTGGATCCGCGCGCCGGCGAGATTGGCTTCGGCGGTTTTGTTGTGGAACGGGAAAGAGATCGCCACGCCGATTGTCATGTTGCGCGTGCTGAAGCCAAACAGGTTTGCCAGGTCTTTCCCGTATCCCCCGATCAGGCTGGGGGGTGCGCCGGCGCTCGCGACTGTGGGAACAGGTGGAATCGGGATTCCCAGTTGCCTTTGGATGCCCTGCACTTGATTCAAGAGGAATGCATTTGCCGTGGTGTTGGGATTGCCGCCGATTAGCGGCACCTGCGTGCCAGCCGGCAAACCGAGATCCGTGCCCGCCAAACCGGTCGTAGCAAATGTCGATTGAATATCAACCTGGGGCAAATTCTGGTTCTTAAAGTACTGAATATCGACGTCGCTGATCTCTTTTTGCAGATTTAGCCGGTGGAGTTCCGGACGACTCTTGTGCGCATCGTCAAGCGCCGCCGTCAGATCGACCGGCGAGAGATCGAAAGCGGGACTGTCGGTCGGGGTTAATTGAGCCGACCACTCCGTCGCGCGCGTCTCGCGCAGCATCAGCTGTTTCAATGTATTCTCGGCCACCGAAACTTGCTGTGAAGCGACATAAAGATTCGCTTCCCGCGTAGCGATATCGGTTTGCACCTGCGCGCGATCGAGCGGGGCTTTGGCGCCGGCTGAGATTTCAGCTTCGATGTTGCGCATGTTCTGGCGGGAAACCTCTAAACTATCGAGCTGGTTCTGCTGGTTACGCAGCGCAAACACCAGATTCCAGTAGGCAGCCTGCACCTGCGAAATAATCGCGATGGTCCGTTGCCGGAAGTCTGAATCGGTTTGCTCCAGATGCTTTTTCTGCACGCGAATAGCGTGACGGTTGCCATCGATCGAGCGATTACGCAGCAGCGGCTGGCTAATCTGGAACGACAAGTTCGATGAATAGAAGGGATTGATCAAACTAAAACTGTTATTGGTGTTCGTGCGGCTGTTCGCAAATGTCAACGTGTAAGTGCCGCCGCCGGTCTCGAACGACTTAGTAACCGACGGGTTCCAGTTAAAGATGGTCGTCGTGGTCTTGCCTGTGCCGGACGAGCCGCCCAGTGAACTCTGTTGCGGCGTAATATTGTGAATGTACTGGGGCGTGATGGCGAAGATTGGCTCATAGATCCCTTGCAACGACTTCAGTTGCTGTTCGGCGAAGCGAACGTCATCGCGAGCGACCTCGATGTCATTATTATTCTGCAATGCTTTGCGAATGGCGTCGTTCAGCGACAACGGCACCACATTGCTGGCTTGCACACCTACGCGCGTTAAGTCAGGGAGCGGCGGCACGGGCATCGGCTGCACGGGGGGGAAATTCGGTTCCTGAGATGACGGCGTAATCGGCGTCGGTTGCGCCGTCGGCGTTACGACGGGCGTTCCCGGCGGCGCGGTTGGCGGAATGGTCTGCTGGCCCGGCGGCAACGTCGCAGGATTAACCGGCGTCGGACTCGGCGTCTGGGCCAGAGCGGCAACTGAAATGGCGGCAGTGAAAACGATCGCAACGCACAATCTCGTTAAGGTACGAGGCAAATGATTCAACATCGAAAGCACTCCTCAAACAATGTCTCTGGGAATTTCATGAACCGGCGTGCAGGCTGCGAGCAGACAGATAACGCCGGGTCATACCGTACTACGTCGATTAACTTTACGCGGTTTCAAGAAGCTTAACAAACTGCGGCTCCGCGTCCAGCATTAAGCGATTTGGGGGAGCCTAAGCTGTGCGTGTTTCATTAGTGGGACTCTCGTCCCACTTTTGAAATCACGCGCCCGGAGCCAGTTCGCAGCCCTCTTGACACTGCGCCGGGCGGGCATTATCTTCCAATTCTTTCCACGTTCACCCGGTTTAGTTCGTATGGCTGAACTGCCGCGGTAGACGTGTGCAAACTGTAATGGGAGGTTAGGGAATGGCTGTTAAGGTTGGCATTAATGGGTTCGGCCGCATCGGTCGAAATATTTTTCGCACAGCGATTGACGACGATGACATCGATTTTGTCGCTGTCAACGATATTACCGACACTAAAACGCTGGCGCATCTGTTGAAGTACGATTCGGTACTCGGAAATCTTCATCATGACATCAGGACATCGGGCAATGGCATAACGGTCCAGGGGAAAGAGTTTCACGTATTTTCTGAGCGCGATCCCGCTTCGGTTCCATGGGGCCTGGTAGGGGCCGAAATCGTAGTTGAATCAACCGGCCGGTTCACCAAAGCCGAAGACGCAAAGAAACATCTTCATGACGGTGTGAAGAAGGTGATTATTTCGGCGCCGGCCAAAAACGAAGACATCACGATCGTGCTGGGCGTGAACGAGCAAAGTTACGACCCTTCGGTCCATAACATCATTTCCAATGCTTCCTGCACCACAAATTGTTTGGCGCCCGTGGCCAAGGTGATTCACGAGAACTTTGGCATCAAAATGGCGCAGATGACCACGATTCATTCGTACACGAATGACCAGCAGTTGCTCGATCTGCCGCACAAGGATCTGCGCCGGGCCCGCGCGGCGGCGTTGAATATGATTCCGACTTCAACCGGCGCCGCAAAGGCTGTCGCCCTGGTCCTGCCGGAGTTGAAAGGGAAATTTGACGGCATCAGCGTGCGCGTGCCGACGCCAAACGTTTCGCTGGTCGACGTCGTGATCGATGTTGACAAGGAAACAAACCGCGACGAGGTGAATAAAGCCCTGAAGGATGCCGCCAATGAAGAGTTGGCGGGTATCCTCGCTTTTTCAGACGAACCGCTGGTGTCAGCGGACTTCAGGCAAAATCCCAACTCGTCAATTGTGGATGCCGAGTATACGAAAGTGATCGGCGGCCACATGATCAAGATTCTTTCGTGGTATGACAACGAGTGGGGTTATTCGTGTCGGGTGAGGGATCTGATTAAATACGTCGCGCAGAAGGGACTTTAGGCTACCGAGCACCTTTCTCTGTGTTGTTTCGTGTGATTTTGTGGATCCTATTACGTGGCGGGTAAGGTAGGATCCACGAAATCACACGAAATGGCATGAACCAATTGGCCTTCGCGCACTCGCCTGCTCTGACCAGCATAAGTTTAATGAATAAAGTTTCGATTCGAGATCTTGAGCTTGCCGGCAAGCGCGTCTTTATCCGCGTGGACTTCAACGTGCCCGTAAAAGACGGCAAGGTGGAAGATGACACCCGTATTCGCGCTGCAGTTCCTACGATTACCTATGCAACCGATCGCGGGGCGCGGGTTATTCTGGCGTCGCATCTCGGGCGGCCCAAGGGGCAACGCGTTGATAAATACAGTCTTCGTCCGGTCGCCGAACATCTTTCGCAGTTGCTTAACCAGAGCGTCGTAATCGCGGACGACTGCGTCGGCCCGGCTGCCGAGGAAAAAGTTGCGGCGCTGAAAGACGGCAACGTGCTCCTGCTGGAAAATCTTCGGTTCCACCCCGAGGAAGAGAAGAACGATGAGCAGTTCGCGCGGCAACTCGCTTCGTTGTGTGACCTGTATGTCAACGACGCGTTCGGCGCCGCACACCGGGCGCACGCTTCGACCGCCGGCATCACCAAATTCGTTCAGCCGGCGGCAGCCGGACTGTTGCTGGAGAAGGAGCTGAACTATCTTGGCCGCGTGATTACTAATCCTGAACATCCGTTTGTGGCCATCCTGGGCGGCGCCAAAGTGTCGGACAAGATTCCGGTGATCAATGCCCTCATCGATCGCAAATTAGATAAGCTGGTGATCGGTGGCGCCATGGCTTACACGTTTTTGAAGGCCGAGGGTTTTACGGTGGGGAAATCGCTCGTCGAGAACGAGATGCTGGACACGGCCAGGCAGATCAAAGAGCGCTGTGAAGCAGCAAAAGTCCAGTTGCTGCTGCCGAGTGATCATCAGGTCGTCGATAGCTATGAACCGATCAAAAGCGGCCAGGTTGCGGCAAAAACGATCCCGATTGAGTTCACCAACGCGGGTCATGCCGGCATGGACATCGGGACTGAAACCGTCAATCACTTCGCGAACGCCTTGAATGACGCGAAGACAATCATCTGGAACGGTCCTATGGGTGTATTTGAAGAACCTCCCTTTGACCAGGGGACAATCGGCATTGCCAAAGCGGCGGCTGAAGCCGCCGATCGGGGCGCAACTGTAATTGTCGGCGGCGGCGATTCAGTCGCCGCAGTTTCGCGGGCCGGCGTGGCCGACCGCATCACGCACATCTCGACCGGCGGCGGCGCGACGCTGGAATTCCTGGCCGGGGAAGAACTGCCGGGAGTGGCGGCGCTCACGGACAAGAATTGACTGGTTCGCAGTCCCGCCTTCAGGCGGTACTCCAAATTTCATGCGCAAACCTGTAATAGCCGGAAACTGGAAAATGTACAAAACGGTCGGCGATTCAGTCGCCACCGCTCTTGCTCTCAAGCCGCTCGTAGCCAATGCGAATCACTGCGAAGTCGTGATTGCTCCGGTATTTACCGCTTTGAAGAGTGTTGCAGATCGTTTGGAAGGGTCGAACATCAAGGTCGCGGGCCAGGACTGTGCACCTGTCGCGGAAGAGGGCGCACAGACTGGAGAGGTTGCGGCGTTTATGTTGCGCGATGTGGGCGCGACCTATGTCATCATCGGTCACTCGGAACGGCGCCAGTTTTACGGCGAAACGGACCCTGTGATCGCCAAAAAGGTTGAAGCTGCGCTGGCCGGCGGTCTACAGGTGATCCTTTGCGTAGGTGAGAGCCTCGAGCAGCGGGAACGCGGTATCGAAGTGCAGGTCGTTGCCGGTCAATTGCGTGGCGGGCTCGGTGGTTTGACAGCCTCAGATCTGGACCGTATCATCATCGCTTACGAGCCGATTTGGGCCATCGGCACCGGAATCGCCGCCACGCCGGAACAAGCGCAGGAAATGCACGGACTTATCCGGCGCGCTTTTGCCGAAAAGATATCAGAAACCGGCGCGACGCAACTTCGGATCCTGTACGGTGGCTCGGTTAAACCAGACAACATCCGGGGTTTGATGAGTAAGGCCGATATCGATGGCGTATTGGTCGGCGGCGCAAGTTTGAACGCAGAAAGTTTCGCAAAGATCGTTAATTACAATGAATAGTCAGTTGTCAGTCGTTACGTGTCAGTTGCTAGGGCGCGGATGTCTGACTTCTGACCTCTGATTTCGGAGTTCTGATTTTATGTTGAGTTATTTATTTTACGGGCTATTCATTTTGTCGTGTGTCATCCTGGTCGTGGCGGTGTTGTTGCAGCCGGGCAAGGCGGACGCCGGCGCGCTGTTTTCGAGTTCGGTTTCGAGTACGGCCTTCGGTCCGCGCGGGACGCAGAGTATTCTCGGAAAAGTAACCATCGGCGCGGCTGCGGCTTTCATGTTGATTGCGCTGTGTTTGTCTCTGCCGTTCATCAACGGCACGAGCTCGGTTTTGCAATCAGGGATGCCTGAGCAGCCGGCAGCAACACCCACACCGACGGCGACACCGCAGGCACCTCCCGCGGCGCCCGCAGCGGTTCCTACATCGACAACTTTGACGCCATCGCCCGCGCCTTCTAACAATAAGTAAGAGCGAAGAGTTAAGGGTCAAGCGAAGACCAAAGACCAAAGTCCAACTCCTTCTTTGACAACCTGCCCAAATATGCCGAAGTGGCGGAACTGGTAGACGCGCACGTTTGAGGGGCGTGTGAGGTAACTCGTGGGGGTTCGAGTCCCCCCTTCGGCAAATCAACTTTGTAACTCCCGTAAAATCAACCACTTGCATTGAGTGCCGAACCTGGAACTCGATGCCATCGCAAGATATAGAAACCAAGCATTGCTTCCATACAGTATTGTGTGGTTCGAGGCTCGGATTTTTGGTGTCTGTTTTAGGTCGTTAGATTTTATGGCTGGATCGATGCTAGTTGCCGGGTACAAGCTGAAGGCATTGTCAACTTAACTTCCTGCAG
>JBKPEE010000017.1:0-3938 GCA_046728235.1 Acidobacteriota bacterium
GTGTGTTATCGTCTTCAAGTTGCATTTTCAAAGACTCGCTTTATAATTTTCTTTGCGATTGCAACGGTTTAATGCATTCCTGCGGACTACGCAAGCCTTGCTGAGTTTATCCCGCAAAGGAGCGGAGCCTTGGCGATTCGTCTGAGCAGAACTTTCATTCTGCGCAAGCTGCATCAGTTGTCAGGCATCATGCCGCTGGGAATTTTCCTGCTCGAACATTTCTATACCAATTCAAAAGCGCTCTCCGGTCCAGCGGACTTCAACAACGCGGTCCGAGATCTGCAGTCGATTCCCTACATCCTGTTCGTCGAGATTGGCGGCATTTTCATTCCGTTAATCTATCATGCGGTCTATGGGCTGGTGATCACCGTCGAGGCTCGGCCGAACAATTTATATTATCCCTATGCGCGCAACTGGTTCTACACAATTCAACGCGTGACCGGCATCATTCTCTTTTTCTTTATCACTTTTCATGTTTTGAACTTTCGCTTCGGTTTGATTCCCGGGCTTAATACGATGTCGGTCGCTCATCATGTAGATCAAAGTTTCGATATCGTGGCCCGCGAGTTTCACCTCATTCCCATCTTTATCATCTACATCATTGGCATCACGGCCACGGTTTGGCACCTGGCTAATGGCGTTTGGCTTTTCCTGGTTGATTGGGGAATCACGATCGGAGAACGTGCCCAACGCCTGACGGGATATGCCTGCATCGCTGCCGGCGTGTTCTTACTGGCCGTGGGTATCAACGCAGCAGTCGCTTTTGTTCATCCCGGCGGTTTGCTGGGGGGTCTCATGTGACGAGATGGCAAAGCCTATAAGAATCGGGATTGTTGGCGGAGGTCTTGCTGGTCTGGCGGCGGCGATGAAGATTGCCGAAGCCGGCCACGAAGTCGATCTGTTTTCGGTCGTGCCGGTCAAGCGCTCGCACTCAGTTTGTGCGCAAGGCGGGATCAACGGCGCCGTCAATACCAAAGGCGAAGGCGATTCGACCTGGGAACACTTCGATGACACGGTCTATGGCGGAGACTTTCTGGCCAACCAACCGCCGGCGAAAGCGATGTGCGAGATGGCGCCGGCGATAATTTACCTCTTCGATCGCATGGGCGTGCCTTTTTCCCGGACTAACGAAGGCCTACTCGATTTCCGTCGTTTCGGCGGCACCAAGCATCACCGGACGGCCTTCGCCGGGGCCTCGACCGGGCAGCAACTCCTGTATGCGCTGGACGAACAGGTGCGGCGCTATGAGGTCGCGGGAAAGGTAAAGAAATACGAAGGCTGGGAGATGATGTCCCTCGTGCTCGACGAACATCAGGTCTGCCGCGGTATTGTGGCAATGAACCTGCGCTCGCTCGAACTCAAAGCGTTTCCCGCGGATGCGGTGATTATCGCCAGCGGCGGACCGGGCCTCATCTTCGGCAAGTCTACCAACTCGATGGTCTGTACCGGCAGCGCCGTGGCGGCCTGTTATCAGCAGGGCGCGAAATATGGCAACGGCGAGTTCATTCAGGTTCACCCCACGTCGATTCCCGGGGAAGACAAGCTGCGCTTGATGAGTGAATCGGCGCGTGGCGAAGGTGGCCGCGTCTGGGTGCCAAAGAACAAGGGCGACAAACGGTCGCCATCTTCGATCCCGGAGAACGAACGCTGGTATTTTCTCGAAGAGAAGTATCCGGCCTATGGCAACCTGGTCCCGCGCGACATCGCCACGCGCGAGATTTTTCAAGTCTGCCTGGAAGGCATGGGTGTGAATGGCGAGAACCAGGTTTATCTCGATCTGACCCACATTGACGCAGAAACCCTCGATAAGAAGCTCGGCGCCATTCTCGAAATTTATGAAATGTTCGTGGGTGACGATCCGCGCCACGTTCCGATGCGCATCTTTCCCGGCGTTCATTATTCGATGGGCGGCCTGTGGGTTGACTTCGATCAACGAACCAATATTTCCGGTCTCCTGGCGGCCGGGGAGTGCGACTACTCGATTCACGGCGCGAATCGCCTGGGCGCGAATTCGCTGGTCAGTTGCGTCTATGGCGGGTTTGTGGCGGCGCCGGCGGCAATTGATTGGGCCAGAAATGTCCAGCGAAACGGAGCGGACGGTTCCCGAATCTATGAACAGGAAACAAAACACCAGCAGGAACTGAACGATCGACTAATCGCGCAGAGCGGCAACGAAAACCAGTACCAGTTGCACGAAGAGATGGGGCGAACCATGACCGACAACGTCACGGTGATTCGCTACAATGACCGGCTCCAGCAGACTGACGACAAATTGCGCGAGCTGACCGAGCGTTACGACCGGATCTCAATTAACGATTCGAATCTATGGGCCACGATGGCGCTGCCGCATGCGCGACAACTGCGCAACATGTTGGATCTGGCCCGCGTGATCACGCTTGGCGCGCTGAATCGCAACGAGTCGCGCGGCGCTCATTACAAGCCGGATTTTCCCAATCGCGACGACGCGAACTGGTTGAAGACGACCATCGCCGAGTACTCGGGCGAGGGCCCGGTCTTTTCGTACGACCCGGTAGACATCTCTTTGATTCAGCCGCGCAAACGCGATTACTCGCACGAAAAGAAAGAGACCGCCGCCGCGTCCGGCTCGCCGCAGAAAGGCGGCGGCCCGCAGGTCAAATGAACACCGTCGAAATACATATCAAACGCCGTCCCACAATGGATGCGCCGCAGCACTGGGAAGTGTTCGAGATCCCTTACCGGCCCAATCTCAATGTGATTTCCTGCCTGATGGAAATTCGCAAGAACCCGGTAACAAAATCTGGCCAAAAAACAACTCCTCCTTCCTGGGACATGAATTGCCTGGAACAGGTATGCGGCATCTGCACCATGGTCATCAACGGACGCGTGCGGCAGTCGTGCTCGGCCCTGATCGATAATTTGGATAAGCCGATCAAGCTCGAGCCGATGTCCAAGTTCCCCAATGTGCGCGATCTGCAAGTCGATCGGTCGCAGATGTTCGACCACCTGAAGCGAGTGCATGCATGGATCGAGCTGGACGGCACCTATGATCTCGGTCCGGGCCCGCGCATGGACCAGGATGACGTAATGGAGCGTTATGCTTACTCACGATGTATGACCTGTGGTTGCTGCCTCGAAGCTTGCCCGCAATACGACGAAGATCACTATATCGGCCCACAGGCCATTGCTCAGGTGCGGCTCTTCAATATGCATCCCAGCGGCGCCATGGATCGCGAAGAGCGCCTGGAAGGAATTATGGGCGAAGACGGCATCACTAATTGCGGCAACGCGCAGAACTGCGTCAAAGTGTGTCCCATGAACATTCCGCTGACCACGGCAATCTACGAAGAGAATCGCGAGACGGTTGTTTACGGATTGCTCGGCTGGCTCAGGAAATAATCCGGGCTTGCGGCCGCCGCCGGCTTTCAATAGATCTACATTCACAGTCGCGTCCGGCGCGTCTTACCAAGTGGAATCAACTAAATGAGGAATTGAATTGAAAGGGATCATTCTCGCAGGTGGACGAGGTTCTCGGCTGTTTCCATTGACCATCAGCACGAGCAAACAACTTCTTCCCGTCTATAACAAGCCGATGATCTATTACCCGCTATCACTTTTGATGCTGGCGGGTATCAGGGAGATCCTGATCATCACAATGCCGGAAGATCGCGCGTCGTTTCAAAAGTTGTTGGGCGATGGATCCAGGTGGGGGATGAACTTCTCCTATTCCGAACAATCTGAGCCCCGGGGGCTGGCCGATGCGTTCCTCGTGGGCAGCGACTTCGTGGGGGAAGAACCTGTATGCCTAATCCTGGGAGACAATATTTTCTTTGGGCATGGGTTAGCTGAGCAATTGGAATCCGCGGCGCAACTTGAGGACGGAGCATTAATATTTGCCTATGCCGTGCGCGATGCAGAGCGTTACGGCGTCATCGAATTCGATGACCGGGGCATGGCGT
>JBKPEE010000018.1:0-12650 GCA_046728235.1 Acidobacteriota bacterium
GCTCAACCCGTGGATCGTTTGATGGGACGCGGCGCGGGTGACAACGCTTGCAGGCGCGAAAACCCTCCCGTTCGGCGGCTTCGGGAAGCTGAAAGAAACTTACCTGATCGCGCCGGGGCCGGCGCGCGGGACAGGAAGGCCGGCAATAAATTCCGGTAGATTTCACCGCGAAAACAAAGCTGCCATCACGCGAAGCATCGCGCGCCAGGACCGCAGTCCACATCTCGGGATTGTTCATAACCTCAGGCATGTTCGTAGTTGCTTGCAGCATTCCAGTTTACCTCTTTGAATTTGATGAGGCGATCATAGGTGAAGAGGTATGCTCCTTTCTATCCGATGTTTGCGGGCAAACTTAACTAGCTGCAATAGCCGGAAAAAGTGTATAAGCACATTTCGCATTTATGCCAAAAGAAATCAATGTCCTGTAACCGAATGGACCGAGAGGCTTGGCTTAATAGATTTGCTACAGAAGGCAGGCGAATGAAAGATACACCGCCAGAAATCAAGCAAACGATGCATGAGATGATGATGGCTCGTTCAGGGGAGGAGCGCCTGGTCATGGGTGCCTCGATGTTTGACGCGGCGCGGGTGATGGTGTTGGCTTCTTTGCCGCAGGGCTTGCCCGAGGAGGAGCTGCGCCAGAGACTGCTGGAGAGACTCTACGGAGTCACACTCGAGCAGTTTTTGAATGGAGGCACAGTTAAAAGAAACTCATGAAAATTGTGTTGAAGTACGGAATCGCTGTCACGCTGATCATCGCCGCGTGGGTCGCGCTTAAGCATTTTGTGCTGCACCTGCAGGGACCAAGCGCGCAACTTGCTGACGTAGCCGTTTTCAACTTCAGCGCGATCATGGCACTGCTGATGGGGATAAGAGAGAAGCGACAGGCCAATGGCGAACGCCTGACATTTGGCGACGGATTTATGACCGGTCTTTTGATCGTCGTTACCTATGCGCTACTGACCAGTTTGTATTTTATGCTGCTGTTAACGGTTGTTGGCCCGAAAATCATGCAGCAGGAAGGCGAGTCGAGTTACCTGAAAGCCTTTGCGGGATTGTCGCTCGGGTTTGCGCTTTTTGGGGCTGTCTTCTCAGCAATTATCGCGCTGGTGCTGCGGAAGTAATGTTCGTAGGGAGCGCGGCGTCAAGAGATGAAGTCAGTACCGGGAGCGATAGCGACCGGGTAACCTGCCGTTCGTGCGCTTCGCGAACTACCCGGTCGCTATCGCTCCCGGTACTGACTCTATTGCCTGGGATCAGTCGATTGTCAGCGCCTCGTTGATTAGCCGCTCCTGTTCCTTCAAGTGAACGGCATAGCTGCCCGTTGCCGGACTCGGGGATTCGGCGCGTCCGACGTAACGCGGACGCTCACATTGCGACAGTAAGTTCTCCAACCGCGACTCCATGAAAGTCCAGCCGCCCATGTTCCTGGATTCTTCCTGACACCAGACGAGTTCTTTCGCGTTCGGATACCTGGCCAGGGCTTCCTGCAACGCGGTGAGCGGGAATGGATAGAACTGCTCAAGACGGATCAACGCGACCTGGCTGTTCCCGGCGCTTGAAGAGTGCGAGCTCCGAGCATGGGCCAGGTCATAGAAGACTTTTCCACTGCACAGCACAATGCGTTCGACCGAATTCGGTTCCTTAACTTCCGCATCATCGATCAGAGGGCGAAAACCGCCATTGGTTAATTCATCGAGCGATGAACCGGCAGCAGGTAAACGCAACAGACTCTTCGGCGTCATCACGATCAGCGGCCGTGCGAACCCTTCGCGAACCTGCCGGCGCAGTAAATGAAAGTACTGTGCGGGTGTGCTCGGATAAACCACGCAGAGGTTGTTAGCGGCGCACAGTTGCAGAAAACGTTCGAGCCGGGCGCTCGAGTGTTCCGGCCCCTGGCCTTCGTAACCGTGGGGCAGCAACATCGTCAGTCGCGAAGTTTGTTTCCATTTGTCTTCGCTCGCGGCGACGTATTGATCGATGATTGATTGCGCGACGTTGTTAAAGTCACCAAATTGCGCTTCCCACATCACGAGCGCATCTTTGGACACGACCGAATAACCATATTCAAATCCCAACACGCCGGCTTCAGACAGCGAACTGTCGAATACTTCAAAACGGCCGCGCGGGTTTGGTGCCGCGCGCAATTCGGCAAGCGGCGACCAGGCCCGGCCCGTTTGAATGTCATAAAGGACGGCGTGGCGCTGGCTGAAAGTTCCGCGGCCTGAATCCTGGCCGCTCAGGCGGACGCGCGTTCCTTCCAGGGCCAGCGAGCCGAACGCGATGGCTTCCGCAAAGGCCCAATCCATGGGTAACGCGCCGTCGCTCATCCGGGCACGACGCGCGAGTTGGCTCACCATCTTTGGATTCAAGTTGAAGCCTTCCGGCACCACTGAGATTGCCTCTCCGATCTGCCTGATGACTTCAGCGGTAACTGCGGTATCGACGATCTGCGAGCCGTCCAATTCGCTGACCGGAGTTTCTGCCGGCGGGACTGATTTCTGCCTGGACGCAACTTCCTTTGCTCGCGCCTGCGCCTCTTCGTAGCGCCTGATGCGTTCGTCGATCAACTCTTTGACCCCAGCCTCGTCGACGACTTTTTCCTTGATCAGCCGGTTCGCGTAGATCGTGCGCACGCCGAGGTGTTCCTTCACGCGCTGATACATCAATGGCTGAGTGTAGCTGGGCTCGTCGGTTTCATTGTGACCAAGCCGGCGAAATCCGACGACGTCCAGGACCACGTCTTTCTTGAATTGCTGGCGATAGTCGAGCGCGATGCGCATGGTGCGAAAGGCTGCTTCCGGATCGTCGCCGTTGATGTGAAAGATCGGGGACTGGGTCATCCGAGCGACGTCCGTCGAGTAAATCGACGATCGTCCGGCTTCGGGCGAAGTAGTAAAACCAATCTGGTTGTTGACGATAATGTGAATCGTGCCGCCGGTGCGATAGCCGCGCAGTTGGGCTAGTTGCAGCGTTTCCATGACGATTCCCTGACCGGCGAAGGCCGCGTCGCCGTGAAGCAGCACCGGCAAGGCGCGCTTCATTACGTCCTCGCGCGTCAACTGAGCCTCATCCATGGCCCCATCCTGCGTCGCGCGCGTCATTCCTTCAACCACCGGATCGACTGCTTCGAGATGACTGGGATTAGGTGAAAGTGTCAGGCGAATCTTTTTGCCGCCCGCGGTCTCGCGTTCGCCGGTAGCGCCCTGATGATATTTGACGTCGCCTTCGTCAGCCGGAAACGCCGGATGCACTGAGCCTTCGAAAGAGGTGAAAATTCGTTCGCAGAAATGACCAATGACGTTTGCCAGCACGTTGAGGCGGCCGCGATGCGCCATGCCCATCGTGATGTCTTCAATCCCGAGGTCGCCGGCCCGTTCGATGAGTTGATCAAGCAGCGGGATGATCGTTTCGCACCCCTCAATTGAGAATCGTTTCTGGCCCAGGTATTTTGTATTGAGAAAGCGCTCAAACTGTTCCGCCGAGATCAACTTCCACAGGATTCTTTTCTTAATCTCTACGTCGATCGGTTCAGGATGAACAAACTCACGCCGGATCTGCTCGCGCAGCCAAAGCTTTTCCTCCTTGCTTTGGATATGGCGATATTCAGTGCCGACCTTGCCGCAATAGGCGCGCTGCAGAATGTCGAGGATCTCGCGCAGCGTAGCCGTCTCAGTGCCGCCCAGGCCGCCGGTGATGAACAAGCGATCGAGGTCCCAAATTGTGAGGTGGTATGTCTCGATATCGAGCTCGGGATGATAAAGCATCGGCAGAGCATGTAAAGGATCGATGTCGGCGAGCAGGTGGCCTCGCACCCGATAGGCATTGATTAATTCCATCACGCGCGCCTGCCGGATCGATTGCTCGTGCATCTGGTCCGCACCGAGAAACAGCGGGTTACGGTCGACATTCCAGCGCAGCGGCGCGTGCGCGATTTCCAGATCGGAGAAAATCTGATCGTAGAATTTGTCTTTGCCGAGCAACAGGTCATGAACCCGCGCCAGGAAAGCGCCCGATTCTGCGCCCTGGATAATGCGATGGTCGTAGGTGCTGCTGATGGTTATGGCTTTACTGATGCCGAGCTGCGGCAGGATGCCCGGATCGATCGATTGATATTCAGCCGGGTACTCGATCGCGCCGGTCGCAATGATGACCGATTGACCCTGCATCAGCCGTGGCGTCGAGGCCACCGTGCCAATCGTACCGGGATTTGTGAGCGAGATCGTGGTGCCCTGGAAATCCGCAATTTGTAGCTTGCCGTTCCGCGCGCGGGACACGACATCGTCGTAGGCATTCAGGAATTCCGAAAAGCGCAGCGTATTTGCATGCTTGATATTCGGCACCAGGAGCGAGCGCGTCCCGTCCTTCTTTTCCAGATCGATGGCCAGACCGAGGTTTACTGACTCGCGCTTTACGCGCACCGGCTGATCGTCGACGATATCGAAACCATCATTCATCTGCGGAAACTTCTCCAAAGCCCGCAGCAGCGCATAAGCAATTAAGTGGGTATACGAAGCTTTAAGACGTCCGCGCTCGGCGAGGTGCCGGTTAATGAGGCGCCGGTTTTCATCGAGCAGCTTTACCGGGATTCGTCGCTGCGAAGTCGCCGTGGGCACGGCGAGGCTCGCTTCCATATTCTCGACGATCTTTAATGCCGCGCCGCGAATTGGTATTCGCTCGACTGCTGTCTGCGACGAGGTCGACGAGGTGGCCGGCGGCGGCGTTTGCGCTTTCGCCGGTTGCGACTGTGTCGGGGCCGGCGGCGCAACTGCGCCGTCCCCACCTGGTTGCTTGTCAGGCTGCGCCGCGGCGCCGTTCGACGCGGCCAGTTCTTCAAAGAAAGCGCGCCACGATTCATCGACCAGCGCCGGGTCGCTGCGCCAGCGCGCGAGCAAAGTTTCTACATAAGTGGCATTCGCGCCGAAATTTTCGGCAATGATTTCGGAAAGGTCTGTCCTGGTTTGTTCCTGGGCCAAGGGAAATTCACCGTTCGCGCTCAAAACCGTCAGCGCGCAAAGCATGCTTGAGACGTTAGTTTTGATTAATAGGTTAACATCTTCCAGTGCTGTTTGCATGTGTGAATTGGATTGATCTGGATGAATGGGACTAATGGGACGTATGGGACGAATGGGACGCATGGGACGAATGAATGGATTGGACTGAGGCCCCCATGTTCTCGTATGTCCCATCCGTCCCATCGGTCCCATAGTCCCCTCCTTTTTGTGGTATTGTATGCGGCCACGCCCTGTCGGATTGGCCGTAATCGAATTCACTAAATGATCAACGAAGCCCCGGAATCGAGACCGACGCTTAAAGCGGCGCTTGTCTTCTCGATGCTGTTCGCGATTCTCGGGGCAGTCGTGGTCTTTGGATACTTCGCGACGTTCCGGCGGCCGGTCACAACGGTCATTCTGGTAAGGCATGCCGAGAAGATCATCGATCCAAATAATCCGGACGTCGATTTAAGCGCGGCCGGCCAGGTGCGGGCGCAGGAAATCGCGCGCATCTTCGGCGACGCCGGAATCAATGCCATCTATGCGACCCAATACCGGCGAACGCAGGAGACGGTGAAGCCGTTGTCCGACAAAACCGGCGTGCCGGTCACGATTGTCGATTCGAAGAATACCGCGGATCTGCTGGCCCAGATTCGGGCCCAGCATTCAGGACAAACAATCTTAATCGCCGGTCACAACAACACGGTGCCTGAGATCATTGCAGCGCTGGGTGGTCCGCAGTACCCGACTATTTCCGAGAGCGAGTACGACAATCTCTTCATTGTGACGGTTTATCGAACGGGAAAAGCAAAAGTTGTGAAGATGAAGTATGGGGCTCCGCCGCAGTAACCCGACCGGAAGGGCTGATCGATGAGGTTCTTGAAGAGCGGAGGGCCCGCGCACCAAACTCATGAAAAAAACAAAACCCACTTCAATCAATCGTCGGAACTTCGTCAAAGTCCTGCCCGCGGCCGGCGCGGCCGCGCTCGCAGTTTCGCAGGCGCCGCTGAAAACTCGGGCCCAGACGCCCACGCCCACGCCGACGCCAGTGCCCTCTCCCACCGCGTCGCCAACGCCTATGCGCATCACCAAAGAGATGATGCACAACGCCGAGAAGCTGATCGGCATCGAGTTGACCGACGCACAGGAGACGATGGCGCTCCGCGGGGTTAACGGCAACCTCGACAGCTATGAAGTCGTCCGCAAGATTGATGTGCCGCTCGATACTGAACCGGCGGTGGTGTTTCATCCCGCCCTGCCAGGGTTCCATGTCAAGCGAGCTCCCGCCAAATTGAAATTCAGATTTGGCCGGAACGAGCCCGCGGCATACAAGTCAGTCGACGATCTCGCTTTCGCTACCGTGCCGCAGCTGGCCGAATTGATTCGCACAAAGAAAGTCTCGTCAGTCGAACTCACCCGGATGTATTTGAACCGGCTAAAGAAGTATGGACCGAAACTGCTGTGCGTAGTAACGCTCACTGAAGACCTCGCCATGAAACAGGCCGAAGGAGCTGATGATGATTTGAAGCGCGGCAAGTATCGCGGGCCTTTGCACGGAATTCCCTGGGGCGCGAAAGATTTGTTAGCCACCAGGGGAATCAAGACGACCTGGGGTGCTGAACCTTATCGTGACCAGGTCATCGATTACGACGCGACGGTCGTGGAACGCCTGCGCGATGCCGGCGCCGTTCTGGTGGCCAAGCTCTCGATGGGTGCACTGGCGCAGGGCGCGAGGTGGTTTGCGGGCGTCACCCGCAATCCCTGGAACCCGAACGAGGATCGAAATGGCTCAAGCGGTTCGTCGGCCGGTCCGGCCTCGGCAACGGCAGCCGGCCTGGTTGGCTTTTCGATTGGGACTGAAACTTTAGGCTCGATTGTCTCGCCGTCTTCGACCTGCGGCGTCACGGGTTTGCGCCCCACCTATGGCCGCGTCAGCCGCTACGGGGCGATGGGCTTAAGCTGGACGATGGACAAGATCGGTCCGATCTGTCGCGGAGTAGAGGATTGCGCGGCGGCCCTCGACGCGATTTATGGACCAGATGGCAAGGATATGACGGTTGGCGATGCTCCGTTCAATTGGAATGCGGACGTGCCGTTGAGCAGCTTGCGCGTGGCCTATCTAAAAACTGAATTCGAAGCGATCGTGCTGGTGAACGCGAACGAGGAGCAGCGAAAGGGAATCGAAGATCGCAACGCGATGTATAAGCAGGCGCTCGCGGATTTGGAAAATGCGGGCGTGAAGATGACCCCGATTGAACTGCCGAAGTTTCCGACAAACAACATCCGCTATATCCTGACCGCTGAAGCGGCGACCGCCTTCGACGACATTACGCGCGACGGCCGCGTTAATCAACTTTCCGGTCAGGCAGCTCCTGACTGGCCCAACTCGTTCCGTACCTCACGGTTTATTCCCGCGGTTGAATACCTGAGGGCCCAACGCGCCCGCGTACTGTTGATGCGCGAGATGGACAAGCTGATGTCGCAGTGGGACGTCTTTGTCGCGCCGGCGCCAACGAGCTCGAGTCTAATCATAACCAACATGACCGGCCATCCGACAGTTTGCGTTCCCTGCGGCTTTACCGGAACGCCCAGCTTGCCGCGGGCCATCATGTTCACCGGAGGTTTGTACGACGAAGCCTCACCGCTGCGCGTCGCGCTGGCGTTTGAGAAGGCGACGAAGTGGCACACGATGCATCCGAAAGTTGATTGGGCGTGAGGAATGGGATTGGCAGCCGCGATATAAACTCCGGCGGTGAGATGTGAGTTGATACCGGATTTAATCTGCGCGGGCTTTGCCCCAAAAGTTAATCGGCATCTGAAACGTGCCGCTTGATGCTGGGAGCGCGGACACCCCCGTCCGCATATTCCAGACGGCACGCTCTGGAAATTTTGAAGAAAAATCAATGCGAAAACCAATTCGCGCTTCGCGCTCAGGGCGGGAGGGGGACGTCCGCGCTCCCAGCATCTGGCATGCCCGATGGACTTCTGGGGCAAGGCCATCTGAGCGCGTTTTGTACCTTTTTGTCTTCTACTTGAACGGATTTCGCATCGTCAAATCGATTTCCACCGGCACGCTTCGTTTGAAGCTGAACAAGCCCTTCTTGAATTTTCCGAATACGTAAACGCGTCCAGTCACGGGCCAGGCATCTTTCGAGTCGGTCCATTCGCCGATCGCCGCCAGCAAGGCGCTGGGCAAATAAACACAGATACTTAACGGATCCTTCAGTGTCAGCGGCTTACTGTTGGGCAAGTGGAAAGAATGATTGTAATCGGCGATGTCGACTGACTGACCGTTGACCTCGATGTTTTCGAAAACCAGAAAATCAACTTTTCCGCTTTGCGTCACGGGCGCCACGACGATCGGAACTTCAAAAGTAATCCCCACGGGAGTCACGCGCGCCAGCGACGGTTTTCCAAAGGTGATTAACTTATCAACACCTGGATCATTCGCCGAACTACCCTGCCCCCCGTTGCTGTTCGCGCCACTTTTCGCACCTGGAGCTTTGATTTCAATCACCGTGCGCTCAACTTTGTAGCCGCGGATCTTGTCGGGATACGTGCGATTTTGGGCCCGAACTGTGCTCACCACGATGGCAAACATGGCAATTGCGGAAACGAGGATAGTAAAGATGCGCCGCATCACAGAGCCGTCGTCTCGAGCGTCGTCCGAATGAGCTCAGGCAGATCCAGCACCAAGGCGACCGTGCCGTCGGACATCTCGGCAGCGCCGCAGACTCCCAGCCACCGGTAAGCGTGACGACCAAGGCCGCGAACCAAAGTCTCTTGCACAGCTACGATCTCATCGACGCCGATCCGGTAACCGCCGGCGGCGCTTTTTGCTTCAGATGGCCGCCACCACACCAGGTACTGGCCCACGTGATCCTCGTGGATTGATTGATCGATCAGCGTGTTGAGATGCACGGGCGGCAGATTCTGACCATCGATTGCACCGCCAGATGTTGCCGGCGTGAGCTCTTGCACCTGACCGGCATCGATGGCGTAAAGGCGGTCCTCGCACCTCACGATGACGCAATTGACCAAGGACAGCGCCGCGGGAACGATCATTGCGAACGTGGTCCCTTTACCGCGCTCGGTCGCCACGCGCACTTCGCCCCCGGCGATGTCCATGGCCCGATCTACTACATCCAATCCGATGCCCCGGCCGGCGATATCAGAAATTTCGCGAGAGGTGGAAAACCCGGGGCGAAATATCAAACGGAGGCATTGATCCTCAGACAGTTTTTTTTTGCTTGAGATTCCCTGTTCCGCGGCCGTCGCGGCCACGCGCGCCACATCAATGCC
The DNA here is from genome assembly GCA_046728235.1 of Acidobacteriota bacterium. Lineage (GTDB taxonomy): Bacteria > Acidobacteriota > Blastocatellia > Pyrinomonadales > Pyrinomonadaceae > UBA11740. The sequence continues at coordinate 9,297 of JBKPEE010000018.1, forward strand.
TCGTCCATCATCGCGGACAGTAATGTGTATGCGGCCCGAATGGTTCGCTGCCGCGAGCGTGATTCTTCCTACCGAATTCTTTCCTGCCGATACCCGCTCTTGCGGAGTCTCGATACCGTGAATAATAGCATTGCGTAAAAGGTGCAGCAGCGGATCTGAAATCAAATCGGCAAGTGATTTTTCGATGCCTACCTCAGTGCCTTCGATGCGAAATTCGATCTGCTTCCCCAGGTTACGCGCGGCAATTCTGCTGGCGCGCGCCACCGCGCGCTGAAACGCCTGGCTGGCGGGAACCAGGCGCAAGCGAATGAGCCGCTCTTCAAATGCCACGAACCGCATGCGCAGGTCTGTGAGCGAGGATTCCGCGGCTGCTCCCGGCGATGAAGCCTTAGTAATGGCGTTGGCAGTTTGCCGAAAAAGTTCGCCCGCGTTGGCGATCAAGTCGTCCAGGAGGGGCAAGTCAACACGAATAGTCGAGTGCTCGAGGCCGTCTGCCGCGACGGTAGATGACTGCACAGCCTCACTTTCGGACCTGGTTGTGGGGGCCAATTCAACTTTGACCTCGTGGCAGTAGACCTGAGAGAGTGACGAAGCCGGACGCAGTACTTCACCGGAAATGAAATCAGCCGCGTAGAGAATGCGAAAACTGATCCCACTATCGGTGGCCGGTCCGCCAGGCATAGTCGCGATCACCTCGCCCGCCTGACCTAGCAGCCTGGTAAGCTCGCGAAAGTCACGATCGAAAGCATCAATCCCGAATTCCGCCGAAACGATGAAGAGCTTTGCGCCTTCGCGAATTGCTTCGCGCGCATGCTGCAAATCATATTCGCTCAACGACGCGGCAATATCTTCAGGCAAAGCAGTTCGCAGGCCGCTGGCGATGACGCCTGCGGATTTGCTTGATTGCGCATAACTGGCCAGACGTTGGGTTATTTGATTGTGTTCGGGGGTATGGCTGGAGTTCTGGAGCGCCGCTTCGACAGCCGCGACGGCTTCATCGAATGTGTCCAGCACCTCACCGGTCAGCTCCAGCCGCCCCAGACGCGCTCCATCGAGGACCGCCTCGAATTGATGGGCAATGTCGCTGACGGCGCGAAAACCGAGCGCCGCAGCCGAGCCCTTCAGCGTGTGAACGCGGCGAAAAATTTGCGCCGCCAATTGGCGGCGGCGGCGGCCCTCGAGCCGAACGGCCCGAAGTTGCTCGAGATCGCTTTCGAGTTTCTCGACGATCTCCCGGGCGTCGCCGAGAAAGAGGCGCTGCTCGTCAGTCATTAGCGTGGAGAATTTCGGTTTTGATTATGCGGCATCGTCGTCTTGCTCCAGGCCTGCCGCCGTCGTTGATTCCGCCTCAGGCAAGTCGCGATCAAGATCGCGCTTAATCGCATCGAGAATTCCGTTAATGAATTGCGTAGCTTCCCAGGTTGAAAAGCGGCGGGCGATCTCCAGCGCTTCATTTATGGTTACAGTACGGGGAGTCGCTTCATGAAGAAACTCATAGACAGCGAGGCGGAGCAGATTGCGATCAACCAGCGCCATGCGCGAAATGCGCCAGTGTTCTGCGCGCGAACGAATGCGTTCGTCGACCTCATCCAGATGCGCGAGCGTGCCCATCGCCAGCCTCGTCGCGAACTCCTGAGCCCCTGGATCGAGGTCGCCGTCCGCCAACTCAGACCAGAACGTGCGCGCGAGTTGATCTCCGCGCGTTCCCGCAACATCAGCAGCAAAGAGCATTTGCAAGGCGCATTCCCGCGCCTTACGACGAGAACCCATAACTCTCAAAAAACGAACTTTGTACTTTGAACTCTGTACCTTGAGACCACATCAAAGTACAAAGTACCAGGCACAAAGTACCAGAAGTTATTCTCAGTTACTAACCAAACGCATCTCGGTACAAGTTTACAACTTCCACCGCCGCCAGCGCGGCCTCGTATCCTTTGTTGTCTCGCCCGGCCCCGGCACGCGCGTTCGCCTGATCGACATTCTCCGCCGTGATTACGCCGAACAGCACGGGGACGCCTGTTTTCAAGCTCGCCTCGCTGATTCCGCGCGCAGCTTCGTTGGCAATAAAGTCGAAGTGTGGTGTCTCGCCGCGGATGATGACGCCGAGACAAATCACGGCGTCGAATTTCTTCGACTCGGCCGCTTTGAGAGCGCACAGGGGAATCTCGAAAGAGCCGGGCACGCGGAAGACATCAATCGCCTGCTCCTCAGCCGCGGCCTGTCTTAAGGCTTCGAACGCGCCGTCGATCAGACGCGAGACGATCGATTCATTCCAGCGGCTGGCGACAATCGCGAACCGAAAATCCTTTGCGTTCAGCGGTCCGCTCTGGTCACTATTTTGTGAGTCGATTCGCAAGTTGAGTGTCGTGCAATGGCGGTCAATTTTGAGTATAGACGCCTGCTGTGAGGCTTGCCAACCGTTGGCCTGTCGGCAATTCGACCCGGAAGATTTTATGTGTCAGCAGCTGGGGTTCAAGTATTATACGCAAGCCTTAAACCGGCTTTAAATAGAGGAGGTGTATCAAGCGAATGAAGGAAACCCCCCGCCGCAGGTTTGGCGCGCGGCCACTTTGTGCCTTGATCCGGTCATTGTTGCTTACAAGTATTGTGGTTAACCTGGCAGCAAGTAATTCGTTTGCCCAATCACGACCACCGACGCTGATACTTTCGGTTTCGTCCGAATCCGGCGAAGCGTCGCTGGATGCAATCGGATTCCTCGACGGCAAAACCCTGCGCGCGCCATACACGGATGACGAGAAAGACCACCAAAAATTCGGCAACGAGTATTTCGCCGCGGGAAAAGTCTATCGCTTGATTTTTGGCGGCGGTGAGGCCGGCACTGTGACGGTGAATAAATGGGGCGTCGGCTGTGAAACTCTGCACGCGCAAGGCACTCTAAAGACCGCGGTACGGGTCGGAGGGAAAGTTATGGCTCTGGCCACCAATTCAGAAACCCTCGGCAAACGGCCGCCGTCGCGCCGCGCTCCTACAGAGGCCGAACGTGCGGCGGTCATAACCTTGATGAAGAGTATCTATAGTCAGCATCGCACACCGGCAAACCTGATCTCATCAATCAAGGTTTCAAATCTGACCGCGACCGACTTAAATGGTGACGGCAAGTACGAAGTGATCGGCAGCTTTGCGCTTACTGCAAAAAACAAATTCGAACGGGATCTGTTTTTGATCACCACGCCGCAGGGCGCGGCCATGCGGGCTGACTTTGTGAAATTTCAGGCGTACCAACCCCCGCCTGAAGGGTTTCTCTCGAGCGTTGATTACATCGATCAGCTGGACATCGATGGCGATGGTTTAGCAGAAGTGTTCGCAACTGCCGGAGGATTCGATGGGTATGAG
>JBKPEE010000019.1:0-10144 GCA_046728235.1 Acidobacteriota bacterium
CCGTCGCCGCTGATCTGGTTCAATTCCGGAAGGCGCATTACCGAGATGACCGTCTTGGGCATCTGCTGCCGCCGCTTCATGTTTGGATAAAGATCCGTGCCGCCGGCAACGAACTGAGCGTCAGGCCCCGTGTCGGCGATAATCTTCACCGCCTCCGCGATGGTGCGCGGCGTGCGATAAGTGAATCTGGGAAGACGCATCATGGCTCTGCCGATTGAGATTGAATACTAGTTCCTAAGTTCGTGCATTCTTAACCTGTTCGATTAACCAGGCAATCGTTTCTTGAAACGCTTTCAGCGCCTCATCGTTCGCAAGGTCAGAATATTCAGCCCTGTAATAATTACCTTTCGGTGTGAGCTCGAAGTGGACTCCGCGCATCTTGTCTAAACGATCACGAAACTCTCGCCATTTTTCGGCTGTATTAAAAGGTGGGGTACCTTGAATATTTTCAACCCGAATGTACAGTGCTCGCCGGTTATCTTTTTGAATAGCAAGGGGACTAAAAAGTACGGCCCCTTGTCGAAACACCGGGACGATATTCCATTCTCCAGCCGTGACATTTATCTCAGTAAAGTGCTGACGCGACCAGTCGAGTATCGTTTGCGCAACGTCAGCATCTTCAGGCGATTCCCGTCGCATTTCTGCAACAACCTCTTCTGGTGTTCGTTCTTTTGGATCGTTCACTTGGTGGACCTTCCTGCGCACCACCCTCGACGGGTCGCGCATAATTCCTTGGGGGTAACGTGTATCCCAGCGTGTCGGTCTGCGGCTTACCTGCGCCATGGTATCGAACGCTTTCAGCGTTCAGACGTCTTTGTTTTCTCGCGCCTTCAACTCAGGATGTCGCGCCAGAAAACCGCCGCGCTTGAATTTATAACGGCCAGGTTTCAGCATTTCATTATCGGTCCAGCCGCGTTTCAATCCAGCGTCGTACTCCGCCTGCGTGACGACAAATTCGACTACGTCAGGTCGTGAATCGGTTTTCTCAGCATGCTTGTTCATCTAACTTTCAAGCCACTCGCCGGGAACGCGACGCGGACTGTCGCGAGGTCGATTTCTTAGCGCGTGATGCCTGGCGCTTTGCCGCTTTGGCGATCACCCGCAGCGCTTCATTCACCGACTCGTCGTCAGGAAAAGCCTCTCTTACGTCGCGGTCCAACTTAACAATGTTCGTGCCAGACCGGTATCGGTTCGCATAAATTCCCCGGCCCACGAGTTTCATCTTGCTGAAGTCGTACTCTGGCGACATGTCGTCGTCGATGTTTCTATTTGTTTTCTTCTTCATACCAGTTTCTTTCACGCGCTGTAGCTTTACGCGCACTGATTATCCTAATTTGGTCGCCTCGTATAGCATGCGCCACCACGAGTATCCGTTTTCGCTCAGACATTCCTAGCGTTGCGTATCGGTTTTCGGCCTTGGGAATGTTCCTCATCATCATAGATGAAAGAGAGGATATCGTTAAAGACGGTGGCAGCCTCCTCGAACGTGATCCCATGCTTCCGAGCATTGATTCTTGCCTTTCTCGGATCCCAGTCGAATTCCATGCCAGCTTCCGCATTCCAAACTCACCGCTTCACATCTCTTCGCACATACAGCAACAAATCCACTCCCGGCCGCAGCGGGTACGAACCGTCCTGGTTGAGGCCGGAATTCAGCCGGTCGTAACGATCGCTGTAGTTGGTCCTCAGCTGCTCCTCCTCGGCCATTGAGCCGATGACTACGGGTTCGTTCGTCGGCACGATGTTCGCGTAATAGCCGACCTTCTTCCAGTTACGGAAATACCAGGGCAGCGGCCAGTAGTCAGCCGAAACGATGGCAACGCCGGTGTCTGTGCCCGTCCCATTCTTCTGTCCGATGCTATCGATCTCATCGAGCATCGTCAGCATCTGCCGCTTAGTGTGGGCGTAAACGTAAGGCAGCACATCGTCGTCATAATGGACGAAATTCAACTGGTACAACTGGTATCCACAAAACGCCGCCAGCATCAGGCCCACGGGAACAAACAGCCATTCCTGCTGATAGTCGCGCAGCTTTTCATAAACAACATTCAACCCATAGCCCGCAGTCAGCGCCAGCGGCACAATGAAGTTAAGACAGATCCAGGGCGTCTTGTATGTCGGGTCTGAGAACAGGCGGGTGATGGAAACGCCGGCAAAAGAATAAGCAGTCAACAGGCCGAACGACCATAATGAAAGAAACACCGCCAGGCGATTGTCGGCGCGCCACACTGCGATTAACGCTCCAATTCCGCCCAGCAACATCACGGCGCCCTCTTCCTGGATCAACCAGTAAGCATACTGGTACCACGGGTGTTCGTGCTCGTGCGTACGCTTGCGCCAGAGGTTTAGCGTCTTTAATGCGTCGGCGACGCCTTTGGGATAGTTCGTGAAGAAGGATGAATAGAAGAACACCGCCACGAGAATAAAGACGGCGAACGCGACCAGCGCGATCGTCAGCAAGGGAATTGGTCCACCCAGGCGCTCGATGGTGGCTCGGAAACGGTCGCCGATCGAAGCTTTGTCATAGTCGCGCCGGCGATCGAGTTTGTCGCGGAGGCGAAAGTAAACAGACGTAGTGATGAGCGCGATCAAGAGCACCGGCCCGTTGATAATCCACGTCTCTTTCGTCGCCACCATTAAGGCCGCCGACGCCGATGCCAGGATTAGGTAGACACTGCGGCCGGTGTCGTAATACTTCAGACCCGCCACCACGATGCCCAGCGTGAAGAAGACGAACAGCGCCTCGTGAATGAAATAGCGTGACAGGTACACCGCGCCTGGCGAGATCGCTATCAGTCCCGCTGCCGATAACGCGCCCATCGTGCCTATCCGTTTCCGCAACAACAAGGCGAGCCAGATCGTGCCGACCCCGAACAGGACCGTAACTAAACGAATATTGAAGGTGGTTAAGCCGTACTGGTCACCGGCAGCCTTACCGCCAAAGAAGCGAACGATCCATGGGATGATTGCCGCGAAATAGTAGAGCGTGGGGCCGTGATAGTTCTGTGGGTCGTAAAAATATTTTCCTTCGCGAACCAACGTCACCAGAAAATTTCCGTTGACGCCTTCATCGTGATGAAGCGGCACCAGCGACAGTTTTACCAGTCGCACAATTGCTCCCAGGACGAGGATGGAGCCTGCCGACAACCACCAGGCGCGCTCAGAAATCTGTCCCTCTGGCCGCAGCGAATCACTTGCTGCCGTTGCGGATGCAGCAGTTTTTCTTCCTGGCGAGGTTTGTTTGTTACTGCGTGACTTTGAAGAGATGGTACTCACCTACAGTAGCGACTTCGGGAAACTGTTTGAAAAAAACGTCGTTCACCGGCATCACTGAGCGTTCCTGGGGATCGACTACAACATAATCGACCCGATATTTTTCCAGCAAGGCACGCGCATCCGGCGAACCGTGATACATCTTCTTGATGTCATTTTCGCGCGCTCCTGAGTCAATGCCGTGCGTCCAGATGTGCCCGGGATAGCCCATCAGCGAGCGGCGGCCCGCGAGAAAGAGCGGCGTGTTGTGGACCGGCGCATGCAGAATCATCGCGCGCGGCGGCGTCTGCTGCTTAATAATTTCGGCGAAGGCGATCCCGTCGCGGTCGAATTCCTGATACTCGCCTTGGCGAGTCAGCAATGCAAACACGTCCAGAGCTCCGGCGAGTGTGAGCAGTGCAAACAACCCGACTGCTATTACGCGGTTAGTGACGGAGCCTTTCCACAGCTCTGCCAGCAGGAGGGCAACGATGGGCGCGGAAGCGATCCACCAGTAAAACAGGATCTTAATATTGTCCCAAATCCAGGGCGCGAACTTAATCAGATTGGGTACGAAGAAACACAACGTAAACGGCAAATAGAACAACAGAAGTTTCCGCGGCACCAGGTACTTGTCGGTCTTCCAGAGGAGCGCCGCGATCAGTAACGGAATAAATACACCCGTATTCTTCAACCAAAACCAGAAGACATTCTCCTGGCCGTGGCCCCAGCCGAATTCCCATCCGATGAAGGCGCGCGTATTCACCGCCGTGCCGTGCGTAGAGAAGAGTAACTGGGGAATCGCGACTACTGAAGCAATCACGAAAAAGGCGAGCCAGTCGCGCCACCGCTTAATATTTATCAGCGCCAGCACGCCACCGACGCCCATCGCAGCGATAAAACTGTGCGCATGGACCAGCGGCAGCAGACCGGCGACGCACCCGGCCGCGAGCATGCGGCGCATGGGCAAAGAACGGTCAGTACCGCCTGCGTCAGCGGGCGGGTTAAGGGGCTTCTTGGACCCACCCGCTGACGCGGGTGGTACTGACTCGCCGCCTCGCATCGCGTCCCACCATTGCGTGAAGACGATCGCGGCCATAGGTATGCCGAGGAGGAAGCCTCTCTGCGGCACCAGCAAACTGGTAACGGCGTTGCCCCAGCGCCAACCCTGCGAGACATCCGGCAGAATTGTGTATGAGTGTTGAATGTGCCTCAGCACATGAAAGATGCCGCCGTCATCCGACAAATTCACATCGCTGAACAGCATCCACCAGCCAAGGCCGCCGTTTAGAATCACCAGCACCGGAGTCAGGATCGCCGCCGTCCGGTTGCGTAGCAATCGCAAACCAAAGCGATGCAGCACGCCGACCAACGCCACCCCGATGATCCAATTCTCGATGAACAGCGAGCTGCCTAAGCTCGCGCCCAGGCGCAGGAACATCGCCGAAATAAAGTCCGTGAGGAACGGATAGGTGAAACGCACACCGGCAAAGGTCGGATCTTCCGGCGGAAAATTCTGGCCATAGGCAAACCGGGTGATGACGCTCAGGTGAAACGGCAAATCGCCATAGTTGTTGAGTACACCCGTGTAGATGCCGTCCGGTTTGTCCAGGAGCGCGCGATCGAACACCAGCCACATGACGATCGCGACGGTCGCATAAAAAAGGAAGTAGATGACCGCCCACCGATCCGGTTTCGAGGTGGCGCGGCTAATCGCTTTTAGCGCTCGATTGATGTCGTCGTTGAGTTGGTTCCGTTTGGAATCATTAGCGAGCAGCAGGATGGGCAGTAGCAGTAGCGCGGCCGTAAAACCGATCGTTGCCGGCGTCAGTCCAAAGATCAGTGCCAACACAAAACCGGACAGGCCCATCACTGCGAAGCCGATGCAGGCGCCGCACGACAGACGCGAAACGAGCGGCGCGCCCTCATCATATGTATAAGTGAGAAGCGTGCCGCTCGCGATGGCGATTAGGGCTAGAGCGAGAGAGGCGATCATTGACGTCGGTACTAGATTCCCTCTCCCTCTGGGAGAGCGTTAGGGTGAGAGGGAATAGCCTGGTCACCCCACCCCTCTCCCAGCGGGAGAGGGAGCACTACACGCTCATGATTTCGTGTTCTTTCGACTTTGACAACTCGTCGATTTTTGAAATGTAACTGTCGGTGAGTTTCTGCACCTGATCCAGCGCGTCGCGCTCTGAATCTTCCGAGATCGATTTATCCTTCAGCATCTTTTTCAACTTGTCGTTCTCATCACGACGAATGTTGCGAATGGCCGTGCGATGTTCTTCCGCGATCTCGTGAATCTGCTTGGCTAGTTGCTTCCGCCGTTCTTCGGTTAAAGGTGGAATGGGAATCCGGACGAGCTTTCCGTCATTGGATGGATTCAACCCAAGATCGGCTGAGCGAATTGCTTTTTCGACATTGCCGAGTTGCGTCACATCCCAGGGCTGCACAGTCAACATCTGTGGCTCAGGCGCGTGGACGGAAGCCATTTGATTCAGTGGCGTCGCCGTGCCGTAATAATCGATCATGACCGAGTCGAGCAAACTTACCGCCGCCCGGCCGGTTCGCACCGTCGCCAGCTTCCGGCGAAAGTCGTCAATCGCGGCTTCCATCCGCGGCTTCGTTTCTTTGATGACCTCTTTGTCGTTCATAGCGGCGTGAATGGTAATTGGTAAATATTGATTAGACAACCGGCTAAACTGCTTTGGCCCGCGATTCACTCTTCACTATTAACGTGGTTTTTCCAGACAGACGTGAGTGCCGATTCCGGATTCGCGAGTAACAACGCGAGCGATATTGCCCGGCGTGCGCATATTGAAAACAATGATCGGAAGATTGTTGTCCATGCAAAGCGAAATCGCTGAGGCGTCCATCACCTTGAGTTGCTTCTCGAGAACTTCCAGATAGGTAATGCAGTCGAAGCGCGTCGCCGTGGGATCTTTCATCGGATCTGCCGAATACACGCCGTCGACTTTGGTGGCCTTGAGAATCACGTCGGCCTTAATTTCCAGCGCGCGCAAGGCCGCGGCTGAGTCGGTCGAGAAGAAGGGATTGCCAGTGCCGGCCGCAAAAATGACGATGCGGTCTTTTTCGAGGTGTCGAATTGCGCGGCGGCGAACGAACGGCTCCGCCAGCTGCGGGATGTCGATGGCGGAGAGCACGCGGGTGTTGACTCCGATTTGTTCGAGCGCTTCTTGCAAGACCACCGCGTTCATAACCGTCGCCAGCATGCCAATATAATCAGCCGACGATCGATTCATGCTGCCGGCGCTGGCTGAGACGCCGCGAAAGATATTGCCGCCGCCGACAACAACCGCCACCTGGACCCCGAGTTCGTGTACCTGCCTAATCTCGTCGGCCACAGCTCGCGCAACTTTGACGTCGATGCCAAAGCTCTTTTCGCCCAACAACGCTTCGCCCGAAACCTTTAGCAGGACGCGTTCGAAGGCCGGGATGTTCTGATTCGGTTCCATCCGGATGCTTTGGGTCGACTCTGCAGTTAACGACTCGAGGTCGGTAACGGTAGCGTTAGCGACCGGGTCAATCGATGATTGCCCGGTCGCGGGCAACGGACAACTATCTAGTTGCCGGCGAGCTTAGCGACTTCATCCTGAAAGTCATCGTCTCGTTTGCTGAGGCCTTCGCCCATCTTGTAGCGAGCGAACCGCCGGATCGTGACCTTCTCGCCGGTCTTGGCGACTTTTTCGGTCACTAATTCGCCTACGGTTTGCGCCGGGTCCTTAATAAAGGGCTGATCGAGCAGCACGAACTCTTCATAAAATTTGTTCAGCCTGCCTTCGACAATTTTGTCGATGACCTGGTCCGGCTTGCTGGCATTCTTGGGATCGTTCTTCGCCTGCGCGCGGGCGATCTCGCGCTCCTTGTCCAGGACAGCAGTTGTGACTTCGTCGCGCGAGACATACCGCGGTTCGGCCGCAGCGATGTGCATCGCGATGTCTTTGACAAGTTGTTGAAACTCTTCGCCGCGCGCGACGAAATCCGTCTCACAGTTTACTTCGACCAGGACGCCGACCTTGCCGCCCATGTGAATGTACGAACCTACCACGCCTTCAGCGGCGACGCGGCCTTCTTTCTTTTTCGCCGACGCGAGGCCGCGCTCGCGCAGGATTTCAACTGCCCGCTCTTCGTTACCGCTGGCCTCGATCAGCGCTTTCTTGCACTCCATCATCCCGGCGCCGGTTTTCTCTCGCAGCGTTTTCACCGCAGCTGCGCTTATTTCTGCCATGATTGCTTATCTTCTCCTAACTAGTAGCATAGACTTTAGTCTGTGACTTCCGGCGCTGTCCGCACAGACTAAAGTCTATGTTACTTACCTCATGAAAACGCGCAGCCCGGCGGAGTTTCCGCTGATTGAGGCTGCGCTCGCCGATCAATGATAATGCTCGTTTCCTGATTAAGTAGCGGCGAGAACCTCCGCGCTCTCATTCTGTTCGGCTGATGGTCCGGCCTGGTCGTCAGTTGACGCGGTCGCTTCGCCGGTTGACTGCGCAACAGCTTCGTCAGCTGACCCTGCAGTTTCCGTTTCGAGCGAAGTCGGTTCGGCCTCGTCGGCTTCCGTCGCTTCAGCGGCTGCCGCCGTGGCGCCGCCTTCGGTCAACATCTGTTGGCCTTCGAGCACGGCGTCCGCGATGCGCGAAGCAAACAATCGGACCGCGCGCAGCGCATCGTCATTGCCCGGGATGACGTAATCGACGCCTTCCGGCGAGCAATTGGTGTCGACCACCGCGATTACCGGAATGCCGAGTTTGTTGGCTTCGGCCACCGCGATCTCCTCTTTGCGGACGTCGATGACAAAGACTGAATCAGGCAATCGATTCATACCCTTAATGCCGGACAGGGTCTTCTCGAGGCCTTGTCGTTCGCGATCGAGTTTAATGCGTTCCTTCTTGGTAAGCTTCTCATAGCGACCGTCGGTTTGCATTGCTTCCAAATCTTTCAGTCGTTTGATCGACTTTTGTACCGTCTGAAAGTTGGTCAGCAATCCGCCCAGCCACCTTTGATTCACGTAAAACTGGCCGGAGCGTTCGGCTTCCTCGCGTACTGCATCCTGTGCCTGCCGCTTGGTGCCCACGAACAAAACTGTCTTGCCGCGATCTTCAGCCACCATATTGGTGACATACTGCAGCGCTTCGCGAAACATTTTCTGCGTTTTCTGCAGATCGATAATGTAAATGCCGTTGCGCTCGCCGAAAATGTACTCCTTCATTTTCGGGTTCCAGCGCCGCACCTGGTGGCCGAAGTGAACACCGGCCTCCAGCAATTCTTTCATCGTAACGGTTACCAAACTACTCTCTCCTTATGAATTGGTTTATGTACTCGCCGCGATCGTGCCTTCACGTTGAAAGCAACCAATCGAAAATCGCGACAATGGACTTTTTGAGATTTCAGATCTCAGATCTCAGATCTGAGATTTGAGACTCAGAATTATCGTTTCGAGAACTGGAAGCGTTTGCGAGCGCCCTTCTGCCCGTATTTCTTCCGCTCTTTGATGCGCGGGTCGCGAGTGATCAGTCCCGCATGCTTCAGCGCGGGCCGCAAGTCGGCGTTGTACTCAATCAAGGCGCGGGTAATGCCGTGCCGGATCGCGCCTGCCTGTCCGGCCGGACCACCCCCGGCGACATTTGCCAGCACATCAAATTTGTTAGCGGTCTCAGTCAGATTCAGGGGTTGTCGAATAATCATGCGCAACGTCTCGTTCGGGAAATACGATTCGAACGCTTTTCGGTTAACCTGCACATTGCCGGCTCCCGGGCGCAAATAAACGCGGGCGGTTGATGTCTTGCGGCGCCCAGTTCCGTAGTATTGAATTTCTGCCACGTCTTAATCCTTTTGATTTCTTATTTCTGGTTCCTGCGGGAAGGGAGGTCAAGGGCCTGTGGTTGCTGCGCCGTGTGAGGATGCTCGGCGTCTGCATAGACCTTTAACTTCTTCACCATCGCCCGGCCCAGCTTCGTTTTGGGCAACATTCCCTTGACGGCAAGCTCGATCACTCGTTCGGGATGTTTGGCAAACATCTCGGTTACCGAAGTTTCGCGCAGTCCGCCGGGATAAAGTGTGTGACGGCGGTAAACCTTATCGGTCGCCTTGGCGCCGGTGAACATTGCCTTGCGCGCATTGACGACGATCACGTGATCGCCCATATCCATAAAAGGAGTCCATTGCGGGTTACGTTTACCCGACAGGATTGCTGCGACTTCCGAAGCCAGGTGCCCCACGGTCTTGCCGCTGGCATCGACCACATGCCACTTCCGATTCTGAGCCAGACCGTTGCCGCTGGGAAAGTAAGTTGACATAGATAAATCCTTCTCTAAAAAGCGCCTAAAACGCGAACGGGTAGAATAGGAAACGGATGATCCATTGTCAAGCGCTGGTAATGGTTTCAAATCGCAAACATTTTCACCGCTTTACTTCACTTTTCAAAGCGGCTGCTGGTAGTATCGTACGCGTTCGCGGAGCTCCGAAAATTTTCGCCGTCAGATCGCTTCGCGTTCATCCTGCTTTCCCGGCCGGCGTAGCTCAGTTGGTAGAGCAACTGATTTGTAATCAGTAGGTCGGGGGTTCAAGTCCCTTCGCCGGCTCCAATAAACATCGGCAGAAACACTCTCAGGTCGCTCAGGCGTTCTGGCTCGCACACACATTCGCACACAAAATCGATTTACCAAACCGCTTGGGATTGTTGACCTATACGACAGATCAATCTCTCAAAGTAAGAAGGCGACGATTCGTTAGTTGCAGAGAACGCAAGCGCATCAGCGAGTCGCTACGAACTGCGCAGGATTGCAGAAGCTCAGTAAGGTGTTGCTCTCGCTAAAGCACACGGGTCCCGATGCGAAAGAAGCTAATACGTCCCGCTTCACGGGCACGGAGC
>JBKPEE010000020.1:0-19693 GCA_046728235.1 Acidobacteriota bacterium
CAGTCATGATGACCGCCATGGATGCGGCCGGTCTTCCCGCCGCCTTGATCCGTTCAGGACGAGTAGAACTCTGGTTGGAAATGAAGCGACCCGATCGGGACGCTCGTCTTCAGATTCTCAGAGCCAGAATGGAAACGGTTCCTGAAGGGAGGTCTCCAAAAAAAATGGATGCAATAGCCGACGCCACCGAAGGCTTTACCGGAGCGGACCTGGAACGCCTCGTAGAAGACGCGAAGGCATTGATGCTGGAAGCAGACGTTCGTAATGCCGGGGGCGACGACACCACCGAATTCTTCCTGGAAGCAGCTCGCGAAGTGAAGCGAAATGTCGAGGTGATCGAACAATCGGCGCAGGCAGCCGAAGAGCGTTCGCGGTTCAGGATGCCCGACCCATTTGCGCCATACAAAGGGATGCCTCAACAATCAGAACCGCCACCCAACTCCTAAGCGCGAGCGTGGTTTTAGGAATTTAAGTCCGACATGATGCTGTATGAACGAAATCTTTGGTCCTGAAGGCCTGATCGCGAAGGCGCACCCGGAATACGAACTCCGTCCCGGCCAGATCGAAATGGCTGAAGCGGTGCTGCGAGCGTTTGAGCAGAAACGCCACTTAATCGTCGAAGCGGGCACCGGTACCGGTAAGACTCTCGCTTACCTGGTCCCGGCAATTGCCGCCGCCTGCGGCAGCGGCGCGCGCGTGGTCATCTCGACCGGTACCAAAAACCTGCAAGAGCAGTTAATGGACAAAGACATCCCGTTTTTGCAGGAGACGCTGCCGGCAAAGTTTCGCGCGGCGGCGATGAAAGGCAGGAACAATTACGCCTGTCTGCACCGGATTAAACGCGCCGAAAGCACGCCGTTTCTCGAAGGCCTCGAACAAATCGATCAGTTCGACGAAGTCTTTCGTTGGGTCACCCAGACTGAAACCGGCGACCGCGCAGAGCTTTCAAATTTGCCCGAGAATCTCCCTTTCTGGCGTCATATCGATGCCCGCTCAGACACCTGCCTCGGTCAGAAGTGTCCCGATTTTGAACCGTGCTTCCTCACGCGCATGCGGCAGCGGGCGACCGATGCAGATGTGATCGTCGTCAATCATCATCTGTTCTTCGCAGATCTCGCTTTGCGAAACGGCGCTTATGGCGCGGTGCTCCCGGATTATGCCGCGGTGATTCTGGACGAGGCGCATCAGATCGAAGATGTGGCCTCAGAATATTTCGGCACTCAGGTTTCGAGTTATCAGCTCGACGATCTGCTGCGTGATGTCGCGTACCTGAAAGTCGACGATCGCGACACGGAAAAAGAGCTGGCCCGCGTTACGGCGCGCATTCAACGCTTTGCCGACTTGTTCTGGATTTCATTCCATGAAGGTCGCGGACTGGAAGGACGATTCACGCTCTTCCGTCGTGCTCGCCCGTCTCCATCAGCGGAGACAGCCTGGGCAGAGGATGGCGCGGCCGTCGACCTCACCTTGACCCGCGCGGCTAGCGGGGAGGGAACTAGTGTGAGCCATCGCGATGCCTACGCCGCGCTCGACAATGTACTGCACCGGCTGGAAACCACCTTGGCAATTTTGCAGGACGCGTCGGCGGACGCGGAAAGCATCCTGCGGCGCACACGTCAGCTCCGCTTTGATCTCAACTTCATCGTCTCGGCGTCTGACCAGCAATTTGTCTATTGGATTGAGCGCCGGGGCCGCGGCGTCTTTCTGCGCGCCTCACCGATTGATGTCTCGGCCCTTTTGCAGGAGAAACTGTTCGAGAGAGTGCCCACAGTGATTCTGACCTCGGCCACGCTTTCGAGCGCCGGCAATTTCCGTTTCATCCGCGAACGTCTGGGTCTGGATGAGGGAGAAGAGATGATCGCCGAATCGATCTTCGATTTTCAAAACCAGGCGGTGTTGTATCTGCCCGAAACGATGCCTGATCCCCGCTCGCCGCAGTGGGGAATGGCAGCCGCGGACGAAGTCATCAAGATCATCAATGCTACTGAAGGTCGCGCCTTTGTCTTATCAACCAGTTTCGCGGGGATGAATGAGATGTTCGAGCGCGTGGCATCGCAGATTGATTATCCCAGCTTTGTCCAGGGCAGCGCGTCGAAGGGTGAGCTGTTAAAGAAGTTTCGCGCGACGCCGAACGCAGTCCTGTTCGCGACCTCGAGTTTTTGGCAGGGCGTCGATGTGCGCGGTGAGCAATTGTCGTGCGTGATTATCGACAAGCTCCCGTTCGCCGTTCCCAGCGATCCGATCATCGCGGCGCGGCAACGCCACATCGAAGAACAGGGCGGCTCGAGCTTTTACGAATACAGCGTGCCGCAGGCGATCATTAGTCTAAAGCAGGGATTGGGCCGATTGATTCGCAGCACGACCGACCGCGGGGTACTCGCGGTTTTGGATCCGCGGCTGCGCACCAAGATGTACGGACAAAGTTTTTTGAAGAGCTTGCCACCCTGCCGGATCACCTCCGAAATAGATGAGTTAAGTCGAGTGTTCGACAATGAGGTTTCAGGTTCCAGGTTTCGGGTTTCAGGTTTGCTTCCCTGAGCGCCGATCAGTCAGTCCGGCAACTTGAAACTTTGAACCTTAAACCTGAAACTAATTACATGCCCGGACAATTTGAAGTCATGATTGAACGCAACTTTTCCAGCGCCCATCAACTGCGCGGTTACCAGGGAAAGTGCGAAAACCTGCACGGTCACAATTACAAGATTGAGATTTATGCGCGCGGCAGCGAGCTCAATAACATCGGGTTGCTGGTTGACTTTGTTGAGTTGAAGCAGGCGGCGGATGAAATCGTCACCTATCTCGATCACAAAAACCTTAACGAGCTGGAGCCCTTTGTCGAAGAACAGAACCCTTCTGCGGAAAATGTGGCGCGGTTTGTGCTGGAAAGTCTGGCCTCAAAGATCGATGACGATCGCGTGCAGATTTATAAAGTGAAGTGTTGGGAGACGCCCACCAGCGTGGCTACATACCAGGTCGATTAGCTAACCCCCGGCAATTTCGCGCAGGTACTCTTCATAAAGTTCACGGTCGCGATCTTCCATGCGGCTTATTTGCGCGCCAATCAAATAACCTTCGTCCAGTTTTTCGTAACGCACCGGTGTGGCGTGAATCTCCAGCGACAGTCCATTGGGTAAATCGAGTTCAATTGACAACGAACCTTCGTTGCCCATCAGATATTGCTCGTCGATGTTCTGCGCGTGCAGTACCAGGGCCAGCCCGTGCTTACTGATATTCACCGTGTGGCCGGCGCAGGCGCGCAGGTGCTGCACGCCACTTTCAGTCGTGTCGGGGTCGCGCATCAGTACGCTGAATTCGAGGCGGGCCTGGAGGTTTGCGTCTAGTCTCGGAGACTGCCGGCGATCATTAGGGTAACTTGGCACAGTCGGGTTCCTTTTAGTTATACTGGTCGCGTTTACAATCTGGTTTCAGATTTACAATCTCAAATCTGTAGCGAGGATTTCAACTGAAATCTGCAAGTCAAACTGAAAGTCGAATTAATTGGCGCTGACTGCGTCGAGACCGATCTTGTATTTCTTGATCTTGCTATAGAGCCGCGGCCGGTAGATACCCAGCATATTTGCCGCTTTCTGTTTGTTTCCGCCCGTCCTTTGCAGTGTCCGTTCGATGACAAATTTCTCGATATCCTCGAGTGTCATGTTGGGCGGCACGTCCCAGGACATGGCCGGAACGGCAGCGTTCGCAGTGCCGTTGTCGAACGGCAGGTCGATTGGTTCGATGCGTTCACCCTTGGCCAGCAGGACCGCGCGCTCGATCACGTTTTGCAGCTCGCGTACGTTGCCGGGCCAGGGATGAGAAAACAAACGCTGGTATGCAGACTGTGAGACGCTGCCGATTGGGCGCTCGTATTTTTCGGCATATAGCTGGAGGAAGTGGTCGGTGAGTAACTGGATGTCCTCCATGCGCTCGCGTAAAGGCGGCACGTGGATGGTAATCGTCGAAATGCGATAAAACAGATCGTCCCGCAACAGCCCGTCGCGAATGGCGTCAGCGGGCATGCGGTTGGTCGAACAGATCAGACGGAAATCGACGGGATAACTTTTCTCGGAACCAATCTTGCGACAGCTGCGCTCTTGCAGGACCCGGAGCAGCTTGGGCTGTAGCTCGACCGGCATCTCGGCAATTTCATCGAGCATCAACGAGCCGCCGGCGGCGTGCTGCACCAAACCTTCTTTGTCCGCGTGTGCTCCGGTAAAGGCCCCCTTGGTGTGGCCGAACAACTCTGATTCGATCAGTTCCTTAGGCAGCGCCGCGCAGTTGACTTTGATGAATGGTTTCTTGGCCCGCAGAGAATTGTAGTGAATAGCGTTGGCGATTAATTCTTTGCCGGTCCCGGATTCGCCTACGATCAAAACATTCGCGTCGGATTTGGCGACTGACTCGATCGTTTCATAGATTGTCTGCATCTGTTTCGACGAACCGATAATGTTGAAGTATTCGGCCCGGGTCGACAGTTGCCGCCGCATATTTTCGGTTTCGGCCATCAACTCGCGGCGTTCCAGCGCCTTCTCAGCCAAAGGCAGGAGCTCTTCGAAATCAAAGGGCTTCTCAACAAAGTAGAAGGCGCCGGCTTTGATTGCTTCCACGGCGGTTTGCACTGAGCCATAGCCGGTAACCACGATTACTTCCGTGTTTGGTTTCGAATCCTTCATGTGACGCAGCAGGGTCAACCCATCCATGTCCGGCAACTGTACGTCGCAGATCACCAGGTGATGCGCTCCGCCATCAAAAAGATCGATCGCTTCGGCGCCGCTCGCAGCCGTATCCACCGTATAGCCTTCACTGACGAAGTGCTGCTTCAGCGAATCGGTCATCATCGGTTCGTCATCAACAACCAGAATGCGTATGTCTTGAGTCTTAGATTTAGTCATCTTTTATCTTTTTCTCTGTTAGGGGTAGCAGGACCCGAATTACTTCCTGGTCGCAAGTCACTGTGCCGCCGTGTGCTTCAACTATTTTCCGTGCCAGTTCAACATGTATCGTGCCGCAACTATCCGTAGTGGTGAGGGCGCTGCCTCGCTTACTAAAATTTGCTCCGCGCCATTCGAGCACGGCTGCCTCGGTTTCGTGAGCGCGGCTGAGGCCGATTGATACCGGCCGTGGATCTTTGGCCGAGATAGTGGCGCGCACATCGTCGGTAATGGCTTTGATGGCTTCCGTTAGCGCCGCCGGATCGAATTCACCGGTGAACGAGTCGCCCTCGATATGTGCAGTAATCTTCATCTTCGGCAATCCGCCGGTTTCGCGTTTCGCTGCATCCGCGATCACGCTGGCAATTATTCGCTGCAGGTCGACGTTCGACTGGCGGCGCAAATCCAACGGGCGCGCATAACGCACCAACGCCGTCAGCTCCTTTGCCGCCCGGTCCAGCCCGGCGATAAGTTTCGCCAGCGTCTCGCGTTCATCCGGGGGTTGGTCTTCACGCTCCAGCCGCTTTCGCAAAAAAGTGGCGTACAATTTGAGCCCGTTCAGCTGATTCTTTAGATCGTGAACGATTTGCAGCGTCGCACGGCCCAAATGTTCCAGTGCGCCCGAATCGGAATTCTTAGCTGGTGCTGGTTTCATTCTCAGTAAACGTCAGTTTATCCAGAAAGTGTACGAAATGAACTCGATAACTTTACCTTTTTGTGTCGTGTTTCAATTCGACAAGATTAGCAAATGTCGTGGATCGTATGCTACTAATGCGTTGAATTGGTAGCAGCACTCAAAGTGCAGGGGATTGAAGCGTAATGAAACGAGCGAACAAGTTGTTCCTGGTAGTAGAGGACTTTGAGGACAGCCGTTTTATGATGAGGCGGCTTCTCGAGATGGCGGGGTATAGCGTGCTGGAGGCCAGCGATGGCGAACAAGCCGTGCGGATGGCAGTCGAGGCCCGCCCCGTCCTGATTTTGATGGATTTGAGTTTGCCGAAACTTGATGGTTTATCTGCAACGCGTCAGATTCGTCAGAAAAAAGGGCTAAAGAGCATTCCCATTGTAGCCGTGTCGGCGCACGATTCGCCGGAATCGCGCACGGAAGCGCTGGCAGCCGGCTGTGACGAATACATCACCAAGCCAATCGACTTTGACCATCTTAATGCGCTCCTGCAGCGCTTTGTGCCTACCCCTAAGAGCTCGCGGACCTTGCGTTAACCGATTTGTACCGGAATCGCTCGACGCCGACCGAAATCATGGCAGCAATTTCGCGACATTCCGGGATGGTGAGTCGCTTTAATTGCCAGAGCTTCAACAAAATACCGATAGTCGGCATAGGCACGTGAATTGATGAAAGTGTAAGCGGAGGTCTCAGACCCGGAGTCCTAGACGGGGTAAATTCGCGCTGAGAGTATTGAAGTGAAGACACTTAACATCCCACAAAAACCGCCAACTTTGGAACCATTCCTTACCAAGTCTGCCCACGCTGATTACATAAAGTCGATGAGTCATGAATTGCGCACACCGCTAAATGTCATCATAGGTATCTGCCAGCTCCTCGAACGTGACCAGAAAACGCCGCTATCGCCGATGCATCGCGACGCCGTGGGCCGCATGGATCGGAACGCGCGCGCCTTGCTGCGATCGGTCAATGAACTGCTGAATTCCCTGCGCAACGGCCAGGAGCATTGAAGTTTACTGGTTGGTTAGTCTCTTAATTCGGCCGACGCTAACGAAAAATATTTCGCCGCTCGCCGCGCAAGGCTTGGGATAAAGCGCCAGCGTATCACTCGCCGGGTTTGATGCTTCCAGGCAATCAGTCGAATTAACCCGGGTGAAGATGTCTGCGCGGTTAAGGGCGTGTACGTTGAGCGGGACCTCTCCGGTAATGATCGTCTCGTCGTGAGCGCTTTGGAGATCCTGGAAAGACACGATCTGCACCTCAGGGATCGCTCGATTCCCTTGCAACCACGCGATGGCTTCGGGTAATCCGTTGTGAAATACCGGCACGCCGCGCAAGTTATCTGGCGCATTAAGAACGACTAACCTGGGTTGCGAAACGGAATCGGCCAACTGGCGACTGATCGTGCGAGACAGTTCGGCAGCTTCGCGCCACCGCAGGTTGGTCCGATAAAGGCTCCAGGAGTAGCAGCCGGCTATGATGAGCACCAGCAACAGCATGGCACTCGCATTCCGAATCAAGACTGCCGCCACATAGGCGATTAACATGCAGGCGAAAACCGTCGGCAAGTACAAAAAGCGCTCGCCCAGCGTTTCGTACAAGCTGAGTCGCAGATTGATGACCGGTAACAGCGCGACCAGAAACATTCCCGCCAGCGTCAAAAGAAATTGGTTCTGGACCTTTCTTTCCGCGGAGCCATAACGGCGGCGCCGAGCGAAAGTGGCAATTCCGATCCCCGTCGCTACCAGCAAGACGGTCAGATAAAAGACTGGCGATTGCAGCGGCTTGAATAGAAATGAGACCCAGGCGCTCGGAAGCGGCGGCAGGATTGAGCGCACGATGGCTTCGAGCAGCCGGTCGCGTATCCATCCGGGAGAAAAGTTAAGGTGTTGCGCCGTTCCGTAGCCGCCCACAATTGCTCCGATGGACCACGCGCGAATGATGATGAAAGCAAACAGAATTGCTAGGTAGACGGCGCATACTTTTAAAAAGTGACCAATCGTTCGCCGGCGCGACCGGTAAGCGCCGGCAATTAGAATCAGAAGGGGAAGGCAGACAGCCGACTCTTTAGCCAGCAAAGCCAGCACGAAACATGCGGCAGAAGCAAACAGGTATGAGCGGCGCGCCTGGTCTTCAAAGGCAAGGTAAAGCAACAGCGACGCCAGCGCGAAGCACGTGGCGATAAGATCGGCCCGTCCGGAAATCCAAACAACGGCTTCCGAGTGCGACGGATGCAGGAGAAAAAGAGCGCCGGCGCAAATCGCTATCGCCCTTCTCATGCGCGGTTCCGGCGTAATCGGCGGAAAGATTCCCACGGCCAGGCGGAAGACCAGAAACGCATTCAGCCCGTGCACGATCACATTTGTCACGTGATAACCAAACGGGCGCACTCCCCAAAGGCGACTGTCAAGGATGTAGCTCAAGATGAACAGCGGGCGAAAGAAACCGCCGTGCTCGTGTCCCCAGGCGACAGAGAAATCTCCGCGCAGGACTTTGCCGATTTGCACAAAGTCGTCCGAAAGAAACCAGCTGTTCAAGTTCAGCGAGAAAGCTGCGAGGCCGGCGAGCAGAAAGAGTCCCAGCAGATAAATTTGGAGAGAGCGAGTCGAGCGCATCGACAAGAGCGGACTATTGTACGCCAAGTGTGAGCGATTTGTTGCGCCCGCGCCGCGATTCTTTCACTTCTGTGGCCGATCCACGGCGGCCCTCGATTTGCCAAGTGAAGGGCGTAGGCAAGCCGAAACCCCAGAATCAGAAAGAAGACGCTATGCAGAACAAACGGATATTAACGGTAATTATTGTTTCAGTCTCGTTCCTCATTTCCGTGACCTCACCGGCGGCGATGGGACAACAGCCGGCGATTGACGATTGGAACGCGGTGCAATCTCTGTCGCCCGATCAGGAGATCGTGATTGGTCTAAAAAGCGGCAATGAGGTGAAGGGAAGATTTCTGGACGCCGGTGCGAGCGAATTGACCATTACGCGTAAGGGTAAGCACGAGTCGTTCGCCAAGGATACTATCGCGCAGATTCAGCGGGTGAAGGGCAAAGCCAAAAAAGGGATGTTCGCTTTGATCGGCGCCGGCGTGGGCGCCGGCACGGGCTTCGCCATCGGCCAATCGAAGAATGGACCAAACGTCGATGATGGCGCCATTTATCCATTTGTCGGCACGTTGCTGGGTACGGGAATCGGGGCGGTAAGTGGATTCTTCATTGGGCAAACCAGACGGAATCGGGAACTGGTTTACCGGGCGCGATGAGACCTACTCACCTGCGAGTATGCAAGCGCCACGCAGGCCAGGCGTCGTATAAGTAAAGTGCAAACGGAACCCACCAGATCAGATCGTTGGTGAGGCATAACACGATCGTCGATTTGGGCCAGGCGCCGCTCCAAATCAATTGCGCCAGTCCGATCGGGCCGAGGATCTTGCCGAGCAGTCCAACTGCTGCCAGCAGCCAGCCGTGCTCGGGAACTCGCGCGACTTCGAAATAGATGATGCCGTAAAGTCCCACCACCATTCCCAGGCAGGCGAAGATCGCCGGATGATTCAGTGGCGGCAATCCTGAAAATCGAAACAGCCACTGCGGATCGTAAACCGCATGTATGCCCCAGGCGATGTTGTAGATGCCCGCCGCAATGAAAACCAGGCGATGAAATTTTCGTCGGCGGATTTGCAAGCGGATTATGAAGCGACAGTTTGCCGACCGTCGATGACCTCTGGGGTGATGCGGTAAAGCGCGACATCGACCGCGCGCCCGAGGGCGTCGACTTGAGTCGCGCTGATCGCCGGGGTCAGCGACGGATTGCGCTCAGTAATGAGCTTCATCGCGTGCTGCATCTCGTCTTTGCTCGTGAGCTCGTTCGCGCGCCCTACCACCATTACACTGCGCCAGTGCATGTCGTCCTTAACCTCTTCGATCTGAAGACACACTTGCGGATTGGCCTGAAGGTATTGTGTCTTCATGCCTTCGGTGGTGAAGAAGTAGAGATCCTTACCATCGTACGCGTAGTGCATCGGCACTACGTAAGGTCGCCCATCGCGCGCACAGCCGAGGTGGCCGAAGCTTTCGCGCTGCAACAGTGCGTGCATTTCCGCCGGACTCATATCGCTGACTTTGAGCATGCGTGAATGATAACCCCTGGTACCAAAAAACTGATAACGGCAGCAGGTACCGCTCCGGCTAGGATCTCAAGAAACAAGATCTTCGGTGTTCCGAGCGAACCTTGCACCGGTGCATTCGCCGTGACAGAATTCCGAAACTCGTAGAGATCGAATCGTGCCAAAACTGAATAGACAGCGTTCGGGTTCAACCGCAATCCGCGCCGCGAGAGTCATTCTCGGCGCGAGCCTTCTCCTGTCGATTGTGTCAGTCAACATTCCAACTGCGCTCGTCGCGAGTAGCCCAATGTGTACGCTGGCTTGCTGTGCGGGTAAAGCGCCACATTCCGCCGGTTCGTGCATGAACGGCTCGTGCCGCGCGTTTCTTAATGGTCGGGCCAAGACCTTGCACGTTCATCGTCAATTGCCGGTCCAACAATCTGAGCAACTCTGTGGTCTCCCGCGAAGAGGTGCGTGGACCACTTCAAGGTTGTTAATAAAATCTTCACCGGTTACGGTCGGCGACTCCTCCAGGCAATCCGGTGAAGCAGAGAACGTGTCCACGTCGACGCTAGGTAAGCCGTGTCAGCAAGACTGCGGCGCAGGAACTCTCAGTTCGTCGAGTCAAAGCCGCCCGCGCGACACCGGCGCGATCTCTTACGCAGACAAACCACGTCCGCCTTCAAGCGGGAGACTTGAGCGTTCCACATTCAATCGCGCGAACGCGTTGGATACCTTATGCCGACGCTCACGTCCTCGTGGTCCTCCGATTACTTCTTCCTGATTCATTCATCCAGCAGCGCCATCAACTAAGGTGAAATCCGTCCAGGCATGTCGACCATCGACACTTGCCCGGCCCTGTTGTCAGGCGCGGCCAGAAATATCCTTTGCCTTGTCGAGCATTCCGGCCAGCAAGAGCCGGGAGAAAACTCTTTGTTGAGTATGGAAGAAGTAATGAATATCAATCGGCTCTCAGCTAGTCTCGGTCTTATCGTTCTCAGTGTTGCCGCGGCACATGCGTCCGTCTTTGGCGACGTGAGAGGCACCGTGCTCGATCCTCAACAAAGCGCAATCGCTGGTGCACGAGTCACGCTGCTGGCCCGTTCGTCGTCGTTCACGCTAACGACTCAGACTAACAGCGCGGGTGATTTCTCTTTTCGCTCGGTGCCGGTCGGAGAGTACACCGTGGCGGTTGAATCGGGCGGGTTCAGTAAATCCACTCTGCCATTGGTCGTCCTGTCTGATCGAACGACTGTGGTGCGCGTTCAATTGAAAATTGCGCCCGTGTCGCAACAGGTCGAAGTTAAGGCCACTCCGGGACAAGTAGGCTCAGACTCGCCTACACCGATCACGCTCGTCAGCCGGAAACAGATTGCGCAAACGCCCGGTGCAAGTCGCACTAACAGCCTTGCGATGATTACTGACTATGTGCCTGGCGCGGTCGTTACACACAATCAACTTCACGTTCGCGGTGGTCACCAGGTCATGTGGCTCGTCGATGGGGTGCCCGTTCCCAACACGAACATCGCCGACACGGTTGGGCCTCAATTCGATCCCAAAGACATCGACTACCTCGAAGTCCAACGCGGCAGTTATACGGCTGAATACGGTGACCGTACCTACGCGATGTTCAATGTCGTGCCGCGCAGCGGCTTCGAACGCGATCGCGAAGCGGAGTTGCTTGTTTCTTACGGCAACTTCAATCAAACAAACGATCAGTTGAGTTTCGGCGATCACACGAAACGCTTTGCTTATTACGCGAGTGTGAATGGCAACCGCAGCAACTACGGTCTGGAGACTCCGGTTCGGCAAGTTCTGCATGATCAAAGCAATGGCTTCGGCGGCTTTGCCACTTTCATCTTCAACGCCAATCCGAAAGATCAGTTTCGGTTGGTAACCGCTGTGCGCCGGGATTTCTTTCAAGTGCCAAACGATCAAGATGCCCAGGATGCGGGAATACGTGATGTCGAACGTGAACGCGACGCCTTCGTAAATTTCAGTTGGGTACGCACGCTCAACTCGAAACTGCTGCTAACCATCTCGCCTTTCTATCACTACAATCGGGCGGCATTCATCGGCGGACCGAATGACATGCCCGTGACTGCGCGTGACGAACGCAGCTCGCAATATGGCGGCGTGCAGATTGTTCTGAGTGCGCTCACCCGTCAACACAATGCGAAAGCGGGATTCTTCGGCTTCTGGCAGCGCGATTCTGCTCTCTTCAGTTTGCAGGGCGTCGACGTTAACGACAATCCGGTCAACTTGCAGCAACGCGAAACCCCACGCGGCAATCTGGCCGTGTTCTTCGCCGAAGATCAGTACAAGCCAGCCGCGTGGCTGACGCTGAGTGGCGGACTGCGCTTCACGCACTTTCACGGCTTATTGACTGAGAACGCAACGAATCCGCGTGCAGGGCTGGCCGTTCGCATTCCGCGTGTGAACGTCGTCCTCCATGGATTCTACGGACGTTTCTATCAGGCCCCGCCACTCTCAACCATTTCTGGACCATTGCTCCAATTCGCCCTGGCTCAGGGTGTTGATTTCATTCCTTTACGCGGCGAGCGAGACGAAGAATACCAATTCGGCGCGACCGTTCCGATCAAAGGTTGGGACATCGACGCCGGGTACTTCCATACTGCCGCGAGGAACTTCTTCGATCATGACGCGCTCGGCAACTCGAACATCTTCTTCCCATTGACTATCGAACGCGCGCGCATTCGTGCGCTCGAGGTGACGGCGAATTCGCCTCAACTCTTTAAGCGAGGCCAGTTCCATTTCGCCTATTCGCACCAGTACGCCGAAGGAAAAGGCGCGGTCACGGGTGGGTTGACGGACTTCTCTCCACCGGCAGATCTGTTCTTCCTCGATCACGATCAGCGGGACACTTTGAGCACCGGCTTTACGATCAACCTTCCGTCACAGAGTTACGTTTCCGGGAATGTTCGCTACGGTTCCGGCTTTCTAAATGGTGACGGTCCAGATCACCTGCCAGGACACATGACGTTCGATGCCTCGTTTGGCAAAAGGTTCGGCGAATACTGGCTGGTCGCGCTGCAAACCGTGAATCTGACCAATAGACGATTCTTGCTGGACAGCGCCAACACTTTCGGCGGTACTCACTTCGCCGAGCCTCGACAGATCTATGTTGAGTTGCGTTACCGTTTTCATTACTGAGTTCACATTTTGAGAAAAGGGCGCTCGGACCTTGCATGCTACTCCGCGCGCCGAATCGTGAGGGCTACAACCTGCCGTACCCAACGCGCAGGCCGTTTTTCGTCCGGCACGACCAGATGCAGCGGCCCTTCATTCGGCGCGAGAGGTTTTCCGTCGCGGCGATCGGCAAGCAACACGACTCGGTCTGTGAAAGCGTGGTCAAGTTCAGGCAAAGCAAAAACGGCGCGGTAGTGGTCGGCGGCTTCTACTACCAGAAACAGCGCGAGGTCCCTGGCACGCAACGCTTCGCCAAACTTCACACCTGCCAGCTTCAAGAGTTCACCGAGTTCGACGCCTTCATATTCAGACTCTTTGCCGTCATGGTCTTTGGCGCGAACGGATCGGCGAGGTAACGTCTTCCAATCGTCTGCAGTCAAATTCAACGGGCGGGCGACTTCGCCGTTAACTCTCAACGGGAAGTCAGCCATGGGAGCGGCTGGTTGTTTTGACTTTCCAAATGCGATGGCGTGGCAGAGCGCGATGGAGATTAGTGCGATGGCGTAGCGATTAGGTAGTCTCATACTTGCGGCCTCGTTCGACTAGATGGCAAATCAACGCTGAGAATGATATAGGAACTTAGTTGATATGGGCGAAGTAATGAAATAGAAAGGGCAATCAAATGCAACTCAGCGCACGGAACCAGCTTAAGGGTACAGTCAAAAGAGTTGAGCACGGCGCGGTCAATTCTGAAGTTACCATCGAGCTTGCTAGTGGAATCGAAGTTGTTTCGATCATTACCAAGCAGTCAGCCGAGCAGTTAGAGGTCTCAGCGGGCAAGACAGTCTTCGCTGTTATCAAAGCAAGCGACGTAATGATCGCCATAGACTAGTCTCGATCTTCACGCTTCTCCTTACATTACTTTGCGATTTGTTTAGTCGTAGGCTACATCGCCATCGCCGCGAGGCAGCGGATTTATCTTCTGAAGTCTCACTCTTCCGGTAATCAACTTATGACTAGGCCCGTCCGCCAGCCGACGAGAAGCTCATTGGGGTGAATTCGGAAGTAGCAAAGATACGGAGTGCTGTAACCGGAACTCTCTAACCACGACGCCATGCCTGAGGCGCACATGACGGGCCAGCTTCGCGACTAGGAGATTGACAGCCCCTTGGGAACCATCGGCAGCGATCGCAGGCGAACTCCCGTCGCATTGAAGATCGCGTTCGCAACCGCGGGCGCCAGACCCACGATCGGCGTCTCTCCCGCGCCCGCCGACGGAATGTCTTTGCGATCAACCAAGACCGTCTCGATCACCGGCAAATCGCTGAATCGCGGCACGCGATACTGGGCGAAATGCGGATTGAGAATCTTTCCATTGTCGAACTGAATCGATTCGAACAGCGCGCCGCCGATCGCCATCACGATTGATCCTTCAATTTGATTCTTCAAGTGCAACGGATTAACGACCGCGCCGCAGTCGAACGCTTCCGCGACGCGGACGATGCGGACGCGTTTGTGTGCTTTGTCTTCTTTATCTGTCGGCAGCTCAATTGCGATCTCGGCACAGGTGGCCACATAGCCGCCTTTTTCAAATCCGCAGGCGATCCCAAAGCCGTGGTTGACGGCCGGTTTCGTCCTGCCCCAACCGAATGCTTTAGCCGAGGCTTGCAGGACGTCACGCAGCCGGTCATCTTTGATGTTCTTCAAACGAAACTCGAGCGGGTCCATGTTCACGGCGTGAGCGAGCTCGTCAATGTGCGATTCGCGCGCAAAATGATTTGCCGTAGCCGCCAGTCCGCGATAAGAGCCCTGCCGCAAAGGCGTGTTCGATGGATGGAAACGAATGTCGTTATTCGGAATATCGTACTTAATCTGAATGCCCGCGCCGCCCGAATTGTAATTGTGAAACTCCCAGGCGGTGATCGTGCCGTCGTTCTTCACGCCGCTCTTGATGTCGATCACGCCCGCAGGGCGGAAGTACGCCCAGGTGAATTCCTCTTCCCGCGTCCAGGTTAGCTTCACGGGTTTCCCCGCGGCTTTCGCGAGTCGCGCCGCTTCCACCGCACACTCGCCCGTATGCTTGCCGCCGTAACCTGAGCCAGTATCGGGAACGATGACGCGGATCTTGACTTCGGGGATGTGAAAAGCCTCGGCCAATTCACCGCGCACGCCAAAAGGCCTTTGCGACCCGGTCCAGACCGTCAGCTTGTCGCCATTCCATTCGGCCACCGCCGCGCGCGGCTCGAGCGGCGCGTGGGCGATATATTGCACCGTATAGGTCTGCTCAAGCTTTTTATCAGCAGCAGCTAAACCATCTGCTATCGAGCCTTGGGGACGTGCCCCACCGCCTCCGCCTTCGCCGCCGCCACGCGAGTTCGTAGCCGGTTTGCGGAGAAGATCGAACAGTTGCGCATTGGAGGGTTGGCCGTCAGCCTTCCAATCGGTCGCGATCACGTTCGCCGCTTTGGTGGCAGTTTGCTGATCCGGTGCGACCACACCGATGAAGTTTCCGTCGGTCACTACCTTAACGCCGGGCATCGCTTCGGCGGTTTTCGCATCCACGGAAACCAGCTTGCTGTTGAATTGCGCCGGCCGCACAATTTTCCCGTAGAGCATCCCTTCGCGTTTTATGTCTGAGGTGTAGCGATGCCTGCCGCTGACATAATTCCTCGCATCGACCTTTGTTACCGGCTTGCCGGCAATGGTCCAATCTTTCGGCTGGGTGATGGCGATGTTGTCGGGGATGACTTTAACGAGCTTCCGGCCTTTGGCGACTTCGGCAAGTGTCAGCGTTTTTGACTTATCGTGATTCAAAAAGCGCGCATCGACGATCCGGAGATCGTTTGGCGAAACCTGTAATTGTTCCGCGGCCATGGCAATCAGCATTTCGCGCGCAGCGGCGGCTGCCTTGCGCAGTTGTGGCGCCATCGTCGGCGTGCTGCGACTGCCAAAGGTGCCCATGTCGAATGGCGTCAGGTCGGTGTCGCCCATCACCATGTGAACTGAATCGATTGGCACGTGCAATTCATCCGCGACCGATTGAGTTAAGGTTGTGCGCGTGTTCTGGCCCACTTCAACTTTGCCGGTGAAGACCGTCACGTTGCCGTTTTCATCGATGTGAATCCACGCGTCGATGTCGTTTGGCAGGCGCTCGTTGGCGCCGCCGCGGCCCGACTCTCCCTGGCCGCGCTGTTGCGCCAGCATGCGAGTGGCGGGAACAATGAAGACGATTCCCAGACCGAACGCCTTGATGAAATCACGCCGTCCGAAGTCAAAGTTATAGTTCGGATTTTCGAACAGTTCATAACGTTCAGACTCGATCTCGTCAATTAAGCTTCGGTCATCGATCATGATGCCACCTCCTTCGCGTCGGTACGCACCCTTCCAGCGTGCTGCTGGCTGGAAGCCAGCGTACCCGATGCGATTTGAATCGCCTCGATGATGCGCTGGTAAGTTCCGCACCGGCAGATGTTGCCATTCATGCCGCTAATGATCTCTTCGCGACTCGGCTTTGAATTCTTCGCCAGCAGCGCGCTGGCTGACATGATCATGCCTGAAGTGCAATAAGCACATTGCATGGCATCGGCCCGAATGAAAGCCTCCTGCAGCGGCTGCAGCTTGCCATCCTTTTCCAGGCCCTCGATAGTGGTGATCTGTTTTCCCGCCGCGCGTCCGACCTGCGTAATACACGAACGCGTGGCGACACCGTCGATCAGGACCGTACAGGCGCCGCATTGCCCTTCGCCGCAGCCGTATTTGCTGCCGGTTAAATCCAAATCATTGTGTAACACCGAGAGCAGACTGACAGTTGAATCGACATCAACCGCCAGCTTCTTTCCATTGACGTTGAGACTGGTGATTCTCGCCATGAAAAACCTCCAGGGCGTTATGAATTTCGAGGGAACCGCATAAGTATAGCGCCGGTTTGTGAAATACGACACCTGCCGATACCAAACGGGATCAATCACGCGTGACCCTCGCGTGATCGCCGCGAGATCGGTATATTGGTGTGAAGAACGTAGGCATGATCCTTGCAATGTGCGTCATTTCGACGGCCCCAATTGTACTAATAAAATGCGGTCCTTAACTCCCTTGCTAGCGTACTCCGCTTCGTGGCTCTGCTTCCTGCTGTCTTCTCAATCCGCGCTCGGTCAAGCCGGACCACCACTGCTGACCGATGATCCGGAAACGCCGGGAAATGGACACTGGGAGATCAACGTCGCGAGTACTATTTCGCAAACGCGGAAGGATCGTTTGTGGGCGTTGCCACTGCTCGACGTCAACTATGGCTTAGGCGATCGAATTCAGATCAAAGCAGAGGTCCCCTGGCTCGTGCTGCAACCGCGGCGGGGTGGCGAAACTGAGTCTGGGATCGGCAGCGTCAACGTCGGTGTGAAGTGGCGTTTTCTTGATCGGGACCAGCATGGCTTTTCGCTGTCCACGTATCCGCAATTCGAGTTCAGAACTTCAGCCGCGTCAGCCAGGAAAGGTCTAATCGAATCAGGCGCGGAGTTGCGGCTACCCATGGAGATGAGCCGGCAGCTTGGACGCGCGGCAATTGTAGGAGAATTGGGCTATCAGTTCGTCCGCCACGACAAGGATGAATGGATTTATGGTTTTGCGGTTCGCCGAAAACTCAAGAGTCGCCTGGAAGTGCTGGGGGAAATTCACGGCGAGTCGGCACGCGATTTCAGGGAAAATGAAGTGCTCTTTAACATTGGCGGTCGAGTCGAAGTGACTAGCCGTTATACCCTACTGTTCGCGTCGGGCAGAAGCTTCAAATCCGCATCCGCCAGTGCACCTACATTCCAGGCTTACGTAGGTTGGCAATTTCGCTTCTAACTTCCCCACCTCTCTTTGATCGGCGTCAGAAATGATGATTAAATCGCTTAGAGATGAGACGACGTGTGGTTGCGTTAATCTTTCTGGTCGCCGTTAGCGCAATTTCCCTGGCGAACGTAAGCATTCAACAACCAACTAAAGCCGAAAGTTCCATCCTCGATCAACTTCGCCATTTGCGATCATTGCCTGACGACATAAGGGCCCGCACGACAAAACAGCTCGCACTCGACATCCGCGCGCTGCCAAAAACAGCTACCAAGCTGAATCTCGCGAATGGGCTGGCGAATCTTTCGACCGAGGGCGACTTTGGTCACGACACGTTGCAGGAAGTGGCGACCACGTTGGCCGATGCGCTCAAGGAACAACCGGTGCCGATGAATGGGACCGAGCCGGATTTTGCTTACGTTGAGCTGGCGACGCTGGTGCGCTACGAACAGGTACAAGCGTCGGTCGACGACGCGCAATTCCAGGCCGCGATGGCTCGCCTGGAAGCCGATGATGCCGCGCGCGCCAAAGCTGATTTCACTTTGACTGACTTACAGGGGAAGACTTGGGCCCTTCACGACCTGCGCGGAAAAGTTGTGCTGGTCAATTTCTGGGCCACCTGGTGCCCGCCCTGCCGGAAAGAGATGCCTGATTTGGATGCGCTTTACCAGAAATTCAAGGACCAGGGCCTCGTCGTGCTGGCTATCTCGGATGAAGATGCGGCCAAGGTCAAGCCGTTCCTCACTGAGCGACCTGTGACCTACCCCATCCTTCTCGATCCCGGCCGTAAGGTAAACGACGTTTTCCACATCGACGGCATTCCCAAGAGTTTTGTTTACGACCGCGAAGGTAAGTTGGTTGCGCAATCGATCGATATGCGCACGCAGAAACAATTTCTCGACATGTTGGCCCAGGCCGGCCTGGTTAAGGTGATAAAGAGATCATGATCCTAAATCGTCGCTACAGCTTTCTGCTCATTTTGTTAGCCATGTCTTTCAGCGCCGGGATCGCGGGAGCGCAACCGGCCCAACTCACTCAGCAGCAGCGCGAACTCGCCGACTACATCAGGAAGAACTACACCAAGAGTGAAGTAATGATTCCGATGCGCGACGGCGTCAAGCTCTTTGTGTGCATCTATGAGCCGAAAGACAAAAAGCAGAAATATCCGATCATGTTTGACCGCACGCCTTATAGCGTCGGCCCGTATGGACCGGACAACTACAAAACACTGCTGGGCCCGGACGAATTGTTCGCGCGCGAAGGCTACATCTTTGTATACGGAGACGTCCGCGGGCGTTATAGGAGCGAAGGCGTCTATGAAGACGTGCGCCCATACATTCCAAACAAGAAGGGAAATCAGATCGACGAGACGACCGACACCTATGACACGGTCGATTGGTTAATCAGGAATGTCCCGAACAACAACGGCCGCGTCGGCGTCTACGGAATTTCTTATCCGGGATTTTATACGTCCATGGCCGGGATCGATGGGCATCCGGCTATCAAAGCCATCTCGCCCCAGGCGCCGGTTTCTGATTGGTTTCATGGCGATGACAATCATCACAACGGCGCGCTCTTCCTCTCACAGAATTTTTCTTTCTTTACGGGATTTGGTCAGCCGCGACCAGTGCCCACCTCAAATAACGATTACGTAAAACCGTTCAACTACGGAACCCAGGACGGCTACAAGTTTTATCTGGAGATGGGCGGCTTGAAGAACTCGGGCGACCTGTATCAGCAGAAACTGGGAACGCGCATCAAGTTCTGGGACCAGATGATGGAGCACCCGAATTACGATCAGTTCTGGAAAGAACGAAATATCTTCCCCAATCTGAAGAACATTCACGCGGCCGTCATGACCGTCGGCGGCTGGTACGACGATGAAGATTTGTTTGGCGCGCTTGGAACTTATCAAAGTATCGAAAAGCAAGATCCTGGAATCTTTAACGTGCTGGTCATGGGGCCCTGGTGTCATGGATGCTGGGCGCTGTCTCTTATACACAT
>JBKPEE010000021.1:0-37188 GCA_046728235.1 Acidobacteriota bacterium
CAGCGATTGACCTTGCAGAGAATCGCGGCGGATCCGAATCAGCGGGCCGAAGTGGCCTTTACTTACCGGCGGGTTTGGCTATTCATTGCTACTCGTTTTGCCGTGAAGTCCTTGACTTCACGACGAGATAAACCGGCCAACTCACGGCGAGCAGAATAAGCGCCCACAAACTATTCTTCGTGTCGCCGGCGACCGCCCCGGCTAGAAACGCCAGCGAGCCGGCAATGACAATCAACGTCGTCCAGGGATAGCCCCATACGCGATACGGTCGCGGCAGGTCGGGTTCCCGTCGCCGCAAAATAATCACAGAGATAAAAGCCATCGTGTAATACGAAACAAAAAAGAAAGCGACCACTGCCAGGACCTGGTTGAAGGTTCCGCTCACGATGAAGAGGACCGCGACGATCGTGCTGATGACCAAAGTGATGGTCGGCGTGCCGCCGCGGTTAACGGCCGTGCCATGGTGCGTAAACAAGCCGTCGCAGCTCATCGCGTACAAGGTTCGCGGCGCGCTCAGAGTGTAAGCGTTGATGGTGCTCAACATTGAAATGATGGCCAGCACGCGAATAATAGGGTCGCCGTAGGCGCCGAAGATTACCGAGGCGGCGGCACCAACGGCCAGCTCACGTCCGGCGATTCCGGAAATCCCGAGCACGTGCAAGAGCGCCAAATTAATCAACACATAAATCGCCACGACCAATAACACGCCGCCAAACATCGACACCGTCACGTCACGCCTCGGGTTGCGGATCTCGCCGCCGAAGTAGCAGACGCCGTACCAGCCATCGTACGTGTACAGCACACCCTGTAAGGCCAGGATTACGCCTCCGAACAACGCGAAGCCTCGGGGTAGTGCTACGGTCGCCGTGGCCGGCAAGGTGACTGCTGCCGGCTTGTGAAGTAAGGCGATTACCGCGAAGGCTGTGAAGGCGAGAACTTTTATCAAGCTGGTCAGGTTCTGCGTATAACTACCCCACAAAACACCGCGCCAGTGAAGTAAGGCAAAAAAGAGCGTCACCACCAGCGCCACCGCGGTGGTGTGATTTGCGAGTGTGCGAAGAAGGACGCCGGAGTATTCCGCCACCACCATTGAAATAAGAGCAATCGTGGCGCAGGTCGACATCCAATCGCTCCAGCCCACGACAAAACCGGCGTAGTTACCAAGCGCGCGATGAGCGAAGACATAGAAGCCGCCAGAGCGTGGAATCATGGCGCCCAACTCAGCGACTGAGATGGCGCCAAGCAAAGCGTAAA
The DNA here is from genome assembly GCA_046728235.1 of Acidobacteriota bacterium. Taxonomy (GTDB): domain Bacteria; phylum Acidobacteriota; class Blastocatellia; order Pyrinomonadales; family Pyrinomonadaceae; genus UBA11740. Next base: position 1,255 of record JBKPEE010000021.1, read on the forward strand.
CCCCGCCGGCGATCCAAATTCCTATGAACAGTGAAGGCGTCGGCAGATACTTGGCAATATCGCCTGGGGTGCGCAGAATTCCCATGCCGATTGTGCCGCCGATGGTTACGGCAAGTCCGAATACGACGCCGAGAACACGCAGGAGTTCCCCCGGAGTCTTCTTTAGCTGCTGACTTTGCCTGGAGGATGAAGATAGTGGCGGGACGCTGATCCTGGGGGAAGTCACCCGGGGAGTTTAGCAGAGTTCAGGCCAACTTTGATTCCAGTTGCTTTAGTCGCGCGTCGTTATCGCGCATCAGGTCACGAGTGTCGGTGAGAAAGGCTACCAGCGATTCAAGCAAGCTCGTAAGCATTCTTTTGAATTCGCGCTGTGTGTCCACCAGTTCGTGGCGCATGTTTCCATAATCACTCCGCAAACCGGCTACGTGCGATTCAACTGCGCCCAATCTCGTTTCGATCCCATCAACCCGCGTTTCTATTGCTTCAACTCGCGTTTCTATTGCTTCAACTCGCGTTTCTATTGCACCAAGTCTGGTTTCTATCGCTTCGACTCTCTTTTCAATTGCTCCGAGTCGAACATTGATCTCGGCGACCTCTGATCTGGTTTCCGTAATTTCCAGGAGCGCCCGTTCCCAGATTGGCTTTGTGTCATAGCTGCGCGTTTCAAGCCGTTCCAGACGAGCATCGATTGAATCGAACCTCGCGTCAAACGCGTCAAAGCGCGCCAGGACTCGCTCCTCAAACGATTTTTTGTCCGAAAGGTTATGGGTGATTTCCTCGTTCATTAACGCAACAATTATCCGCTCGATTCACATCATATTTCAAGCACAAACCTTGAAGCCTTCTAAACGTTTTCAGGCCGTGCGTTGCGGTACTTTGCAATCACGATACGTCGGCTACAGAGTGCGCGTGACTTTTGAAAGTGATCGCGGCTTATCGGGATCCAATCCCTTGGCTTCGGCCAGCAGCGCCGCAAAAAGTTGTGCCGGAATGATGTAAGGAATCGGCGCCAGAAATTCATCAATCTCACGCGGCATGATGATCGACCGTGAACACATGGCCGCGGCGTCGAGATCAGCGGTAATAGCGAGCGTGTCCGCGCGCAGCTCCTGCAAACGACTGAGCAGATCCTTCGTGTCCCTGAGCATTGCTCCGGGTGGCGCAAACAGAATTACGGGAAAGTGGCGCTCGATCATCGCCACTGGTCCGTGCAGGAAGTCGGCTGCCGAAAAGCGTTCGGCGACTACGTAACATGTTTCCATCAGCTTTAACGCGAATTCATAAGCGTTTGCGTATGCCAGGCCACGACCGACGACCACACAGTTCTCCATGAATACGTAACGCTGCACCAGCTCAATGATTGCGGTCTTCTGTTCCAACGCCCGCGCAGCAAAACCAGGGATCCTTTGATAGTCGATCGATTGGCCGTTCCGAGCGAGCGCCGCGGCCATCATATAGAAGAGCATCATTTGCCCCGTGAAGGTCTTGGTGGCGGCCACCGATTGCTCTCGCCCGCCGTGCATCAGCAAGGTTTCATCGACGAGCCTGACCATTAACGATGCCGGTTCGTTAGTAATGCCGATCGTAAATGCGCCACAGCCACGCGCGTTCTCAAGCACGCGATTGATGTCCTCGCCTTCACCGGATTGCGAGACGCCAATCACCAATGCGCGTTTGAGATTGAGTTTCGCCTGGTAAATCGTGTGAACTGAGGGCGCCGAAAGTGAGACCGGAATGCCGGTGGTGATTTCCAGCAGATAGCGACCGAACAAAGCCGCATTATCAGAGCTGCCCCGGGCTACGAGCACAATCAGATCGATATCCCGGTCTGTCAGTAAGCGCGCCAGCCGCGCAATCTTCTCGCGCTCTGCGGCTATCGTGCGTTCCAGGGCCGCCGGTTGTTCGGCGATTTCTTCGAGCATCAAAGACAAAGTGTTTACTCCTGTTTCCGTTGCAGCTTGATCAGAAAAGCCTCCTGGCCCTGCACGTGCTCGGACAGCACGCGCTCGATTTGGTAACCGGCGTTCGTAAAGCGACTGAGCGGTGGCTGAGATTCATCAAAACGCGCGGCGCGAAAGGCAACCCAGACTTCATTGTCGTTGATGGTGGCGCCGGCTGCACGGACCGGGATCTCGTCGAAATCGCGGGGCAAGAAATAAGCCGCGTCTTCGGTTGTGCCGGGTAACCCCTTGATCACTGACATGCGGAAGTCTTTCGCATCCTCCAACGCGAACCACAGATGATACGCGACCAGATCCTCGAATGCATAGATCGAAGTGGGCGACGATGCTGGGGTTGTGGTCTGTCTTACCTGCTGGGCCAAAGGCGTCCACGCACACCAAATAAATTGCGGAGCCGGTCTGATGATCACATACCCTGCCGCCACGGCGAACCAACAACCGCCGATCAGAAATACCGTGACGCGCGCCCAGTACAGCTGAAAGCGAATGATGGCAATTGCTGCCAGCAGCGAATACGGCACGGCGACAATGATCAAGTGGCGTGTCCCCCAGATTGACTGTGGCAGGATCCAGCTCAGGGCAGCGAGCGCCACGACCGGCGTCAGAAAGAAGAGGACCGGAAGCAGTAGTTCGGTTTCTGGTGGTTTTGATCGGCGCGTTCTGAACGTCTTCCAAATCAAGAGAGCGATGGGACAACCAAAGATCAGAAGTACAAGCGCGATTACGAAAAGATTGATGCTGTTATCGGCAGAGCTGGCGGAAAACACAAATGGTTGGTTCAGCAGCGTCGCCAATTCGATCAACGCCCGCAGTCCCGGCCGCGGAATCCAGCCGATGTTCTGCTCGATTTGACTGGCCTTATAAGCGCGGGCAATTTCGATGAGCCAGGGGATGTAACACATGACCAGAATAGCGAAGCCCGGAATTATCTGCTTTCGTTGGCGACGATGCTTGAATGCGGCGAGTACCGATTCGAGGAGGACGATAACCCACGCGTAATAATGGGTGTAGACCATCAGCAGGTTGACCACCATCAGCGCGACAAAACGCCACGTTGACTGGTGCTCACTTCGCCACCACGAGAAGAACAACCACAGCGAGCAGGCCCCCAGAAAGAATAAGAGCCCATACATGCGCACTTCCTGTGCATACTTGATGAGGTAACCGTTTACCGCGAGCAGCAGCAGCGCCAGCGTGGTTTCTGCGACGGACAGCCTCAGTTCGCGCCCGAGCAGAAAGACCGGCACTATGCCCAGGATGCTCACCATCGCGGGCAACAAGCGCAGCCACAGTAACGATTCTCCGCCGATGCCGATCCAAATCTTAAGCAGGATATAGAACAACGGCGGATGGACCAGATCCGCAGCCACGAAATGCAGCATGCTGCCCCACGAATGTGCGGCGGCGTGAACGCTAAAAATCTCGTCGAACCAAAGACAGCTGGCCGTTAATCGCCAGAGCCGTGCCAGCGCGAACAGCAGGATAGCCAGGGTCAGAAACAAGTTGCCGGGATAATTGGATGAGGAGGGATCGATTGTATTTGTTGACGATTTCGAGTAAATAGTCTCAGTCAAAGTTGACCATCCATCGAAGGCTACTTACCGTCCGCTTCCAATGTCACTAAGTCTAACACGCATCGTCACCACCATCGCCGCCGCTCTCCTTCTGCTCACCGGCAGTGCGCCTCTGCGCGCGCAAGCGGCCGGAACCAGGATTCAAATCATTCCGGCGCCTAAACAAGTAACTGCGGGTGAAGGATCTTTTTCGCTTCGCGATGCGCGCATCGTTCTGGGTGATCCGAAGTCGGCAGACGATCAATTCGCGGCGCGAGACTTTATTGATGATGTGAAGGCGACCGCGGGGGTTTCGCTAACCGTGAGTCGCGGACAATCACGGCGCGATATTCTGATTGGTCGAATTGATCTGCCGGCGATCGCCCAGGCGATCAAACGCATGGCAGCCCAGGCGCCGCCGACACTGAATGAGGAAGGATATCTAATCTTCGTCAACGTCGATCACCTTGTGGTTGCCGGCCACACGCCCGCCGGGACGTTCTATGGTTTGCAAACGCTCAAGCAACTGGTCCGTGGCGACGGCGCCGAGGCATTTATTCCGGTGGTGAAGATTATCGATGGGCCGACGATGCGTTGGCGCGGCGTTTCAGACGATATCAGTCGCGGACCCGTCCCGAACGTCGATTACATCAAGCGCCAGATTCGGACTGAAGCTTACTTCAAAATGAACATGCACTCCTTTTATATGGAGCACACGTTCAGTAGTCAGTCGCATCCGCTGATTGGACCGGAAGGTGGATCGCTGACGCCCGCGGAAATCAAAGAATTGGTTGCCTATGCGCGCAACTATCATGTCGAATTGGTCCCTGAGCAGCAGACCTTCGGTCACCTGCACAAAGCTTTGCGGCTCGAGAAATACGCGGACCTGGCTGAGACACCGTACGGCGATGTCCTGTCTCCGCAACAGCAGGCCACCTACAAGTTGATCGAAGATTGGTACCGGGAACTCAACGATCTTTTTCCCGGCCAGTTCTTTCACATTGGGGAAGACGAAACCTTTGAGCTGGGCGAAGGCCAGAGCCGGACTGAGGCGCAGACGAAAGGTGTGGGCGCGGTTTACTTCGAACATCTTAATCACGTTCGCGATCTGCTGAAGCCTTACAACCGCAAGCTGATGTTTTGGGGTGATATCGCGCTTCATCATCCGGATCTGATCGGCAGCATCCCCAAAGACATGATCGTGATGAATTGGCAATACGGCGCGCGGGATGATTTCGTCACCTCGATCAAGCCGTTTCAGGATGCCGGGTTGCAACAGTTTGTCTGTCCCGGCGCGCAAACCTGGAATCAGATTTTTCCGAACACAGAAGCCGCCGCTAAAAACATCATCAATTTCGTGCGCGACGGGCAGCAGGCCGGCGCCATCGGCATGATGAACACAACCTGGGATGACGACGGCGAATCGTTGTTTGAGATGGCCTGGTACCCGCTGGCGCTGGGCGCTGCCGCCTCATGGCAGGAGGGGAAGCTCGACGTTTCGGACTTTGACAGAAACTTCGCCTGGTCGTTTTATCGGGCAGAAGGAAACGAATTGCTGTCAGTCAATCTGATGCTGGGGAGCGCGGTTGAGACAATCGGCGGCGGGGCAACCGACGATCTGTTCTGGCGTGATCCCTTCACCACCCAGTTTCAAAATCACGCCCGGGCTAACGCCGACAAGATCAGGCAGTTGCGGCTGAACGCCGAAAACGCGGAGGAGTTGCTGATTCGAAATGTGAATCACGTGCGACGAAATCGCGAGAATCTCGAGGCGTTGAGCCTGGCGGCGCGTCGCTTCGATCACCTGGGACGTCGCTATGAGGTCATGCAGAAGTTCAGTAATCAATATTGGGACGCCTATCTCAACCTTGGTGATCGGACCAAGACGCGCAAGCTTCGCTATTACACCGGCGCAATTTACAACAACCTGCGCGAGATGGCGGAAGAGCTTTCCATTTTGAAAGAGGACTATCGCAGGCAATGGCTGGCAGAGAATCGGCCGTACTGGCTGGAGAGTGTCCTCACTCGCTATGACCAGATGATCTCAATGTGGCTGACGAAAAGCCGCGCGATGGACGAAGCGCTGCGCAAGTATGAAGCGACGTCGACGTTGCCTAGTCCTGAGGAGTTTGGCTTGGGAACACGCCCGGTGGCTCCGGCGGCCCAGAGGTAATTGCCAGAGAGCAAGCGTTGCTTGCAAGACTGGAGCACAAGCGTCCTCGCTTGCCATTTCTTAAAGCAGCAACCGGGCTGGTCGCGCTCCAGTCCCATGGACCCGGTTGGAGTGTTGGCAAGCAAGCGAGGACGCTTGCGCTCCAGTCAGGCCGGCGTTGGCGATCTCGTTTATTCTCTTCTGGCTTTTTCTCATGTGGTTGCTGTATAGGAAGAACATCATCATTGAGATCTGGATGTTCGGAGTCCCGCCTTCAGGCGGCGCCCTCAAAATGAGCAAATGAATGCCGGCTGAAGCCGGTACTCCGAACAGTGAAGGAGAACATCATGCCAACTTACCTTGCGCTGCTAAACTGGACGCAGCAGGGAATTTCGAAAGTCAAAGATAGTCCGAAGCGACTCGACGCCGGACGCAAAGCCTTCAAGAAAGCCGGCCTCGAAATGAAGGACGTCTATCTCACGATGGGCCGCTATGATCTGGTTTGTGTGATCGACGCCCCGGACGACGCGACACTGGCCAAAGCGCTTCTGAGTCTCGGCAAAGACGGTAACGTGAGGACGGAAACGCTGAGGGCTTTCAGCGAAGACGAATATCGGAAGATTATCGGATCGGTGTAAGAGTCCTTGCCGAGGGTGTCCGCGTCCTTTTCATAGGGGCTCCAGCCAGCTGGCGCGAACGCCGAAGGCGTTAGCAAATTCCAGCCCAGGGTTGCGCGCGCCAGCGCGCTACCCTGGGGTTTTGAGCGAACCTCGTTCGCAACCCTGAAAGGGTTGCCGCGACATTTTATTTCAGCGGTTCAATGAAATTGGCAGCTCTCTCGGCGGTCTCGATTCGCGAATTCAATCGGCGTTTGCGGGAGAGATCTCTTACTCGGCAACCCTTTCAGGGTTGCGATTAGCCTTTCCATTGTTACCCAGGGTAGCGCGCTGGGCGCGCGCAACCCCTGGGCTGGAATTTGCTAACGCCTTCGGCGTTTACAAACCGCCACTTTGGCGAGAATTCGTCATTTCGCGGATTGACGCGGATCGATCTTTGGGCGTTAATCCGCATTCATCTGTGAACATATCCCGGACCGCGTAACGGCCGCCCGGCCAGCGCCCCCGTTCGCTTACCGTTATCCACCTCGATCTGACCGTTCACGATCACGTAGTTGATCCCCATGGGATATTGATTCGGCTCTTCGAAGGTCGCGCGGTCGATAATTGTCTTCGGATCGAAGATCGTGAGGTCGGCGAAATAGCCTTCACGAACCAACCCGCGTTCTTTCAATCCGACATTCGCCGCCGGCAAGCCCGTCATCTTGTGAATCGCGAGTTCCAACGGCATCAGCTTTTCATCGCGCGCATACTTGCCCAGAATGCGCGGATAAGTGCCCCACCCGCGCGGGTGCGATTTTGATCCTGCGAGAGGACCGTCGGCGGCGCGCGCCGCACTGTCGGTGCAAATGCTCACCAGCGGCGACTTGAGCGCCGCCTGCATATCGCTCTCCTGCATCATGAAAAAAATTGCGCCCGTCTGGCCATGATCCGCGATGATGAAATCAAACAACGCGTCCAGTGGATCTTTATTTTGCGCCGCGGCGATTTCTGAAAGACGTTTCCCCTGCCAACTTTCAAGTTCGCGATTGACGACGGCGCCAATCAGAATCCCGCCAGGGCCGCCGCTGCCCAGGTAAATGTTCTCCCAATCCCTGGCATCGTTACTGATTTCCCATTTCAAACGCTTGCGCGTCTCGGCGTCACGCAAACGCGCAACCATCTTGTCAGTTCCGCCCTCAAGCGCCCAGGGCGGCAAGCAAGCGCTCAACGAAGTGCTGCCCGCAACGTAAGGATAAACATCGGCTGTGATCTTCAGTCCCTGCTTGCGCGCAGCTTCAATGCGCCTCAGCATTTCCGGCATGCGGCCCCAGTTCTTCTGGTAAGCTGTTTTGAAGTGCCAAATCTCTGCCGGGATTTGCGCGCGTCGCGCGATTTCGAAAACTTCTTTCATCGAATCGTCGATGGCGTTCGCCTCGCTGCGCTGATGAGTGATGTACATGCCACCGTATTGATGGGCGACCTTTGCGAGTTCTACGATCTCATCGGTCTTAGCAAATCGCGCCGGAACATACTGCAGCGAGGTTGATACGCCCAGCGCGCCATCTTTCATGGCATCGGCAACCAGCTGCTTCATCTGTTCAAGCTCAGCCGCTGTTGGTGGCCGATCCTCGTAACCGATCACGTACTCTCGCACTTGAGTTGCGCCCACAAAGGTCCCGAGATTCAGGCCTGAGCCCTGCTTCTCCAGGCGCCGAAAATATTGGTCCAGCGTGCGCCAGTCGACTGTCAGGCCGTACCGCCGGTTGAAATCCTCCTGCTCTTTCAGGATGCGATCGTTAACCGGAGCAATCGATTCGCCTTCCCCGGTAATTTCAGTAGTCACGCCCATCATTACCTTGCTCATCCCGCGCGGATCGACTAAGAGAAACTGTTCTGACTGTCCCAGCATGTCGATAAATCCCGGCGCGACGATCTGGCCGCGAGCATCGCGCGTCTGGGTAGCGGTCGCGCCGGCGAGCTTACCGATCTTTACAATCCGATCTCCTTTGATTGCCAGGTCAGCTGTAAACGCGGTTTTGCCCGAGCCGTCAATAACCGTGCCGTTGGTAATGATGAGGTCGTATTGAGGCGCCGCGGCATGATTTGGATTATTGCCGTGCATTAAACCGGCAGAGGCTAAAGCGAGACAGAAGATGACTATCAGAATTCTCATCGTATTCAATCCTGGTTATATCAAAAACAGTTTTCCAGCCTGTGCTGAGTTGCGAACTGCGACCGTGGTAGTTTCCTAAGTTGCCTCCAGCCTTGGTTGAGCTAACGATCCACGAAATCACACGAAACAACACAAACCTTGGTATCCTTCGTGCAGTTTCGTGTGGTTTCGTGGATCGTATTTGAACTTCATTTTCCGAGTTCGTAACCTCTGAAACCCGAAGTATTTCAAAGAGAACACTCCAGGGAGCGTTGGGTAATATCCGAAAACAGCGGCGTTGATTATAATCGCGATTCGCGTTTTTCCGATCGAGGATAAAACCGGAGTATCCTTGGAAACGAAAACTCAATTAAAACCGGTGACCCTCAAAGCCATCGCCAAAGTTACCGAAGGCAGGCTCTGGGGTGAATCCGAAGCAACGGTCACCGATGTAACCCATGATTCGCGCCAGGCCAAAGACGGAAGTCTGTTCGCAGCCGTTCGCGGTGAGTTGTTCGACGCGCATAAGTTCATTCCCCAGGTGATAGAGCAAGGCGCCGCCGGAGTGATTTCGGAGCTTGAGCCACCATCCGATTTCGCCGCAGCCTGGATTCAGGTTACGGACATTCGCCGCGCTATGGCCGTGGCCGCTGCGGAAGTTCACCATCATGCTTCGCGAGAATTGAACCTCACCGGAATCACCGGAACGAACGGCAAAACGACTTGCGCGTACCTGATTGCCTCGATTCCTGAAGCTGCGGGCGAGCCCGTAGCGATGACCGGCACGGTCGAATACCGCCTCGGCAAAGAAAGAAATAAGGCGGGAAGAACTACGCCTGAGGCCACCGACATGCAACGCCTGCTGCGGCGCGCGGTGGCGATTGGTTGCCGGACAGCCGTGATGGAATGCTCTTCGCAGGCGATGGACTTTCACCGTTGCGATGAACTCGAGTATGCGGTGGCGGTGTTTACTAATCTCACCCGCGATCATCTCGACTATCACAAGACGATGGAGAATTACTGGTATGCTAAGCAGCGCTTGTTCGACGGGCGCCTGGGTTCGCGACCAAAGGTCTCTGTCATCAATACGGACGATTCGCATGGCCTTGAGCTGGCAAATCGTTTAGACAGCGAAGGCCTGAACGTCGTTCGTTACGCAGTGAAGTCGAAAGCCGACGTGACGGCGCACGATCCGGAATTCTCGTTGAGTGGAATGCGGTTTCGATTGCGCACGCCGGAAGCGGAGATAGATTTTCATTCTCCGCTGGTGGGGCCGCCTCATATCTACAACACGCTGGCTGCGGTTGGCAGCGGGCTGGCGCTGGGCTATCCGCTTGAGGTGATTACCGAGGCGCTGGAGAAATGCACTGGCGCACCGGGACGATTTGAGCGCGTGCCGCACGACGGCGACTTTGCGGTCGTAGTCGATTACGCGCACAGTGATGATGCGCTGCTGAACGTGCTGCGAACCGCGCGCCAGGTCACCAGAGGGAAGATCATCACGTTGTTTGGTTGCGGCGGTGACCGCGATCGCTCCAAGCGCGCGCCGATGGGCGAAGCCGCCGGCTCGTTGAGTGACGTGGTAATTCTCACCTCAGACAATCCGCGCACTGAAGATCCGAATCAAATTCTTTGCGATGCTGAAGAGGGAATCAGAAAAACCGGTAAGCCGTATCGCAAGATTTCCGACCGTCGCGAAGCTATTCACCAGGCAATTGCCCAGGCCCGGACCGACGACCTCGTGCTAATCGCCGGCAAAGGCCACGAGGATTATCAAATCATCGGCCGCGAAGTCTTTCATTTTGACGACAAAGAAGTCGCGCGCGAAGCGCTGGCACAATCAGGCGCTGGGCGATGAGGTCAGTACAACCTGCGTCAGCAGGTGGGTCAAAGGATCACTCTGTAACATAAAAGTATCTGCTTGACCCATCCGCTGACGCGGATGGTACTGACCGTCTGCCAGGCGCCTACCAAGATGTCAAACATATCAACGTCCCCAGAAGGGCTCGTCCGCGGCATTCGCAAATGGGATCTCGTCGCCTTTACCGTCAATGCAGTCATCGGAGCCGGGATTTTTGGTTTGCCGGCCAAAGCCTTTTCGCTTATCGGCCCGTACAGTTTGATCGCTTTTATTGCCTGCGCTTTTGTCGTCCTGCTGATCATTCTGTGCTTTGCGGAAGTGGGTAGCCGCTTCGATGAGACTGGTGGTCCTTATGCATATGCGCGCGCGGCATTTGGTCCCACGGTCGCATTTGGCGTGGGTTGGCTGAGTCTTTTGGCCAGGCTCACGGCCTTCGCGGCGAACTGCAATTTGATGGTGAACTACCTCGGCTTCTTCTGGCCGGCAGCCAACAATACTGTCCCGCGCGCCGTCGTTATTACTCTGGTGGTGCTGGTGCTGGCCGCCCTCAACGTGGTCGGTGTCCGGCAAGCGGCACTTGCGGGCGACGCCTTCACCGTGGGCAAGCTGCTGCCCATATTTATCTTTGTGGGCGCAGGTCTGTTTTTTCTAAATCCGAGTGCGTTTGCTCTGGGAGCTCGTCCGCCGACCGGTGCGTTCTCGCAATCTGTCCTCTTATTGCTCTACGCGTTTACCGGATTCGAGATGGCGACAATTCCTGCCGGTGAGATTCAGGAGCCACAGAAGAACCTGCCGCGCGCTTTGTTGATCGCTACCGCCGTCGTGGCCTGCACTTATATTCTCATTCAGGTCGTCTGCATCGGGACGTTGCCGGAACTGGCAACCTCGACGAAGCCACTGGCTGATGCGGGCCAACGGTTTATGGGTACGGCCGGCGGGGCTTTGATATCCGCGGGCGCCATAATCTCGATTGCCGGCAACCTGAATGTCCTGGTCCTTTCAGGGTCAAGGATGCCCTTCGCTTTTGCTGAACAGAGGCAACTGCCATCCATTTTTGGCGATGTTCACAAGAAGTTTTTTACGCCTTACATTTCAATTATTGTTTTCGCCGCAGTGCTGTTGGTAGTAACGCTGAAGAGTTCTTTCGTCGCGGCGCTGACAGTTAGTGCGATTGCCCGGCTGGTCACTTACGCGGCTACTTGTGCGGCGTTGCCGGTCCTGAGGAGAAAAACCGGCGCGCCCAAAGCGGTGTTTCAACTTCCGGGAGGTTCGATGATTGCAATCGCAGCCCTGATTCTTTCGGCGTGGCTGTTGATGCACAGTACGCCGGCAGAGGCCATCACTTCAATCATTGCCCTGGCGGTAGGATTCATAATTTTCTTGTCATATCGCCTTTATCGGTTCGTCGCATCATAAACGACCCGCCCATCCATAATCGTCATCACCACTTTCACCTTTTCAATTTCGATCGGATCGATGGTGAAAATGTCGCGTGAAAGAATTACGAGATCGGCGAGCTTGCCCGCTTCGATGATCCCCTTATCCTGCTCCTGAAATTCACCATATGCCGAGCCGAGCGTGTACGCGCGCACTGCTTCTGCGACAGAGATCTTTTGGTTGGGAACCCAGCCATCCGGGTGCTTGCCGTCCAACGTGCGCCGGGTTACAGCCGCATAAATTGAGAGTAAAGGATTTAACGGCGCCACGGTCCAGTCAGTTCCGAACGCCAGCGTAGCCCCTGAATCGAGCAATGAGCGAAACGCGTAGGTGGTCCGGGCGCGTTTCTGACCGATGCGCTTTTCGGCCCAGCGGCCATCATCGATTGCGTGATAGGGCTGCATCGAGGCGATGACTTTATCGCGCGCAAAGCGCGGGACGTCCGGGGCGCGCAGGTGCTGTGCATGTTCGATGCGAAAGCGGCGATCGCGATCGCCATCTTCCTTTTCAACTTGTTCGTAGAAGGACAGAATCTCGTCGTTCGCTTGGTCGCCAATCGCATGAATCAAAACCTGGAGTCCCGCTCGATCGGCGCCGCGAATCCGTTCGAGCATCGCGCCCTCGGGAAACATCTCGTCGCTGCCGATTCCGCTCGTGTTGGGCGCGTCGAGATAAGGATCGAAAAAGAGCGCTGTCGTCGATCCGAGACTCCCGTCGGCAAAACCTTTCAACCCACCGGTGCGCAGCATGGCACTGCCAAAATGTGCGCGGACGCCGGTCCGCGCCAGAGTCTCCCAACGGGGCAGAGGCCAGACTGCATAGATCCGGTTTTTCAGCTCGCCGCGATCGAGCAGCGCCTGATAGACCGAGACGTCGGCTCCGGCGGACATGTCCTGCACGCTCGTGACGCCGAGGCTGGCAGCGTAATCGCTGGCGGCGCGGGCGGCGGCGAGTCTTTCATCAAAACTGCGCGGCGGGAAAACTCTCCAGACAAAATTCTGCGCCGCATCTTTCAAAACCCCGGTGGGTTCGCCGCTCGCGTCCCGCACGATCACGCCGCCGTCAGGATCCTTCGTGTCGCGCGTTACTCCCGCGAGTTTCAGAGTGACGCTATTGGCCAGGGCCATGTGGACATCAAGCCGATTGACAAAAACCGGAGTGTCCGGGGTAAGTCGATCGATCATTTCTTTCGTTGGCAATCTGGCTTCCGGCCAGCGTTCGTGATCCCAGTCGCCGCCGGTGATCCATCGTCCTTTGGGAAGCTGCGCGGCAAAATCACGGATGCGTTCAGCGAATTCCTGAGGCGTATTCGCATCGCGCAGGTCGACGGAAGAGAGTTGAAAGCCGCCGCTCATGAAATGCACATGCGCATCATTGAAACCCGGAAGCACGAGCTTTCCTACGGCATCGATGACGCGCGTTTTCGCTCCGCGCAGCAATTGAACATCTGGAGTGGATCCGACTGCCAGAATGCGATTTCCCAGAATGGCTACGGCTTCGGCGTGCGGTTGCGCCCTGTCGATCGTGTAGACGTTTGCGTTAACGATAATTAGGTCGGCGGCAAAAGGGATCATATGAGCGAGCCTGGCTGGGAGCGCGGACGTCCTCATCCGCACTGAGCGCGAAGCGCGAAAAGGATCTAAGCTTGCTGCGCAACCCGATGCGGGCGAGGACGCCCGCGCTCCCAGCAAAACGGCGCGTAGTGTATCATCACGTCTTCCCTCCGCGTGAAGTAATTCATGGCCATTGGCGAGCACCAGATCGAAACCGAAGATGCCCTGGTTGGAGAATTGCGCGACATCGTCGGTGACGACAATGTGCTCGCTGCGCGGGATGAGTTGCTGGTCTACGAATGCGACGGCTTGCCGCAGCATAAACACCTGCCGCGCGCGGTCGTTTTTCCGCATTCGACTGAAGAGACCTCTGAAATATTAGGGTTGCTTGCGGACGAGCGGGTCAGCTTCGCGCCGCGCGGCGCGGGCACCGGATTGTCTGGCGGTGCGCTGGCTGTCGATCGTGGGGTGGTAATCGAACTCGCGCGCATGCGCCGGATCCTCAGCATCGATACAGCCAACCGGATTGCGCGCGTGCAGACGGGGCTGGTCAATGCCCAGCTGTCGCGCGCGATTGCACATCACGGTCTTTATTACGTTCCTGATCCATCGAGCCAGCCCTCCTGCACGATTGGCGGCAACATCGCCGAAAACGCCGGTGGCATTCATTGCCTCAAATATGGAACTACAACCGATCACGTTCTCGCTGCGCGCATAGTTCTGTCCGATGGTTCAGTGGTCGATCTCGATAGCCATGCGCCCGGCTACGATCTGCTCGGCACGTTTGTAGGATCGGAAGGCACGTTCGGCATCGCCACCGAAGCCACGGTAAAGCTTTCGCGCATTCCGCCGGCCGTGCGCACGCTGCTCGCGGATTTTCTTAATGTCGATGATGCGAGCCACGCCGTTTCGGCCATCATTGCGGCGGGCATGTTACCTGCTGCCCTCGAGATGATGGATAACGAAATCATCCGTGCGGTCGAAGCCAGTGTCTTCACTGCCGGATTACCTGTCGACGCGCAAGCGGTGCTGTTGGTTGAGCTCGATGGGGTCGAAGCAGGCATCGACGACGAGGCGGAAAAAGCAAAGACGATTCTGCGCGAGCACGGGGCGCGTTCAGTGCACTTGGCGGCGGACGAAAGAGAAAGAAAGCGTTTGTGGGCAGCGCGCAAAGGAGCATTCGGGGCGGTGGGCCGCCTCAGTCCCGACATCATGATTCAGGACGCCGTGGTGCCGCGCTCTCGTCTGCCTGAGGTGCTGGCCGAAACTTATCGCATTAGCGAGCGCTATAACATTAAGTTGGCAAACGTCTTTCATGCTGGTGACGGAAATTTGCATCCGCTCATCTGTTTTGATCTTCGGCGCGGCGACGATCTTGAACGAGTACGGCAGGCAGGCCGCGAGATCATGGAAAGTTGTGTGCGCGCCGGGGGATCGATTACGGGCGAGCACGGTGTGGGCCTGGATAAGAGTGGTTATCTGCCACTGATTTTTTCTGAAGATGATATGGACGCGATGTTGCGCGTGCGCGCGGCCTTCGATCCGTCGGGTCTATGTAATCCTGGCAAGATCATTCCGATGCCGCGTGGTTGCGGCGAAGCGCGAGCTGTGGCTACGGAAACGATGTCAAAACCGGGAGCGGTAGCGACCGGGCCCATCCCAAGGTTCCCGGGTTCACCCACAAATCCAGTTACACCCGAAAGGCAGACGCTTTCCCCGACCGGCAGCAAGGCCTCAAGCGCCCGTTTGGCGGAGCGGATCAACGAGGCCAAGAGCATCAATGAATTCAAACGTCTGGTTGGCGGCGGAAACGTTACCCGACTCGCCGACAGCAGTTTGGCTGACTTAACCCAACCGGAAATATCTGAGCGGGCCCTGGTAATTGCACCCGGATCGGCAGGCGAAGCGCGCGACGTCATCAAGCTCGCGTCTGCCGGTGGGCTGGCGATTATTCCTGCGGGAGGCGCCACGTTTCTTGACTCAGGAAATGTTCTGGATCGGTCCAATTTGATTCTTACAACGCGCCGCCTGACGAAGCTGGTTCATCATGAGCCCTCGGATTTAGTGGCGACGGCCGAAGCGGGACTCACATTGCGTGAGTTCCAGCAGCAATTGCGTGAGCAGGGGCAATGGTTGCCGATTGATCCGCCGGATGATGGCAGCGCAACTCTGGGCGGTGTGGTGGCGACGGCCCTTGCCGGTCCACAAAAATTGGGTTTTGGCTCTTTGCGATCATTTGTCATCGGGCTGCGCGCGATCCTCGCTGACGGCACCGCGATCAAAGCCGGCGGCAGGGTGGTGAAGAACGTAGCGGGTTACGACCTCTGCAAGCTGTTCACCGGAAGTTATGGAACGCTGGGCGTAATCACTGAAGTTACTTTCAAACTGCGGCCTCGGCCCACCGAGAGACGGACTGTGGTGGCCACGGGGCCGCTGGCAAACCTCATCAGTATCGCCCAGCTCCTGGCGCATGAATCATTCCCAGTGGCCGTCGAATTGCTTTCGGCTTCACTCGCGAAGCAGGTCAACCTGGACGTGAAAGACCGAGAGTGTGCCTTGATGGTTCACTTTGCCGGATCGTCGCGGGCCGTGGTCGTCGAAACCGCAAACGCTTTGAAGCAGCTGCGGGAAGCAAATATCGTCTGTGCTACATATGATGAGGACGAAGAACTCTGGGGGAAACTGAGTCAGGCGGCCACAGCCAGGGTCAACGACTTAAGCTGGCGCGCCACAGTGCAGGCGACCGATCTGGGTTTGTTCCTCGAGGAGGTCGTGGCTCTCGAGCGCGATGAAGCATCGCACGTGGGACTTCAATGGCAGGCGGGCGCAGGAGATGGACGGCTGCGCGTGATGGCCCGGGCGCCGGCGTACCATCAAGAATCGGTGCGGGTGCTTGAACGACTGCGGCAAAGAGCAGAGAATCGCGGCGGCAGTCTGGTGATTGAGCGGGCCCCTGTCGAGATCAAGCAGAGCATCGATAGCTGGGGTAGATTCGGTTCGACGACCGAGTTGATGAAGCGATTGAAAAGGCAGCTTGATCCCGACAATATTCTGTCGCCCGGCAGGTTGTTTCCCGTGTGATAAATGAATTCGATAATCGACAGAGTCTAAAACATGAAAGTGTTTTAAGGAGATAGCCATGATTAAGAGAATGCGCGCGCTTTTTGCACCGGTTCTGATCTTTGCGTTCGTATGTGTCCCGGCGACGATGCCGTCGCGCTACCAGCTGTTGCAAACGACAGTCGCAGCATCGCGTGAACCGGTGCGCGCGAAACATGGCGTGGTCGCTTCAACGAACGAAGTTGCTTCGCAGGTCGGCGTCGACATCATGAAACGCGGCGGCAACGCCGTTGATGCGGCCATCGCGGTGGCTTTTGCTCTTGCCGTTACGCATCCGGCGGCGGGAAATCTCGGCGGCGGCGGCTTCATGATGATTCGTTTGAAAGATGGCCGCACCACGGCGATTGACTATCGGGAGATGGCGCCCGCAGCCGCGACGCGCAACATCTATCTCGATAAGAGTGGCAAGGTGATCGAGGGAGAAGGCGGCTCAATCGAGGGTTATCGCGCGGCGGGCGTGCCGGGCACCGTGCGCGGCATGGAGTTGGCGCTCAAGAAATATGGCTCAGGAAAGCTCACCTGGACGCAGTTAATCGAGCCGGCTCGCCGTCTGGCGAATGGCTTTACCGTTACGAATAGCCTCGCCCGAGGTTTGCGCGGCAACCGCGACTACCTTTCCAAGTACCCGGAGACCAAACGCATCTATCTCAACAACGGCAAGTTCTATAACGAAGGCGAAACTTTCGTGCAGCCGGATCTCGCCGCCACCTTCGCTCGGGTGCAACAACGTGGGCCAAATGAATTCTATGAAGGACAGACGGCCCGCATGATTGTGGACGATATGAAACAGCACAACGGCCTCATCACGATGGAAGATATGCGCGGCTATGTAGCGAAGGAGAGGGAGACCTTGCGCGGTAACTATCGCGGCTACGAAATCATTTCGATGCCGCCGCCTTCGTCGGGCGGCGCCGTGCTGATCGAGATGCTGAACATCCTCGAGGGCTATGATTTTAAGAAGATAGATTGGGCTTCGTCGGAACGTTATCACCTGACGACTGAAGCCATGCGCCGCGCCTTTGCCGATCGCGCTGAGTACATGGGTGACACCGATTTCGTGAAGGTCCCAATCGCGGGCTTGGTTGACAAAAAATATGCGGCGCAGTTGCGGAGCACGATCAATCCTGAGCGGGCTTCGACCAGCGAACAGGTCAAGGCTGGAAAGCCTTTGGGTTACGAATCTGACGAGACCACGCACTTCACCGTGGTTGACGCGGAAGGAAATGCAGTCGCTAACACCTACACGCTCAACAACTCGTACGGTTCAGCGGTGGTGGCCAAAGGGACCGGCGTGATCATGAACGACGAGATGGATGACTTTGCCGCGAAGCCCGGGACGCCGAATCTCTATGGGTTGATTCAGGGCGAGCGCAATGCCGTGGCCCCGCATAAACGTCCGCTCTCGGCCATGACTCCGACTTTCGTGCTGCGCAAAGACGGCTCGCTCTGGTTCACGGTGGGCAGTCCCGGCGGGCCGACCATCATCAACACGGTGCTGGATGTAATCACGAATGTGATCGACTACAACATGAACATCCAGCAGGCGATCGACGCGCCACGCATCCATCATCAATGGCTGCCGGATGAACTGGTGTACGAGCCTTACGGACTGTCAGGCGACACGCAGAAGGCATTGGCGGCGCGCGGTCACAAACTGGTCGACAAGCCGCGTTATCTCGGCGACTGCGAAGGTATCATGATTGAAGAGAAGACCGGCGTTCGTCTGGGCGCTACTGATCCAAGAAGGAGTGATGGATTGGCGGTTGGGTATTAGACGTGGACTAAAGAATTTTGGAGTGCGGCGACTTGTCGCCGCCTTTTTCTCTAGGAAGATAAAATCCAAAGCGGTGACGAGTCACCGCACTCCACATGGTTGCGCCTGCTCGATCGACCTTCTTGCTATAATTCAAGTCGTCACAAGAAAACAAACTTATCTTGCAAAACATCTCTGTTAACTCAACACTCAGTTCAATTCTCGCGCGCGAAGAAGAAAAGATTCTCGCTTGTGTTCATTGCGGGCTCTGTCTCGAAGCTTGTCCCACTTACGTCGCCACCGGCAACGAGAATGACAGCCCGCGCGGGCGCATCTATCTGATGCGGGCCGTGAAAGAGCAGCGCCTCACGGTTGACTCACTCGCGTTCGAAAAACACATCGACCGCTGCCTTGGTTGCCGCGCCTGCGAATCTGCCTGTCCTGCCGGAGTTCAATATGGACAGTTACTGGAAGCGGCGCGAACGGAAATCGCCCGTAGCCAGACCAAACCGGCGGGCACCTACCGGCTGTTGTATTTTGTGCTGAAGCACGTATGGTCTAAGCCGAAAAGGCTGCGCGCGGCGTTTGCTCTCGCGCGATTCTTTCGCAAAGCCGGACTGGCAAAACTGCTGATTAAGAGCGGAATCGCCCAGGGTATCTCCCGTCAATTTGAGTTTGGGCTGGCCTTGTTGGACGGATCGTGTGTCAGTATGCCGACTCATCGGAGTGACGACCGGGTAATCGCACCTGCGGCCCCAACCGGGCTCCGCGAGCAGGATGGCGGTGCCACTGGCGCGCTGCTGTTCAAAGGCTGCGTCACCGACGGCCTGTTCAAACGGGTCAACGACGCTACCGCGCGAGTATTACAGGTCAACGGTTGTGCGGTTCAAGCGCCCGTGAAACAGGTTTGTTGTGGCGCGCTGCACGCGCATGCGGGCGACCTCGAGGGTGCGCGGGCGCTCGCGCGGCAAAACATCGACGCGTTTCGGAATAGCGATGCGCCGGTGGTCACGAACGCGGGTGGGTGCGGCGCGATGCTCGCTGCTTATGTGCACCTGCTCGAACACGATGCCGCGTACGCTGATCGCGCACGAGAATTCAGCGCGCGTGTTTACGATGTGGGGCAACAGCTTCAGTCAATAGGTTTTCGTAATGGCGCTGAGATCGGGTTCGCTCGCACCACTTACGATGCTTCCTGCCATTTGTTACACGGCCAAAATGCGGCGGATGCTTCGCAGCAGATGCTCTGGGCGATTCCGAAGTTGAACTTTATTCCTTTGTACGGCAGCGACGTCTGCTGTGGCGGCGCGGGTGTTTACAATTTGCTGGAGCCGGAATTGTCTGAGCAAGTGCTGGGTGAAAAGCTCGAGAGCATCAAACAGTCAGGCGCCGCAGTGCTGGCGACCGGCAATCCTGGTTGTCATATGCAGATAGCCGCGGGCGCGCGTTTGGTGGGCATGCCGCTGCGGGTAGTGCATCCGGTTGAGTTATTGGACGAGTCGTACCAGCGCGCAGGTTATTATGAAAGCGCTGAAGGCACGGAGTAGAAAGAAGCTGCCTTTTCGCGGTGGTAGAGCCATGTTTCGAGGACTTCAATAGCGCCGCTCGCGCCTCATGCCTAAGTCGCGGAGAAAGCAATCTCTCCGCCAATGATCGTCAACCGGACCTTCTTTTCCTCATCCAGCATCACCAGGTCCGCGCGTTTGCCTTCCTCGATCGAACCGCAATCATGATGTATTCCGAGTAACCGTGCCGGATTCAACGAACTCATTTGGGCCAGCTCATTCTCCGAAAAGCCAAGGGCCGACATCAGTCGCATCGCATCAAGCATGGTGATGACCGAACCGGCGATGCTGCCTTTCGCGTTTTGCGTGCGGCCGTGTTTCACGGCGATCTGCTCGCCCCAGATTTCGTATTCGCCATCGCCCAGTCCGGCGGCCGCGATCGCGTCGCTTATCAAAGAAACCCTTTGGCTGGTCTTGTTGCGCAGAATCAGTTTCAGGATTGACCGGTCGAGATGAATCCCGTCGGCGATCAGATCACAGGAGACCTCGTCGTGCATCAGTCCCCAACCGACCGGGCCCGGCGCGCGGTGATGCAGCGGCGTCATCGCGTTCATGAAATGCGTCATGTGACCCGCGCCCGCTGCTAAGGCCTGGTCCAAAACATCTGCAGTTGCTCGCGTGTGACCGATGGAAACGATCCATCCCCGCTTCGTCAGTTCGTTAATCAGTTCAATCCCGCCGTCGATTTCCGGCGCCACAGTCATCATGTGAGTTGCATCGGCGTTTTTAAGTACGGGAAGGGAATCCAGGTCATCAATGCTCTTGAAAGTGCGAAAGTGTTCGCGATGGAGCGCGCCGCATTGCTGATCGTTAACAAAAGGCCCCTCGTAATGCACACCGAGAATGCGCGCCTGTGGCAAAGGTTTCAGACTGTGAACTTCTGATTCAGAAGTCTGTGCCGCGCCGATCGCGCGAATGGCCTGCTGGTATTCTTCCGCTGCTGCCGGCACCAAAGTCGGCAGCCACGCCGTCACCCCATTGTGCGCCAGAAACGCGCCAGCCTTCGCCAGATCTTCACTAGACGCATTCAATGTATCCACGCCTACCGCGCCGTGAATGTGTACGTCGATGAAGCCGGGAAAAACGGTGAGGCCGCTCAGATCGATGGTTGATGGTGAAGTTGGCGTCCTTTCCGCCGCTGTGGAAATGCGCGCAATCCGGCCGTTTTCGATCAGTAAGCTGGCGGAATCGATTGTTCGTTCAGGTAAGACTAAGCGAGCGTTGTGAAGTAAGATCGATGCGGATTTCATTCTTCAGGACTGTATGCTGCATTGTAACATTGCTGCAGCAATTCCACGTTGATCGGCGGATCCACGAATTAACACAAACAAACACGAAGCCGGCTGTTTCTGTGACGTTTCGTGTGCTTTCGTGGATCGTACTTGCATTCCGGGAAATACAACTTTCGCGCCGAACTGCATAATGCTTGGATCGCAGAGGCTGTTGCGGTACCAAACGCCGGAGTACACATTAGCCGCACCGCGGTGAGCAGGGTATTGAGTTAGCGAGCTCATTTCGGTTTGCTGTCCGAATCGAAGGCTGCGCGCCGGATCCGCTCCAGGTAATCACCCTGGGGATTTAAGGGGCTTACGGTGGCGGTGAAGTCATAAGAAAAAAGTATTATGCCGTCCGTTCCAATCGCGCGCGCTACGTCGATCTTCTCGACTGTGGACTCGGCCGGAATTCGATACGCGCCAATGCCTGCCCAGACCTGACGGCTGTTCGCATGTGCAGATGAAGCGGCAATTTCGATCTGCTTACGAAAGACTTCAGTATCAGTCGAGTAGGCCATCGGGCAAACCACGTCCAGAATTCCCATTTTTAGCCAACGCCGCCAGTCCTGAAAGCGACGCGTGTAAGCGTTCTCGTCGTTGGCGAAGACAGCTGCTGAGACCACCACCTCCGGGCGCCGCTTTTTCACTTCGCGGTAAATACGCTGCACAATCAGCGTAATCTGTTCCCGTTGAAAGTCTGCGAACCTATCTTTGAACATTTGGGCGGGCGCCAAAGGATCGCTTTTTAGCATGCTCTTCAAAGCGTCGTGCTGAGAAGACGTTAGCTGCGGCTCGAGCCACTTGCGGAAATGCTCGAGCGAGGTGCGGCTGTAATCAAAATCCGGACTGGCGAAGCGAATGTAATCAAAGTGCAGGCCGTCGACTGGATACTTTTTGAGAATGTCCATCCAGATGCGATAGATGTGCTCGCGCACTTTCGGATTTGCCGGCCCGGTGTAGACACCCTCGAGTTCGCTCCGATTGGCTTTGGACCACTCCACGATAGCCTGACGGTAGCGAGGATCTGACGGCGACAGCTTATAAAGTTCCCCGGCCACCGGCCGTGGCACTGCCAGCCACTCAGGATGAGCGTTGAAGACATGCTTCGGGTTATCGGGCAGGGCATCGAGGTTCGCGAGCAGGCTGGTATTCAACCAGGCGTGGACCTTTAACCCACGTCGATGCGCTTCCGCGATCGTGAGGGCCAGCGGATCAAAGTCTGGAGGTTGGTCTTTCAATTCCGCGGCGCGCGGCTCCCAACGCGATCCGTAGTAGGCATCCCCGCGCCCGCGGACTTGAACAATCAGCGTGTTAAAGCCCGCGGCCGCTGCTCGCTCAACCATGGTCCGTATTTTCTCAGGACGGGTGAGTGTGTTACGGACCACCCAAAGAGCGCGTACTTCATTCGTTTTTATCAACGGCTGTGAGCGCGCCGGATCTGGAAGACAAAACCAGAGAGCTAAAGTTACGAAGGTGACTGACAACACACGAGTTGTGCCAGAAGTGTACATTCGTTTCCCCAGGTTGATCATTGTAGCACTGTGTCCGTCCGGGTCTTGTTCTGCGATTGGCTTGAAAACACGAATGCCCGCGACTCTCACCGCGGGCATTCGCTTCTGGAGTTAGTTCTGGCGACGCAACTAGAAGGACAGCTTGGCGCCGAACTGAATGGTGCGGGGATCGCGCACGGCGTTAACGAATCCGAAGGTGCCCGACGTAACCGAGATCTTGCTGGTGTTCGAAAGGTTCCGGAAGTTCGTGTGATTGAAAACATTGAAAGCTTCCGCGCGTAGTTGCAACCGCACTTTGCCTTCACCGCTCAAGTCGATGTTCTTAAACAGCGAGAAGTCAAAACGTTTCGTGGGCGGACCCAGGATGATTCCGCGGCCACCATTCCCGACGACGTTAGCCACTGGCGGCGCGGTCGGTGATTTCTCAAGGCAAGCCGTGTTGAACCAGCTTTCAAACGTGTGAGCTCCGCCGGTGTTGGGATCGCAAAGCAGGTTGGAGCGATTGCCGGCAATTAACGCGGGAACGTTGCCCAGGCCAGCTGCGTCGAAATTGGTGGTTACGGTATACCACAATCCGGATTGGAAGGTGACGAGACCTGAAATCTCCCATCCACCCAGCGTGTGGCCAACAAAGTCATGTCGTTTGCTGAAGAACGGCAAGTCGTAAATGTAATTCGCGGTAAACACGTGCGTACGATCCAACGTCGCCCGACCGCGATCCAAGCGGATGTTGTACGAGTTCTCGGGTGCATCACTGCGGTCGCTTATATTGTCGGTAATGTTGTGCGACCAGGTATATGCGACGTTGATCTGCGATGCGCCGGAAAAACGTCGCTGCAGGTAGGCCTGCAAACTGTGATAGTTCGAGTTGAACTGCGGCGTGACCATGTTGATCGAGCGATATCCGCGGAATGGCCTGATTTGATCCAGAATGTTCGACGACGCGCCACCCGTGCCACCGAAATAAGTCCCGGGCGCCTGGCAGGCAACCAGAGTCGCGCCCGGTGTTTGCAGAGTGTTCGAACCAGTCGCGCACAGCGAGTTGAGTGCCTTGCCCGGCGGAATCTCATTGAGTTCGTAAGCACCAATCAGGTGGGTACCTTTAGATCCGAAATAGCCGATGCTGGCCATGGTTTTCTGTCCAACCAGGCGCTGAATCTCGAACGACCAGTGCTGCATATAAGGATCTTTCCAGTTCGGTTGAATCACGCGAACCGACAAGGCAGTTGCTGACGCTCCGGCGGCGACAGTTATGCCGGTCGGAACCGGTTGATCCAGTCGTGGCGTCGTTGCCACAGTTCCTGATCCGCCGTTGCTAACAGTGAACGTTTCCTGATACGGGGGATTGGTGCCGATCATCTGCTCGTAATATCCGTTCAGAATCTGATCGTAGTACATGCCGTATCCCAGGCGGATCGAGGTAGTGCCCTTGCCGAACGGATCCCAGGCGATGCCAAAACGCGGAGCGAAATCACCCTTTGGCGCCTTTACGATGTATTTGCCATAGGGAGAAGCAAGGGGCGTGCAGTTGTTGGGTCCGGTCGCAAAGTTCTGAGTGTTCGCGAACATTCCGTTGCAGAAGTTACCAGTACCAACAACGCGGTTGCCGGCGCCGGTCACCTGGGGCGCCTGGCTCGGGTTCCAGAGCCGCGGATCAAAATTGGTCAGCCGGCCGAACTTGTCGTAGGGCGAGCTGAAATACGAGTGCCGAACACCATAGCTGAACGTGAGGTTCTTGTTGAACCGCCATTCGTCTTGTGCGTAGCTCTCGATAGTGAATTGTCGCAGGTCGGCAGTGTAATCGAAGTGTGACTGGGAGAAGGTCACATTATTGCCGAGCAGGAAGTTCGCCCATGATTGGAAGTTTCCACGACGACCCGAATTGGGTTCCTGCGTGGTGGCATTTGGAGCCAGCACACTGGCCTGCACCACGCTACTCGGGATCGTGTTCAGAAAACCACTGAAGCCACCGGCGTTGTTGCCCGACAAGGCATTTTCATTCTTGCGGTAGTACGAATAGACGCCGCCGAATTTCAGCGTGTGGTTTCCATGCGTCCAAGTGACGTCGCCGCCAAAATTGTTCTTATAGGAGAAGTTGTTATAGTCGCCAAACGTGGCCAGCGAGCTAAAGCCGTTACCAGAAATTGTGGGGACAAAGTCACGGGTTCTCGGATAAGCCAATCCGGGATCAATCGGCGATCTGCTCAGGGCCATCGTGCCGATCGTTTTGCTCAAAATTGCTCCGTAGCCGTACGTCCAGCGGCCAACAACCACCAAATTCGGTCGGGCCAGAAACGTGGCTTGCGCCGTGTGTGTTCTGCCTGGCGAGTCGGTAGCCGACGTCGAAACACCTGGAAGCCCCGAGCCTGACGAGAACAATGAGTTAGCATCGATCGTCGGAATCTTGTCGTGTTCATAACGATAATACACCGACAACCGGTTCGAAAATGTATGGTCAATGCGGATGATCTCCTGCCGAAAATCGGCGACGTTGCTTGCCGGATAGTTCAGCGCCCGCGTAAGCGCATCTGTCGGCGCAGGCAGCGGGTTATAGATTAGGCGCAGATACTGCTGCGCAACCGGATTGATGGTTGCTTTTGAAGACAGCGGCGTTCCCGCGGGCAGCACGTTCAAACACGTGGCAGTTGTGGTCGTGGGCACATCGGCGCTTAAACAGATATCGATGGGGAAAATGCCCTGTCGCAGGTTGAGGTCGGGCACTGTGGAAGACAGCGTTGGATAACGGCGATCCTTACGCTGCTCCTCCGAGAAGAAGAAGTATGTTCGCGGTACGCGTGTCGTCGCGGGGCCACCTTCACCAAACCTGGGCAGATAGATCGGACCGCCAATGGTAAATCCGTAGTTGTTGTAGCGGAACGGAGCGCGTTTCGCTTTGCCATTCGAGTCACGGCCAAACGGCGGTTTCGAGTTGCGGTTGGAAATGAAATCATTCGCGTTCAATTTCTCATTTCTCAGAAATTCGAAACCTGATCCGTGAAACTTCTCGCCGCCGCCGCGAGTCACCACGTTGATCTGGCCGCCGCCGCTTCGTCCAGAGTCGGCCGTGAACAATCCTCGCTTGACGGTGAATTCGGCAATCGAATCGACGCTGGGATATGCCTGAATCGTGATGTTAGATCCGCGGTCAGTCACGTCGGCGCCGTCAATCGTATAAGTATTCTGTGCACTGCGGGCGCCGTTGACGGCAATGTTCATTGTGTTTGCCTGACCAGCAGGGTTCGTGGTGCCGACATAAACCTGATCGGCGAGATCATTGGAAACCCCGGGAGCGAGCGTGATCAACTGCACCCAGTTTCGGTTATTAAGCGAAAGTTCGCGCGCCTGATCGCCGTTGATGATCGTCGAGACCGTGGGCGTGCTAAGTTCAACCGCAAGGGGATTGGCTTCGACGGTTACTACTTCGCTTACGTTTCCGACTTCAAGTGTGATGTCTAAACCTCTCGGCTTGCCGACGTCGACCTGCACTTTGTTTGAGATATGTTTCTTGAAACCGGTGGCCTCGACTGTCACGTCGTACATGCCGACGTGGAGATCGCCTGCCGTGTATGCGCCTTCGTCGTTAGTCGTGACGGTGCGAACGACCTCTTTCGTTGCCGGGTTCGTGACCGTGACGGTCGCGCCCTTCACTGCCGCTCCCTGGGCATCCTTCACGCTGCCGACAATTCCGCCGGTAATCTCCTGCGATAATGCGACGCCGCTACATGCAAACAGCAGAGCGAGCGAAGCGACTAAACAAACTACGAACCTGGGGTGTTGTCTCATTTATTTTTCCTCTTTACTGGATGATTAGAACCACTGCTCGGACCGCGGCCAACGGTCTAAACGCTGAACATTCTTGCGGGAAGGACGCAATTCTATTCGCCCCGGACTCACAAGCAAAACTAAAAGATTTTATCAGTCCGATAACCGCACCTGATACAAATTTGCGTTCCTGAAAGCGGAAATTCTCTCTTGAGAATTTCATATTAATGGATAGACTCTCCATTTTTTTGGAGTGGAGACGTGGCCAACAATTGGCGATCAAGCGTGCCTTTCAAATTTCGCTTCGCAAATCAACTGCGCATTTGATTGTCTTTAGCGCGCCTTGTTCTCGTGAGTTCATCAAAAGTCTTGACGCCAATTCGTTCGGCGATATACTTGCGTGCAACATTCGTGCAACAACTACGGAGTCTGTTGCGCTCGCCAGTTTTCAATAGTTCAGTTGTGAGAATCACCAGCGTTCGAAACCGAACCGAGCGTGAACCATGCGCATATTCTGAGGAGGCCCCCAGTGCAAAAGTCTGCTTATCTTATCTGTTCTTTCTTGATTCTGATCACATTGACCATGACCCTCGCGTTGGCACAGGGAACGACTTCGCGAATTACCGGAGTTGTTCAGGACAAAAACGGCGCCGCAGTGCCGGGTGCAACCGTTACGCTCACTAACGAAGCAACCGGAGTCTCTCTGACAACTCAGACCAGCGACAGCGGAACCTATACTTTCGATCTTCTTCAAGTTGGCACCTATAGCGTGACGGTCGAGAAGCAAGGCTTTAAGAAGTACCAGTCCACCCACAATAACCTGAATGTTAACGAACCCTTGACGGTGAGTGCCGCGCTCGAGGTCGGCACTGTTAGCGAGGTGGTGCAGGTGACGACGACCGCTGAAGCAGTCCAGACGAGCACCTCAGGAAATGTTGGAAGCACGGTTGAGCAGAAGACATTAGAGAGTTTGCCAATCGTCACCACCCGCGGGCGGAATCCGCTTGACCTACTGAATTTTCAGCCTGGCGTGGTTGTCGGCGGCAACACCGGCGGCGGCGTGAATGTGCACGGGTCGCGTGACCGCGCGTTCAATTTTACGCTCGATGGGATCGACATAAATGAATCGACGGCGGGAGGTTCAAACTTCACGCCGCTGCGCCCGAATCCTGACTCAGTGACGGAGTTTCAGGTAGTCACGAGCAACTCCACTGCTGAACTAGGACGCAGCAGCGGCGCGCAAGTGAGTTTCGTCACGCGCTCTGGAACGAATCAATTTCACGGCAACGGGTTTGAGTACTATCGCACGCCGAGGCTTGATGCCAAGAGTTATCCCGTCACAATCGCAGGAACAGCCAAAGGACAGTTTGTGCAGCATATCTTCGGCGGGAGCCTGGGCGGGCCAATTAAGAAGAACAAACTATTCTTCTTCACCAACCTGCAACTGCTGCGCGCTTACGATACCGCATTGGTTACGCGTACGGTTTACACGGCACAGGCTCGGCAAGGGTTGTTTCGTTATGTTGTAGGCAGAGCAAACGCGCCAGCGGGAACGTTGACGCCTTCGGTTGACGCCGGTGGCAATACGGTCCTTCCGGCCTGCACGGGCGCTCCGCCGACCAATTCGCCCTGCATTTCATCGTATAATATTGCCGGCAATCCCACCGGAATTGGTCTCGACCCGGCGCTCTCTGCAATTATCAACGCCGAACCGGCGCCAAATAACTTTACAGTCGGTGATGGTCTGAACACGGCAGGATTCGACTGGGGCTCTCCGCAGCACGAGAGGCAATATGACTTTGTTACCAAGTTCGACTACAAGCTGCGCGAAAACAGTTTGATTTATGTCCGGTATGCTAAGGGACATCAGTTCACGTTCGGTGACTCTGCGAACGCCGGTCGTCCGATCTTCCCCGGCAATACGAATTTTGTCGATACAACCCGCACTCCAGAAAACTGGGCTTTCAACTGGCGCTGGTCGCCCACGGCGAAACTAGCGAATGAATTCATCTTCGGCGTCAGCAAGTATTTCTTCAAATTCTTGACGCCCCATCCGGATGCGAACGAGCCCTTTTCGTTTATTAACATCGCCACGCCGAACACGAATTTTTCCTACAACGCGCGCGGAGTGCGAACTCTGCAATACATCGATAACGTGACTTATGTCACCGGTCCGCACACTTTCAAGAGCGGAATGAATCTCCGCTTCAATAAACATACAGACGACAGGTCTTCGGTTGCGGGAGCAGCCATCGAGCCTACGGTCAATCTCGGGAATGCCGCCGGTTTTTCCGGATTCAACCTACCCTCGTCTGGCTCTACCAGCATTAACTCGACGGATTTGACCCGGCTTCAGAACACGATAGCCGACTTGCTCGGCAGAGTGAATTCTGTTTCGTTGGCGTTTGTTTCAGACCCGAACAATCCGAATGCTTTTCTTCCCGCGGACAGCAGATGGATAAACATAGCCAAGTATCCAGAACTCGATTTCTACGGCCAGGACAGTTGGAGATTCAGATCAAACCTGATTTTCGATCTGGGGCTGCGCTGGGAAATCCATCTGCATCCGAGTGTTTCCAATGGAAGACCGATCCTGGTTCCGAATCAACCAGTAAAGTTGGGCGCAGCGCCGTCTAACACCCTACAGTGGGTGTCAGGCGATTTGTTCAGTAACGACTACAAGTCGATTTTGCCTTCGGTTGGCTTTGCCTGGGATCCGTTCAAGAATGGCAAGACTTCTATTCGTGGCAACTATCGCATCGCCTCTGACAGGTTTGCCACCTTCCTGTTTGGTTCGTCGATCTTTCAAAGCACGCCCGGTAACAATGTGGCCGTAACCAACTCAGCCTTCGGACAAGCGGGGGGTCTTTACAGAAACGTCGGTCCGATCATTGCCGCCCTTGTTCCCACGGCAACGCCGACTGCTTTGCGGCAGCCACCCGCGATTAGCAACAACTCACTCAGTGTCATCGATCCCGATCTGCGATTCCCCCAAGTTCACGAATGGACGCTCAGCTTCCAAAGAGAGATTTGGAAGCATGACGTCATCGAGATCAATTATATCGGGAAACATGCAGTGCACTTGCTTGGCGGCTATGATGTCAATCAGGTAAATATCTTCACCGGCGTTCCCGGCATTAGTGAGAATTTTCTCAGTGCCTTCAACTCCATCAAGGCGAGCTCTACCTATAACAGCCCACTCATCAATCGGCTGTTTACCGGCAATGCATCGAATAATGCAGGAACGACGACCTTCCGCAGCCTCGCCAGTGCGAACATTGCCAGCGGCAGCGTAGCTGCGGCCGCTCTTCAGGTGTCGCAGCGCCTGTGTCAGTCGGCTGACGTAACAGCTGGCTTTTGTTCCGCCGGCGCGGCTGGCGTCGCGCAGCTCATCTCGCAGACGGTTGCCAACCCATTTGTCTTTCAACAGTACCCGCAATTCACCGGCGCCTTCAACGTCTTCGACACTAACGATTACTCAAATTACAAGGCTCTGGAAGTGATCTTCAAACGCAGGATAACCAGCGGCTTAGGTTTCCAGTTGGGTTACACTTTGTCTCTGTCGAAGGACAATCGGTCTTGGGATCCTTCGTTAAGTACGATTAGTAGAGCCAATAATCAATCCGCTTCAAGCACGCCGTTCGATCTTCGGAATCGTAACCTGAATTACGCCTGGTCCGATTTTGATCGGCGGCATGTTTTCCAGGCAACGTACGTTTATGAATTGCCTTTCGGCAAGGGAAAGCAGTTCGGAGGAAACGCTTCGAGACTCCTTGATGAAGTCATCGGCGGATGGCAGGTTGCGGGAACGGTGCTCTGGATGTCTGGAAGACCGTTCACCGTTTACTCCGGGATCAATACGCTGAGCAATGTCGTCCAGTCGACGGCTGATTGCAGCGGCTGCCCCAGAGGCATGGGCAAGCTGGTGCTTGAAAGCGGACGCAATTTTTGGTTCGACGCCGCCGCGCGAGCGGCGTTCACCCAGCCCGCTCCAGGTTCAATCGGCAACACCGGTCGTAACTTCTTTTTGGCGCCGCCATATTTCCAACCCGACATCTCGATTTCCAAGAAGTTCAGGATCACTGAACGCGTCAGCTTTGATCTACGAGCCGATATGCAGAATTTCATCAATCATCCTTCGTTCGATCTTCCAACGGCGACTTTTACATCGTCGATTTTCGGGCGAATTAACGACAGCGTGCAGAATAACGCGCGGAGGATTCAAGTGTCAGGGAAGCTCAGTTTCTAGAGTCGTCGCGCTCGCCCTCTAAGGTGAACGACTTCGGGAGCAGTCTCGGAGGCTTGGAACCGACAGGGGCGACCGCTTTCACTGCTTTAACAAGAGATACAGCGCATCGCATTTGGTAATTTGAAACCGGACGTCGGCTATCAGTCCATCAGCCCAAAGGAGAAATACCCATGCTCAAGCCAGCGAGATTGCTCTTCGCATTTTCAGTCCTGTTAGTTTCGTGCCTCATAAGTTTTGCCCAAACCGGTACCTCAAACATTACCGGAACGATCAGAGATGCTAACGGCGCAGCGGTCCCAGGCGCCACGGTCACCGCCAAGAATGATGCTACCGGAGTGACCAGTACGCAAACGACGACCGATTCAGGTCTGTACGCGTTTTCTTCCCTCCCGGTCGGCAAATACACCATCACAGTAGAGAAGCAGGGTTTCAAGACCTTGCAGAGAACCAACAATATCTTGCAGGTCGGCGAACCGCTGACGGTTGACGGCGCACTGGAGATAGGTCAGGTTTCGGAAACCGTAAACGTCACCGGCGGACCTGAGCAGTTGCAGAGTTCCAACGCCACGATCGGAAATGTGGTCGAGCAGAAAGCGATTGAGGCGTTACCGCTGAACGGACGCAATCCGCTGACCCTCCTGCTGCTCGAGCCGGGTGTGGTCCAGCGATCATTTGGCGGAGCGGGTTCGGGTGTGCACGTGAATGGCGCCCGCGACCGTGCCTACAACGTCACCATTGATGGCATTGAAGCGAACGAATCTTCAGTGCCCAATCCCGTGAGCAATCTTTATCGAATCACCCCCGATAATGTTCAGGAGTACAAGGTCACGACGAACAACGCTACAGCGGAAGAAGGGCGCAACAGCGGGGCGTCGATCTCGATTGCCACGCGCGCCGGCACCAGCGAGTTCCATGGCACCGGATTTTTCTTTTTGCGCAACGAAGCGTTGAATTCAAACGAGTGGTATCAGAACGCGCAGAAAGTTCCGAAACCGCTTATCAGAATGCAGCAGTTCGGCTATGAAATGAGTGGGCCAATCAAAAAGAACAAGACATTCTTCTTTGGCAGCTATGGTTACAACCGCGTTGATTTCACCCAGCCAATCGATCAGACCTTTGGGTTTCCAGTTGTGTACACGGATCTGGCGCGCCAGGGCATCTTCCGTTACTTCGTGCCCGATCCCGCGAACCCGCTCGTGATTGGCGGCACGACGATCGTGCGCAACTCAACGTTGCTGGTTAATCCGAGCACCGGAGTGCCGGTGGTTCCCGACTGCGCAACTGCCACGTCACTGCGTTGCATCCGCACCTACAGCGTTAACGGTGCCGCGAACAACACGGCCGGCCGGTCGTTCGATGCGACAGTCGCCAATCTGTTGAAAGCCTATCCGAGCCCGAACAACTTTTCCGCAACTGGTGATGGTCTCAACACCGCAACCTTCGCCTGGAACCCGCCCACTGCCGTACGCGGTCCGGCGATCAATGCTCGTATCGATCACAACTTCAATGCGAACAACAGCATGTTCGGCCGCTATCTATGGTCCGACTACAACACGTTGAAGGGCGATCCGCTCAACGGCCGTCCACAGGTTTATCCAAACAATCCGCCGCAGGGAGAAGTCTTCCGGCGCACGTCGAATCTCGCCTTGAGTTATCGCAGAGTAATCTCGGCCCGCATTGTGAACGAGCTGACTGCCGGCTACGGCCGTTTCGGGTTTTTGTTTACGCAGGGCGAGGCCAATCCGGCGTGGCCCGACGTTCCGCCCTTCAACTTCAACTCGATCGATGAGCCCTACATCAACACGCCGCGCACCGCCCGTTGGGTGACGACACCGCAGGTCCTGGACAATCTCAGCATCGTTCGCGGCGCGCACGTCTTTCGCATGGGCCTCAACTTCCGGTTCTATCGTCACGTCGATCAACGCGGGCAGCCCGGGGGCATCAACGTGACGCCGTCAGCGACCTTCTCGCAGACGACGCGGCCGGTGTTTATGACGGGGACGAATTGTCCCACCGGCCCAGGCTGTACCGTCAACTCGGGATTCACCGCAGCTTCCGGTATCAATTCCACCGATGCTACGAACCTGGGTAGCCTAATCAACAACCTCTACGGGTTGCCGGCGCAAATGACGCAGACCTTCATCGCCGATTTGAGGCAGGACGTCTTCCTGCCGTTCAAGGTTGGCGACAAGATCAGTCTTTACGCCGAGAAGCACAACCTCGATCAGTACAACTTCTACTTCCAGGACGAGTGGAAGATTCGACCGAACATAACGCTGAATTACGGCGCGCGCTGGGAATACAATCCGCCGGCGAACACGTCGCCTCACGAGAATGTGTTCGTCGCATCGAGTCCCATCGTCGGCACGCCGTTACCAGCCAACCCGGCAGTAAACGTGGCCGGCGCCGTTTCTTTCGTGAAGGCGAAGCATTGGTACGAGGGTAGCTTCGCCGGCGCCATTGGGCCGCGTATCGGTTTGGCCTGGAGCCCGGACTTCAAATCGGGTTTCTTGCATACGATTTTCGGCGACGGCAGCAAGAGCGTGATTCGCGTCGGCTATGGAATTGCGTTCGATACAATCTCATCCTTCCAGGTGACGGCCGCGGCCGGCAGAGTTCCTGGTCTGGTGCAAACGTGTACCTCGCAATTCTCCACGACGACCAACAACTTCTCTTCAATCACCAACGGATGCGTGTTCACGAACGATCTAAATAAAACTGTCGCGGGCGGATTTCCGACGCAGTTGCCGGCGCCGAGCGCCAAGCCTTCGTCGTTCTTTACTCCGCCGCAGCAGTTGAGAGGGGTCGCGCCGCCAATTACGGTTTTCGATCCGCACATGAACCTTCCCACTGTGCACGAGTGGAATTTCAGCGTGCAGCGCGAACTGCCCTGGGGCATTGTCATGCAGGCAGCCTACATAGGCCGGCGCGGTGAACGACTGTTCATGGCATATGACGCAAATCAGGTCAATTCCGATTCGCTCGTCCCTGACTTTCTGATCATGCAGCAGAACCGCGCCAAGGGCTGCGCGCCCACGGGCACCGGTTGTCCATCCGGTGTCAGCGGGGTAACGCCTCCGCTCCTCGGTCTGCTGCAGACTGCCGGCGGCTTGAGCGCAACGACGGCTACTAATCTGCTGAACAACTCCCCGGGTCCCGCCGATCTCGATCTCAACAATATCGGGAATCTGGCCGCCCGCATTGAAGCGACCACGCTTGGACTCAAGCTGCGACCGAATCAACAGTTTACGCTTATCACTAAGATCGATAACAGTGGCGACTCCAACTACCATGCAGCGCAATTCACCCTGCGCCGCCGCTTCAGCAGCGGTTTGGGAGTGGGCATGGCTTACACGTTTGGTAAGTCAATAGATAATCAGTCCGTGGACCCCGTCGGCGCCTCATCGGGTGGCGGGCTCTCGACCACGAACTCGAGAACGCCCACCGACATTCGCAACTTCCGCGACGAGCGTGGTCGATCGGATTTCGATCGGACACATGTCCTGACTGCGTCAGCGGTTTGGGAATTGCCGTTCGGTCATGGCAGGCAGTTCTTCAAAACTTCGCCGGGAGTAGTTAACCAGGTGCTCGGAGGTTGGACCGTCAACAGCATCTTCACCTATCAGAGCGGTGAACCGTTCTCAGTTCGCAGCGGCTCGTTCACCGCCAACGCGAATCACCAGTCCCGTGCGGGCGTTCCGGTCTTTACGCAGGCCGAACTTCAATTCGTACAGGGTTCGACTTTGGTTGGTCCGGTGGTGTTCCGCCCAGTCCCCATCAATTCGGCTACGGCTCAGCCATATACCTGCGGCGCGAATGCTTCAGTCAACCTGCTCAACTTCTGCTTGCCGTCTCCGGGACAGAACGGTGCGGGACGCAATATCTTCACCGCGCCACATTACTGGGACCTCGATCTGGGACTGATCAAGACCTTCGCGATCACCGAGAAGTGGAAACTGCAGTTCCGCATGGAGATGTTCAACGCGCTAAATCATCCGAACTTTGACAATCCACGCGATGCGTCGACCGGATCGCCGGCAATTAACTCGACAGGTTTCGGCTCGGCATGCTGCGCAACGGTGGCGCCACCCTCTACTCAAACGATTGTTCAGACGGGTGAAGCAGCACGCATAATTCAGTTTGGGTTCAAGTTCCTGTTTTGATTTAACAGGAATGATAACAGGAGCAGCGAGGCATCATCACGATGTCTCGCTGTTTCTTTCGAGATGAACCTGGGACCTATCACGATGAAGAGAATTATCGTTGCATCATTCGTCATCATGATTTGTGGCCTGCCCACAACTGCGCAAAAGATAACGAGTGACCAGCTGGTCGCTAAACATCTGGAGGCGATCGGCAATGCAGAAGCGCGGGCCAAAATTACCAGCCGGATCATCTCGGGCACTGCCCAGGTCATTTTTCGCACGACCCCTTCAGGTCAGGCCATCGGAAAGGCGGTACTCGCCTCTGAAGGAGCAAAGCAGTTGCTGGGGATGAGTTTCCCGTCGCCCGTCTACCCGCGCGAACAGTTGGCCTTCAACGGCATCAATTTCATGGCCGCCTTCGCGACGCCGGGCACGCGTTCAGTGCTGGGGAATTTCCTGATGACTAATGACGCCATTTTTAAACAGGGTTTGATGTGCGGCGTGCTCTCGGCTGGTTGGCCTCTCCTCGACGCCGAGAAACGGCAAGCGAGCATCGATTATCTCAGCACCAGAAAGATTGAGGGGCGGACGCTGCACGAACTTCGTTACACGCCGCGAGGGACTTCCGACCTGAAGATCACGTTGTACTTTGACGCCGGGGATTTCCGGCATGTACGAACCGAATATGATCGGGTCATACCCGCGCCGATGGGCCGGGTTGAATATTCCAACGTGCAGGAGCGCGAAGGCCGCTACAAGATGGTCGAAGAGTTTTCCTTGTTTAAGCGGGAAAATGACCTTGATCTGCCTCACATCTACACCATCAAGTTGTCAGTCGATACAGTAAATGGAACGTTCCTTGCAGAATGGACGATCAAACTGACGAACTTCGAATTCAATCAGAAGATCGATCAGTCGGCTTTCAGCGTAAGCCCCAGTTAAGAGAGGCATAATCACTTCTGGAGCGGTTTATTGGTGCCCGAGTGTTCGGCTGTAATTATCCAAAGTTTTGGAACTCACTACGAAAATATAGAAAATAAAACTTGACCGACGCGGCGGGACATATATACTGCCGCCGTATTTTGCTGGTTTAGCCCGATACGCTTAGCTTCATTCAGAAAACGCGAAGCAGTCGCCATTTTTCCGAAGCGTAGTTAACTCTTCAATTTGGTTTCATCCGGTCAGGGGAGCGCGTTGGTGTATTTTCCAGCGTGCTCCGGGCAGCACCATTCTTTTTCGAGGAGGACAGGAAATGAAAAGACTCGCTTTCTTTGTCGGGTGGGTTCT
>JBKPEE010000022.1:0-8100 GCA_046728235.1 Acidobacteriota bacterium
GCCTGCGGTAGCGGGCGGGCCCCAAAAAACGATCTGGCCCGCCCGCTACCGCAGGCGGTTCTGACTTCAGACGGCGATTGACTACTTCTCATCCAGCTTTCGGCCGGCGTTCAAATTATCGAAGTTTAGAATCGTATTGAACACCAGCGAGTAACTGCCGGAAGTTTGTCCGCGCCAGAACGGATTCATGGCGAATAGCACAACGTGACCACGATCGAGTGGTGAATCGATCACGGCCGCATGTTGGGCAATCTCATCGCCCCCGTCGAGCAGACCTGAGACCAGAAGTTCATTCGCATTACCCCAGCGCATTACTACGCGCGGTCGTTGCGCCGGCGGAATCAGACCGACCAGGTTGCGTCGCTGTTCTTCGTTAATGGGCGCAGCTTCCCATATTTCGCTGGCCGGCGGTGGTTCGGGAACGTCGGCCGGTGGACGACCCTGAACGACGTCGGGATCATCGGCCGTGCCACGGCCGGTCGTACGTGGTGGCGCTTGTCCCGGAGTTCGGCGACCGCCGCCACCGCCGCCGCCCGCCACGTTACTGAGGTTGAAGATTGGACCCTGAAAACAGTAGACCGAGAGCGTGTCGCCATAGCCATAAGCGATCGGACTGCCGGCATCGACCATTCTCGTCTTGAGAACGTCGCCTATGGCCTTCAAACGCGTCGGTCGCTGGATCGAAACGCCCGGCGTCATGCCCATCGATACTGCAAAGTCGGCCGATTCATCCGAGCCGATGTAGACCCCGCCATTCTTAACAAAATTCTGGAGGTTCATCAGCCCATTCCAACCCAGCCCCGGCCGCATGTCGTCGGTCGAAGCAAAACCACCCAGGTTTGGAGTCAGTTCGGTTTTCTTCCAGGGCAGAGCATTGCCGTACATCGGTCGACCCTGAATCACGGCGTTTGTGTTTCCGCCGCCGGGGCCAAAGACGATCACGTCGTATTTCTTGTTTAGATCAGTTTCTCTGGCGACATCCTGGGTGCTGATGTAGTCATAAGGAATGCCCGCCTGATCAAATGCCAGCCGCCACCAGCCCTCATCCTGCGTGCTCAGCCAGGTGTGCATGATCGCGACCCGCGCCGCTTTGATTGGATGCGTCTTTATTGTAGGCGCGGTCGCCACGGCCACAGCCGGAATGCCCAGCTCAGAAGTCACCTTGTTAACGTCATCCATCAGAGCGTTGCGAATAATGAAAGAGCCGCGATTGAATTTTTGGCCGGCGGCTTCGAATGGCTCCTCGGCGGCTTCAAACGAGGCGCGCCGCAAACGATACCGCAGCGTAATCAGGTCGTTGTCCGCATTTTCGTTGACGATAAAGACGGTTCCCGTCCCGGTCACCCCGCCCGGCGAGTGAACTTCGCCATTTACTTTCTCCATTGCCGCATCGAGGACTTTTACGTCCGTGACGCGCACAACCTGGACATTGCCGAGCTCGCCGAAGGTCCAACCCGTGTCGTCATACACACTCTGCTGAGGATCGCGCGGACTCCAGTACTGGTAATCGAGCAGCGCATCGGCGATGCGGCTGTACGGCTGATCCATGCGGACAATGTAACTGCCGGCGGGAAAGGTGCGCGGTTCGGTATTGGCCGCCCGAGATGCCATGGGCGACGAGGTCGGCGAGGGACCAGAGGTCGCACGTGGCGTCGTATCCGATGGTGTCGCTGCGGGATTTGGCGTGGCTACCGGACGCGCTTCCAATCCTTGGGGCTGTGTGCCGCGCGCCGCACCGCGAGGAGTTGCTGGTCGCTTCACCGTGACAGTGAACGGGGCCGTGGCGCGATGTATTTCGCAAGCTTGCCCCTGCAAGGTGCGCAACAAAGCCGCTTGATTACCGGGCCGCGGATCGTCGGCGGGAAAGACATAAGCCGCCGGACCTTCGTTCTTTGGCTTTTCTACTGAACGTTTGGATTTCAAATAGAAGTTCTTGAGAAATAGTTTTTGATTCTTGTTGAAGTAGTCGAGCGACACGAGGATCGCCGTCTCTTCATAATTGTTGTTATTGCGCTGGGACCAGCGGGCGCGCGGCAACGGCGGGTTCTGTTTGTACCAGGTGCGTTGGTATTCGTCAGGCGAAAGCGTGCGCGTCAAAGTATCTGCGCCGCCGTTGCCGAATGTTTCATATAGGCGGCTGATGCCATTGTGCGTCGCCGCGATAAACATCAGATAACCGGGGGACCAGGTGTCGAAGGTTCCGTGGGTGAAGACGCCGGGCATGCCAAACTTAGTCATCTCAGAAACGTTCTTCCATCCGATCATTTGCCATTCGTCCGTCAAAATCGGATCAAGCCAGGCGTTGTATGGCTGATCACCGATCGTGTTGTCATAAAGGTAGGCAACTGATTCGTGCAGATCGTGCAGCACCTGGGCCTTCCATCCTACATAGGTGTTCAGCACGTTGCGCGTCAGTTTCAAAGACAAACCCATCGCATCGCGATTGTTGTCATGAGCCACATAGTGTCCCCAGTAAACCAGGTTGGGGTAGTTTTCGTTTGGGTGGGCCAGGTGCCACTTGTAAACGTCAACCATCCGATCGCGGCCATCAACTTCGACCACCGGCGTGATCAGCGTAACCATGTTGTCGCGGATCGATTTGATATAAGGGCTGTCGTCAACGGCCAGACGATAAGCGAGCTCCATCAAGGCTGTGGGGGCGCCGGTTTCCGGCGAGTGGATGGTGCCGGTGATGTAGTAAATGGGAAACGATTGTTCCACCAGCCGATCTGCTTCCGCGTCGTCCATCTTAAGCGTGCGCGGATCGGCGAGCTTTGCCAGTCGCGCGCGATTCTCGTCGAGTTTTGCCAGCAGCGATTCCGACGCGACGGCCACCGCGATCATCTCGCGTCCTTCTTCGGTGGTGCCGATTGAGAATACTTTCACGTGCGGCGTCGCCTTCTCGAGCATTCGCATGTACTTGTAGACATCCTCGGCGTAAGGCAGCTTTCCCGGCGCTCCGGCAATGTCTCCGATGACGGCCTGGGGTGTTGGCACACCCGGCGACGCGGGCAGGTAATCTGTCAGCGGCGAGTTAAAGAACTTTTCGGTCGTGTATTCAGCGATCTTTTTGGTGTACTCCTGATCGATTGGCTGACTGGTATCGCGGCTGTATCCGTTCTGGGCAGAAACCGTCAAAGCGGCGACGGCGCCAAACAGAACACCGGCGACAAGCACACTGCTGATCCGTTTGAGATTCATGTGGACTCCTTGAAAGTTGGTTGTCTGCAAAGCCGACCCGACAAACCGTATCGATCGGAGAGAAGAAGATGCTTTTAAGCTAAACGGCGGAGTAAGTCAACAAGCCGGGCGAGAATCGTAATCGGAGGCCGCCTTTCGATCGTGCGGACGTAGGATCCACGAATTCACACGAACAACCACGAATTCTTCGTGAGGTCGCGTGACCCGGAGCGCAAGCCGGTGGAGCGCAAGACTGGAGCGCAAGCGTCTCGCTTGCAATGAGCGCGCAGCGCGAACTGAAAAAAGCAACCGGGGCGGGTGCGGCTCCCAGTCGGGTCGCTCGTTATTTTGTGGATTGTGCTCGACTTTGCAAAACTGTCGGGCCGTTCCTACAATCGAAACCGTGGCTCAACGTAAAGAGGAAGTTGACAAAAGCACCTTGTCCGAAATGCAAGACGGCTTCTCAACGGGCGCTCAAACACCGCTCGAGAGTGCGCCCCCCGACGTCGAACCAATCAGCAAATCCGCAGGCGGCGCCGGCGCCGCGCTGGCCGCGGCGAAATTTGCCTGGGGCGAAATGGGAGTGGTGCGGGGTACGCGGACGCTTTTGCAACTTAATCAAAAAGACGGAATCGATTGCCCCGGGTGTGCCTGGCCCGAGCCGGACGGTGAACGCTCGCGCTTCGAGTTTTGCGAAGAAGGCGCCAAGCACGTGGCCGATGAAGGCACGAGTAAACGCGTGACGCCGGAATTTTTTGAGCAGTGGAGCGTCGCAGATCTCTCGCAGCAATCCGATCTCTGGTTGAATCAGCAGGGCCGGATTACGTACCCAATGGTGCTCAAGGAAGGCGCCAATAATTATCAGCCTATCGAGTGGAAAGAAGCCTTCGCCTTAATCGCTCAGGAACTCAATTCGCTTGCCTCGCCTGACGAAGCGATCTTCTACACCTCAGGCCGTACCAGCAACGAAGCTGCGTTTCTTTATCAACTATTTGCAAGACAATTCGGCACCAATAATTTGCCCGACTGCTCGAACATGTGCCACGAATCCAGCGGCACCGGCATGAAAGAAGCGCTGGGCTTTGGCAAAGGCACTGTGACACTTGAGGATTTCGATCTTTGCGACGCGATTTTCATCGTGGGCCAAAATCCCGGCACGAATCACCCGCGTATGTTAACTACGCTACTGAAGGCGAAACGCCGCGGCTGCCGTATCGTTCACGTCAATCCGCTGCCTGAGACAGGCACAACCCGGTTCAAACATCCGCAGGAATTCTGGACCTGGCTCGGCGAGGGAACGAAGCTGGCTGATCTGTTTTTGCAGGTTCGCATCAATGGCGACGTGGCGCTGTTAAAGGGATTGATGAAGGAAGTCCTCGCGGCCGAGGCCCGTCGTCCGGGCACGGTCCTCGACCGGGAGTTCATCGAAGCGTCTACGATTGGTTTTGAAGAATTTAGATCGGCGCTTGACCCGCTTTCTCTTGACGACATCCTGGAACAGTCCGGAATTACGCAGGCACAAATGGCCGAGGCCGCGCGCATTTTCATCGAGTCTGAGCGTGTCATCTTTTGTTGGGCCATGGGCCTGACGCAGCATAAGAATGCGGTTGCGAACATTCAGGAGATTGTGAACTTAATGATGCTGCGCGGGCAGCTCGGCAAACCCGGGGCGGGTTTGTGTCCAGTGCGCGGCCACAGCAACGTGCAGGGCGATCGCACGATGGGGATTTGGGAGCAGCCTGCAGATGATTTTCTGAACCAGCTCGCGGTTGAATTCAATTTCGAGCCACCCCGTCATCATGGATTGAACACGGTGCACGCCATTCAAGCGATGCACGAAGGCCGCGCCAGAGTCTTCTTCGCGCTGGGCGGAAACTTTTTATCGGCCACGCCGGACACTGAATATACGGCTGAGGCGCTGCGGCGTTGCCGTCTGACGGCGCATGTCTCGACCAAGTTGAATCGCGCGCACCTGATTACGGGGAAACAGGCATTGATCCTGCCCTGCCTGGGACGAACTGAAGTTGATCAGCAGGCCGGCGGGCCACAATTTGTGACGACCGAAAACTCAATGGCCGTGGTCGAAGCGTGGCACGGACGGTTGAGTCCCGCGTCGGATCACTTGTTGAGTGAACCGGCAATTATCGCCGGTCTGGCAAAGGCGGTCCTGGCTACTCGATCAGAAATTGATTGGGAGCGACTGGTAGCCGATTACGATCTCATTCGCGACCACATCGAACATGTGGTGCCGGGATTTAAAAATTACAATCAGCGAGTGCGCCGGCCGGGCGGTT
Organism: Acidobacteriota bacterium; assembly: GCA_046728235.1. Lineage (GTDB taxonomy): Bacteria > Acidobacteriota > Blastocatellia > Pyrinomonadales > Pyrinomonadaceae > UBA11740. The sequence goes on from JBKPEE010000022.1 coordinate 5,475, forward strand.
TCTATCTGCCGAACCCAATTCGCGAGCGAAAGTTCAAAACAAAGGATGGCCGGGCGCACTTTACGGTGCATCCATTGCCGCGAATCGATCTCCAGCCGGGTGAATTCCTGATGATGACCATGCGCAGTCATGATCAATTCAATACGACGATCTACGGTCTGGATGATCGGTATCGCGGCATTCGCAACGGCCGGCGCGTAGTCTTTCTCAATCCCGACGACATTAATTCACTTGGTTTAGAGAACGGCACGCGCGTAGATTTGGTTAGCCGGTACGATGACGTAGAGCGTGTAGCTCACAGTTTCGCGCTGGTGCCCTACAGCATTCCGCGTCGTTGTGCGGCGACATATTTCCCAGAAGCGAATGTGTTGGTACCGGTCACTTATTTTGCAGACAAGAGTAATACACCGGCTTCGAAGTCGGTGGTGATCAGCATTCGGGCAGTGGCGCAGACAAATGAGGTCAGTACCGGGAGCGATAGCGACCGGGTGGCCACCTTGAACGATTAGCATCCTTTCGTGAAACCCGGTCGCTATCGCTCCCGGTACTGACTCCACCGCATGGCTTAATGTAATTATTCTTAGAACATGACATTCGAGATCACGGATTTATCAACATCATCGAAGCGCGATCTTTACGATCAGCTCGCGCACCAGCTTTCCAGTCTGCTTGCCGGCGAGCGTGATCTGACGGCGAATGCGGCCAACTTTTCTTCGCTGATATTTCATTCACTGCCGGATCTGAATTGGGCCGGCTTCTATTTTGAACGAGAAGGAGAGCTGGTTCTGGGCCCTTTCCAGGGCAGGCCCGCCTGTGTGCGGATTAGGATTGGCCAGGGAGTATGTGGCGCCGGCGCCGCGAAATGTGAAACTGTGATCGTGACGAACGTGCACGAGTTTCCCGGCCATATAGCCTGCGACAGCGCCTCGAATTCCGAGATTGTCGTGCCTTTGATGAAGGATTCGCGCCTGCTCGGCGTGCTGGATCTCGACAGCCCGATTCGCTCACGTTTTGATCAGGAAGACGCGCGCGGACTTGAACGCCTGGTGAAAATCCTTTTGTCATCAGTGAACTCATGAGCGTTTATCCGTTCATCGTCGCCGTCAGCGGACTCTCGTCGAATACCGGCAAGACTACGCTGGTTTGCGAATTGATCCGGCGACTGCCCGGTTGGGAAGCGATTAAACTTACCCGCGGGCACTATCGCTCGTGCGGGAAAGACCCGAGTGGCTGTTGTGTCAGCGATCTGTTGCGAGACGAGCCGTTGATTCGATCTGGTCGCGAGGCTAATTACGAAAAAGGAAAAGATACGGGACGTTTCTGGGACGCAGGCGCCGCCAGCGTGCATTGGGTGATCGTCGGCGAGGATCAGGTCGAGGAGGGAATCACTCGCGCTTTGTCGAGAGTAAAATCGGCCGGAGTGATTGTCGAAGGAAACAGCTTTCTTGATTACGTCAAAGCGGACTTCGCGATCACCTGCGCGCGCGCGGGCGAAAACAAAATGAAGACATCCGCGCGCAGAACATTAGCGAAAGCTGATGCGCTCTATCTTTCGACGATTGATGATTGTGATCGGCAGGCAGCGCTGCGGGAGTTTGAGAGATGGCGTGCGGGATTGTCGGTCGTTTTAGAGACAGATAAGTTGCCGTTTTTCACTGCTTCCGATATCTCACAACTGATAGAAGAAATTCAACAGAGGGCGCGCCTCTGTGCATCGGTCGATCAGGCGCGTTCAGAAGCGACCGCGTTAGCCAGCGGGTAACTGGCTGGAGCGCAAGCGTCATCCCTTACATCGGAAAGAGCAACCGGGACGGTTGCGCTCCAGTCGGTTATGATCATCATTCGTAAATCAGCAGAACGCGGCCACTTCGATCATGGCTGGCTCGATACCTGGCACACCTTTTCGTTCGATCAATATCACGATCCAGCGCACGTACACTTCCGCAATCTGCGAGTCATTAACGAGGATCGCGTCGCCCCGGCTCACGGTTTTCCCATGCACGGGCATCGTGACATGGAAATAATCACTTATATCCTGTCCGGCGAGTTGGAGCATCGCGACAGCATGGGCAATGGTTCCGTCATCCGTCCTGGTGACGTGCAGCGGATGACCGCCGGCACCGGCGTCCGCCACAGCGAATTCAATCCGTCGCGCACCGAAGTGTGTCATCTGCTGCAGATTTGGATCCTGCCAAACGCGCGAAACCTCACGCCAGGCTACGAGCAAAAGTTCTTTGCTGATGATGAACGGAAAGGAAAGCTGAGGCTCATTGCTTCAGCTGACGGCCAGGACGGCGCCGTCACCATCAATCAAGATGCGCGCGTCTATGCGTCGCGGCTCGATCGGGGCGAGTCAATTACACATCAACTTGATCCGCTCCGTCACGGCTGGCTGCAATTGGCGCGTGGTGCGGTCACCATAAATGGCGAGCAGTTGCAGGTTGGCGACGGGGCGGGGATCAGCGACGAATCCCATTTGGTAATCGCCGCCGAACAGGACTCTGAGCTCCTGCTTTTCGATCTGGCGTGATGGTGGAGACTATTCTTTAAACGGTGGTTGAAGCCCGCGCAACTCGGCGACAATCTCTTCAATCCGCTTGGCCTGACTCTCGATTGTGGCCGCGCG
>JBKPEE010000023.1:0-43360 GCA_046728235.1 Acidobacteriota bacterium
CATCTGGGCGGTGCCATTCTCACTCAGCAAACTCGAAGTTACCGGAGAGCCATTCCTTGTGGTGCCTGGTGGATCGGCGGCAAAACTCTCGTCAGATGGCACGTTAATCTTTCGGCAAAGCGACGACACTGGTCAAACCAGGTTAGTGCTGAAGGATCGGAGTGGGAAAACTGTCCGAAACATTCAATCTGATCCAGTACCTTTTCAGGTTCCATCTATCCGACTATCACCGGACGGCAAACGTGTGGTGCTCGCAACGCGAGAGTCCGGAAAGACTGACTACTGGGTTGTAGACATGGACCGTGGTACGCGCACAAGGCTCACAAATGGAAACCTTACTCGGCAGTGGTCTTGCAGTTGGACTCCGGATGGGCAAAGCGTGCTTTATGTCACGGGCAACGCCCCTGGTTCCCAGTTGGTCTTCGAGAAGGCTGCGGACGGTAGCGGTGAGGCGCGGCAATTAGTCAACGGCATTGATGCGCAGTTTTCGCCTGATCACAAGTACCTGATTTACGCGACTGCCGTAAATGGTCAGACATTTAATCTTTGGTATACCACGACCGAACCTGGTGCGAAGCCCCAGCCTTTTCTGGTCACGGCCAGCGATGAGAGCTCTCCCGAGTTTTCGCCGGATGGCCGATATGTTGCCTATGTGTCAAACGAATCTGATCAGAACGAGGTCTACATCAAACCCTTTCCTAACGGTGAGGGTAAATGGCGGGTGTCGACGGGCGGTGGTGGACTTCCGCATTGGAGCCGCAGCGGCAATGAGTTGTTCTTCGTTTCTCATAATGCTGCCGACTCAGCGGATCCGCGTGGTACCAACCTGATGGTGGTGAAGATCCAGACAAAGCCTACGCTCGTTCTCGGTACGCCACAAAAACTGTTCTCACAGGCGGGCGTACACGTCGATCGTCCCAGCGGAGTGTTAGATGGGTACGACGTCACACCTGATGGTCAGCACTTTGTGATGCTCGAAGGGCTTGAAGATCCAAACAAACACCAGGTTTTAACCGTAGTTCAAAACTGGTTCATTGAATTTCGAAACAAATCTGATTAGATCTTGAACAACAACTTGCGATCTGCGCTTTCAATCAGCTGCTTCGTTTCCTGCAACTGGGGTCTACCTGTATGTCCGTCAATTCGATTCCGCCTCTGGTTGATCCGTATATGGACTCATTGCGAGACGATCCGCGCTTTAATGGCCTATTAAAACGGATTGGATTAGTGTAGCCAGAGATGACGCTTGCGCCAGGCACAAAACTCGGTCGTTATGAGGTCCGCGCGAAGCTTGGCGAAGGCGGCATGGGTGAAGTCTATCTGGCGCAGGACATTAAGCTCGACCGCACGGTCGCGCTGAAAGTTCTGCCGGCCGAACTGGCTAACGATCAATCAAGAATGCGGCGCTTCGCCCAGGAAGCGCGGGCCGCATCTTCGCTGTCTCATCCCAACGTGGCACACATCTACGAAATTGAAGAGATGGACGGCGTTCATTTCATCGCCATGGAATACATTGAGGGCGAGACGTTGCGGGAAAAGATGGCACGCGCCAATCTGGACTTGGGCGAGGTGCTCGAGATTTCGATTCAGATCGCCGCAGCTTTATCGGCTGCGCACGCGGCCTCCATCACTCACCGCGATATCAAACCCGACAACGTGATGCTGCGGCATGACGGTTACGTGAAGGTGCTCGATTTTGGTTTGGCGAAACTGTCAGAACCGCCTGCGGTAGCGGGCGGGCCAGATGTCGATGCCGAAGCATTAACCCGCGCGAAAGTAAAGACTGATCCCGGCACGGTGATGGGGACTGTCGGTTATATGTCGCCTGAACAGGCACGGGCGCAACCCATCGACCCCAGAACGGATATTTGGAGTTTGGGCGTGGTCATCTTTCAGATGATCAGCCGCCATTTGCCGTTTGAAGGAGCTTCGAATAGCGATGTGATCGCGGCGATTCTCAGCAAAGAGCCGCCGCCGCTGGCGCGCTACACTCGCGACGTTCCTGAGGCGCTCGACTGGATTGTGACCAAGGCCCTGACCAAGGATCGCGAGGAACGTTACCAAAGCGCCAAGGAGCTCTCGGTCGACCTGCGTCGCGTCAAACAACGGCTCGACGCGCAGGCGGAGATCCAGCGTTCTTCTTCACCTGATTCACCACACGTTACTGCTTCGTCAGCGGACGCAGCGACCATGATTGCCGGTCGCGGCGTCTCGCAAACATCAGCCTCGCGAACCGGAACAGTCTCAACTGCGCCCGCAGTTTCCAGCGCTGAATACATTGTCACAGAAATTAGACGGCATCGGGTCGCGATTGGCGGGATCCTCGTCGTCGTGCTGGGTGCCCTCGCAGGAGCTGGTCTGCTGATTTACAAATACGCCGGCGTCAATGGTCCGCCGCCCGCTCCGGCTGCCCTCAAGTTCACGCGACTCACCAACGGTGGCAAGATCGGCAGCGAGGAAATTGTGGGTGCTGTCAGCATTTCGCCTGACGGGAAATTTGTGGTCTTCTCAACCATTGATGGCCAGGGCCGGGCTACCTATTACCTCCGGCAAGTCTCGACTAATAGCTCAGTAAAGATTTTTGGTCCCATGGAATCGACGTTTGGGTCGGGCACAACCTTTTCGGCGAATGGCGAATTCGTCTATCTGGTTAATGCGGACAAGACAACTCCCGACGGCGCGTTGTTCAGAGTCTCAGTAATCGGCGGTGCCGTACAAAAGATTCTCGAAGGAATTTGGAGCAGCGTTTCCTTTTCTCCTGACGGTAAACAGATCGCCTACGTACGGTTGTTTCCGGCAACTGGAGAAAGTTGGCTGGTAATTTCAAATACGGACGGCAGCGGGACTCCGCAGACGATCGCCCGGCGAAGACTCCCTGAATACTTTTCAAAAGAGGGACCGTCATGGTCACCCGATGGACAAAGAATCGCGGTCGGCGCCAACGCGATACCTGAAGTCACGAACGCGACGGTGGTTGAAGTTCCGGTCAAGGGCGGACCGGAGCGCGCGATCACCAAACCGCAATGGGCAGAAATTCACCGGGTGCTTTGGATGAGTGACGGAAAAGGCCTGGTAATGACGGCCACCCCCAGCGCGCTCACCTTTGGAACGCAGCTCTGGCAAATCCTTTACCCCAGCGGCGAAGTGCGCCGCATCACGAACGACCTCAACGGCTATGGCACTGTCAGCCTGGGCCTGACCGGAGACGACCAGACGGTTGCTACCGTGCAGGAAGATTTCACGCAAAACATTTGGCTGGTGACGCCGGGCCAGGATTCCGCACATCAAATCTCAAACGGAAAAAAGGAAGGAGTTCTGTCGCTCGATGAAACTGCTGATGGCCGCATCATCTATATCGACAACCCGGGTAACGGTTTCGAGATTTGGTCGATGAAAGCCGACGGATCAGACAAGCGACAATTGACCAGCGATGGCGCGATCAAGGTTTGGGCCAGCGTAACTCCGGACAGTCGTTACATTCTTTTCAATTCCAATCGATCAGGCGGATTCAACATTTGGCGCATGGATACTAACGGCAACAACCAAAAGCAGTTGACCAATAACGAGATGTTCGCAATTTTTGCAGTCGGTTCGAATGACGGAAAGTCGATCGTTTATCAATCCCTGCGAAGCAGCCGCTGGGCATTAATGAAAATGCCGATTGATGGCGGCGAATCATCCGAAGTAACCGATCGCCAATGCGTCAGCCCATCGATTTCGCCCGACGGCAAATCGATCGCCTGTTTTTCACCTGATGCCAAAGCGAGTTTGAGATGGCAAATTGCGATTGTCCCGTTTGATGGCGGGCCCGCGACCAAACTGATTGACTTGCCCGCGACCGTCGCCATCGATGCCGGGCCAAAGTGGACGCACGACGGGAGATCGATTGTTTATATCGACAGCCCCGCTGCTTCCAACCTCTACAGCCAACCGATTGACGGCGGCCCGGCGAAAGCGCTCACGAACTATAAATCTGATTACATCGATTCCTTCAACTGGACTCGTGACGGGAAGCAGTTGATTATTGGTCGTGGCCCGATGGTTGACGATGTAGTCATGATTAAGGATTTTCGCTGATGAGATTTGAATTTTACAGTGACGCAATCGCCGAGTTGCCGAAGCTCTCAGTCGACGGCACGGTGGATAACTCCGTTCACTTTTCGCATTGGCACGGCAATAAAACGCCTGAATCTGTCAAGGCGGACACGTCGACGGAAACGGTTTTGAATCTAGTCGCGGCGCCGAATCGGGCGGAACTGACGCGCAGCATCGATCTCGTCACCAACAACCATTTCGACACCGATGGCGTGTTGTCTGTGTGGGCTATGTTAGCGGGCGAGCGCGCCCTGCCATTGCGCAAGGAGCTGATTGCGGCTGCTGAAGCGGGTGATTTTTCTGAACTTAGCAGCGTTGACGGCGTGCGCGCCAGCATAGTTATTCAGGGATCTGATTCACCGATTGACAAATCCGGATCGCCGTTGGCGGCGAAACTTGCGGGCGGGCCGGTTGAAGATGAAGCGCATGCTTATCTCCTGGTCCTGCCGCAGGTCGAGCAAGTGATCACGCGAACAGACGACTATGAAGAACTGTGGCGCGACTCGTGGCGACGAATTGAAATGGCGCTCGAAAGTTTTGCGAAAGGCGATTCGCGGGTTGAAGAATTCGCTGATGCCCGCCTTTCGCTCGTGACGCTGGCCCCCCAGATCTTCGGACCAGATGGATTTAATCCGGCCCGCGACGCCGCGCCGTTTACCGCGGTCTCACATCATGCAAAGGGCGAGTTGTTTCTAATCGCGACCCCCCTTAACGGCGGCTGGGCGTATCGTATCGATTATCCTTACTATTCCTGGGCTGAAACGGTGGTGCGTCCGGCGATTGTGCGGCCTGACCTCAGCTCGTTAATGGCTGAACTGAACGATCTTGAACCGGGCGCCGCAGGAAAATGGAGAATCGATTCATCGGAATTAGCCTCAGCCGCCAAGTTTCTTGATGAGAGTGGGAAGCTCGCGGCATCAACTCTGGCGCCAGATATAGTTGCCGGTTATTGTCTTCAGGCCTACAGCTCCCAAAAAGCTTCTGAGGAAGCTGACAGGGCAGTAACCTAAATTGCCTTTTCGGTTCGGGCGGAGCGATCCACGAAATCACACGAACCAACACGAATCCGATTTTCTTCGTGGTGCTTCGTGTGGTTTCGTGGATCGTATTTGCATTCCTCTGTCCGAGTTCGCACAAGTATCAGCGCGCTGCGTCGACAAACGCAGTTCGCTCCGACACAATCCGTTTTCAATGCGCGCTCTCCGCGATATCTTTGTCGGTCCGGCCGGCTGGTCTTACGCAGACTGGCGCGGCCGCGTCTATCCGGAAAGCGCGGGGACAAAGTTCGATACTCTGGCGCTGGTCGCAAAATACTTTGACACGGCGGAAATCAACAGCAGCTTCTATTACCCCCCGAGGCCCGAGACCGCGCGCACGTGGCTACAACGCATCGCGCACAATCCGAACTTTGTTTTCACCGCCAAGTTGCATAAGGTCTTTACTCACAAACGCGAAAGGTTGACTAACGATACGGAAGGATTATTTCGCGCCGGAATTGATCCCTTGATGGAGGCAGGTAAACTGGGCGCGCTGCTGATTCAGTTTCCCTGGTCGTTCAAGAACGATATTGACGAGCGCGCTTATCTCGACCAACTGGTCGCGCGCTTCAAAGATTACCCGCTGGTCGTCGAGTTGCGTCACGAATCATGGAACAACCCGCGCATCCTGCAAACGCTCGAGGACCTCAACGTCGGGTTATGCGATATCGACCAGCCGCAGTTTGCCAACTCGATCAAACCTGCGGCTGAGGTCACGTCATCAATTGGCTACATTCGCCTGCATGGCCGGAATTATCAAAACTGGTTTCGCGCTGAAGCCAACGTGATGGAGCGTTACGATTATCTCTATGCGCGCGACGAACTCGACCCGTGGATTGATCGCATCAAGCAGGTCGCCGACAAAGCCAGGCAGACTTTCGTCATTACCAACAATCACGCCCGCGGCCAAAGCCTGGTAAATGGCTTTGAAATTCTCGCGCAGTTGGAAGAAGAAAAAGTTCCGGGACCGGCAAGGCTGATTGAGAGTTATCCGCGGCTGAGTGAATCGGTGGAACCGGATGACGCGGAGGCGCAGGGGTCACTGTTTTGATTTGGAGTGCGCTGACTTGTCAGCGCTTTAAAGCGGCGACAAGTCGCCGCACTCCAAATCACTTCGCCAGCGGGAACACCGGTTCAATATCAACCGGCACGTCCTGCAATTTATCAAGTGCGTTTCTCATCGCTGGCCGAATTACGGCGTACTTAACCAGAATTGCCCGCGCCTTGTCGTACGAGCCTTCCGCCTCAATCGTCAGCAACTCGTGCGTCAGCTTACGCACGGCTTCTTTGACTCTTGTTTCATCGACACTGAACTTGCCGGTAGTTTCGTCAAATTTGAATGCGCCTTCATCAGTCAGATAGTTGAACTGCATCGCCACGCCGCGACCATGGGCTTCGTTGATGCCAAAGCGAACTGAGCGAAACATGCTGGCCAGGTTCGTCGTGTAAAGAGACCGTTCCATAGTCTTGCTGACGACGCCTTTATCAATCAGGTACTGTAAAGCCCAAAGTCCCGTAACATCAGCTTTCGCTTCTTCGATTGCAGAGTAGAGTTCCTTTAGTTGCTTCCGTACAGTCGTTTGCTCGCCGTTGACAGTGATGTTATGCGGCCCCAGACCGTGCATCAGTTCGTGCATCAGGATGTGCGTGAAGAAGGCGTCGAACTCGAGCGTTCGTAGTTGGATCTCGTCAAGGACTACACGCGAAATCGGAAGCAAAGTCTTGTTGAATTTCGCGTCCTGGACGTTCTTCAGCATGATCCGCTTCGAGCCTTTTTCTTTCACCACACGTTCATCGTTGGGAAGATTAAAGGCCGCCGTCTGTACGCCGCTGTTGCCTTCACCGGAACTGAACACTTCGTTCACCACCCGAATCGGCGAGGCAGCGCCGAGTTTCGGATTGCGATATTGCGGATCTATCGGCAGGTGATCCTCAAGCTCCTGTAGGTAGGAGCTGAACCTTTTCAGCTTCGCAGTTTCGGTGTCGTCGCGCAGCGTCACGTAAGCTTCGAACGCGGCCTTGTAACCGAACAACTCGTCTTCGTAGGTTTCGTATGGACCCATGGTGAGATCGACGGGGGAATCGAGATCCATCCATGCCACATCGCTGTCGTAATAATCGTTGGACGCAAAGGCCGCAGCACGTTTATTTAGAAAGTCTCGCAGCGTCGCGTTAGTCGTCAGGACCGCAGCTTCGCGCAGAAGTTTCGCGGCTGGTTCGAGAAAGTCACGATACTCTTCACTGTACGAAACCGTCTTGAGTTTGCCGTTCGGATCGCGGCGAATTGTGTAGAAATAGCCGGTCGCTTTCTCTTTCTCTGCCGGCGAGAGCGTGTTCAGCCATGAGTTGAACTCGTCCTTGGTCATGTCTGCTGGATAGAAGTTCGCCGCCGGCGGCCTGCGCGGCACACCTGCGATGAACGGTTCGTTCTCATCAAGTTGCGACCACGGGCCTTTATTAATCATGAAGTAGTGCAGCCGCAGAAGGCCGAGCGGCGTTTTGTCAGCCTCGAGTTTCTGCAACAACGCCTCGTTGCCGCTCCAAATCTGTCTCAGGTAAAGCGAATCATAAAGCTTCGCTGCTGCGATGATCTTTTGCAGCGCCTGGCGATCGTTAACACCAAGTCGCGCGGCGTCCGCAGTCATAATTGTCGGGGCGAAACGGCGAATTTTCTTTTCCAGGTCAGATTCGAGCAGTGCCTGAGGTGGCTGCCCTCCCGTCCCTTTGCGACTCTCAGTCTTGGGACCGGTCGTTTGCGCTCGTGGTTGCGAACCTGCGATGGTGCTCATGGTTACAGCCAACAACGTAATTACAACTGCCAAATGGCGAGTGTTAGACATATTGGTTCTCCAGGCTTTGCCTGGGTCTGAAGTGTTCCGTTCGTGTTGCTTCCTCCGGATTTCGTGGATCGGCCCTTGTCTCCCGAAGGAATAGAAACGATCCACGAAATCACACGAACTACACGAAACTCATCCGATTCTTAAGGCAAAGCCGGTCCTCTATAAATTCTGCCGGTTCTGCAAAATCTTAACAAACGATGCTGAGACAAGCTCATCGTGGGTCAGGGTCGTCAATTTCGTCGCTTCTGCTTCGGTTACTGCGCCACAATTGATCGCGCGCAGGAAATAATTCAACAGGCCCTGGCCCGTCGCCGCATCGTCAAACACGTCGCCGACCAGGGTCGCCTTGGCGGCTTTCTCGACAAAGTTGCGTAGCCGTGCCGAAGCGGCATCGAGACTCTCCAGAAAGAATGCGTACACGGCCGCATAACGCGTCGGCAGTTGCGCCGGGTGTAAGTCCCAACCCTGATAGAAGCCGCCAACAAGCGAATGTTGAATGTCGTCGTAGTGAAGTTTCCACGCGCGACGAACCACGGCGCGATTTTCTTCGCCTTGCGCCGGCGTTAAGGTCGCGCCTTCCTGTGCGCGATGCGGGCCGACCGGCATGATGTTCGTCGCGCCATCCGACAGCCAGATACCGGTTCCGGCAAACGACACCTGCATCATGTGCTTTGCAAAGTCACAAGCGGGATGCATCATGTGCTGATGCGCGGCCGTAATGCTGCAGCTCGCGGTGTAATCGTAAGTCCCAAAGTGCGCCGCCGTGCAACGGCCGCGCGCCGCCTGAAGCAACAGTGGCAGGTTAATTCTGCCGTCATGATTGATGATCGATTGGGTGGTTTCAATCATCATCTCCATCTTCAACGCGCCTGCTTCCAGGCCGGTTTGCTTTTCGAGCAGATCGAAAATGTTGGCCAGCGCCTCGACCTGCTCGGGCGTCGTAATCTTCGGAAGCGTGACTACGAAATTGGCCGGCAGCTTGCCCGCTTTCCGGAGCACCGTAGAAGTGAAGATATCGAATGTGCGGATGCTGCGGGCGCGTAACTCTTCATTAAAAGGCTTAATGCGAATACCGGTGAACGGCGGCAGGGTTCCGCCCTCCATTCCTTTCACCAGCTCGAGCGCCGCCGACTCGGCGTGCCCATCTTCTTCCGTATCCGGGCGATTGCCATAGCCGTCTTCAAAGTCAATGCGAAAATCTTCGACCGGTTCGCGACGCAGCTTTTCCTGCACCCGCGAGTAGATGGTGTAGGCCAGCCACGCCGCTTTATTCTCGTCGCGGACTGCGTCGCTATCTGTCTCAAGACGTTGTTTGAGCTCATTTGCGTAATCAAGCACATCAGGCAGCTGATCCGAGAGAGGCAGGCCGATGGCGCGCGCAAAGACGACAAAGTCGGGGGCATTCTCAATCAGCGAACGCGCGGCTACCTGGCCCAATCGCGGCGCCGAATCTGCGCGAAACAAATGAGCGCCACCATAAACGGTATGGACCGGCTGTCTCCGGCCGGTTTCTCCCGGGTAATGCGTCATGAAATCGCGGTTCGACGTCTTTAGCTTTTCAGATGTCGCGTGAAGCGAAGCTTCAGCCAGCGAACGTGTCATCTCAGATCCTTCAAGCAGAGTTTTGGTTGAGAAATCGTCTGACTTTAGTACCAAATCAACGCGAGCCGCAAACCAGCGGTGACCAAGTCGATATTAAAACTTCAACGCCTCGCACTGCGACGGCCAGTCGGGTTGCGACAACACCATCATGGTGACGATGCAGAACCAGAACAACACCGATTACACCGGTTATGATTTCTGGCTGACCAAGCTCAACCAGTTCAACGGTGATTACGTGGCGGCGGAAAATGGTCAAAGCCTTTATCAATTCAGCCGGGTACCGGCGAAGGTTCGGAACGCCGTAAAGCTGTATGCGAAGCAACCCGACAAGGATCTACTTTGACAAACTTAAGGAAGAGCTGATTAAGTCCCGTAGGGACCGAATGTTTATAGTCGACGGTCGGGCCTTTCGGTCAAGCTCCTTTAGGAGCGAAATGTTTTATTAGCTCTCAAGGCTTTGCCTCAAAAGTCAGATCTAGCTCTCTGGTCAGAAGTGTTCCGTTCGTGTTGTTTCGTGGATCGTCCTTGTTTCCCGAACGAACGGAAACGATCCACGAAATCACACGAACTACACGAAACTCATTACCGCGTTTAATCGACTTTTGAGGCAAAGCCAGCTCTCAGACGTCGTCATTCCTTTAGCAGCCAGATGTTTCGCGAGAAGTATTGCGCCCTACTGGGCGACTCGTTTTTTTTTGTCGCAGTTCTATAAACATTCGGTCCCTACGGGACTTACAAAAAGAGGTAGCAAGCAATTGAACTTAATCAGAGCTTCCTTAAGTTTGTCGAACAATACCAAAAGAAAAACGGCCACCAGGCTAGTGGCCGTTTTGTTGCTTTGGTAAGCGGATCAGTTCGAAGTCGTAGCCCTCATCGACGACTGGAATTCAACCTCAGTTCGGGCTGATGGCCGCTCCCGGATAACTCATACCGAGCTTGGCGGGATCTCCCTCAGCAAGCGTGTTCACCAACTCCTGGTGGAAATAGTCGTGACGCGCGGCGACCGGCGGCGCGACCCGCTTGTCATACATTTGCCGCGAGCGATCGATGTCGTCGCGCAGGCGATCGTAAAGGTCGCCTTTGCTCCGGCCTTCCTGAACTTTTGGTTCGTTGTAGAGTTTGATCTCAGAAACCAGCAGACGCGCAAAACGACGTGCATCGTTATGCAGGCGCCGCTCGTCCTCGCTCACATCGATCGGTAGCTCGGGTTCAGTCACCCCGTAACGGCGCGTGCCCAGGGGAGCCGAGTACGATGAGGCGAAAGCTGGACCGGGTTCGGCCGAAGGCGGTGGCGCGGCTGGCTCAGCCGCCAACGGCTCAGTTGGGGCGCTGCTGGCTTCGGACTCGTAAGCAGGCGCAGCCTCCACGGGCGCTTCTGGAACCGCGCGCCCCGGTTCCTCATAAGTGATTTCACCGGCTTCAAAAGTTGGTTGAGCTTCGGGCTCGACATGCCGGGCGGCAACTTCCGCCGCGGCTTCGGCCGGGATTGTAAACTGGTCAACAGTTTGCTCGGCTGCCGGAGCGGAAACTTCAACCTTCGGTGCGTATGTTTTCTCTGGGACAGTAGCTTCGGGTTGCGCGGCGGGCTGTGGCGCCTCCGCAGGAGCCGCGTGTGGTTGCGCCGCCGCTGCTCGTTGAATTGAAACGATATTGACAGCCATCGAAGCGACGCGGGCCAGCACTTCGAGCGCGTCCGCGTTCAGCGCGTTCGCTTCAGTCGATGCTGAATCGGCGTAAAGCACCGCGACCACTTTGCCGCGTACTATCAAGGGCACCGCAGCGACAACTGCAGGTGAACCGCCAAGCTGATCCAGAAACATCGCGTGGTCTGAGTCGGCGCCGTCAGCGCCTGACGCCATGGCGTGCTCGCGCGCGGCGCGCGTCACGACGGTTGCGGCACTCAACGGCAAAGACACGCCGCCGATCATTTCGAGATCCGGGTCGGTCGCTTTGGCAATGCGCCAGCCAATTGCCTGTTCATTCTTAATGACGAACAGCGCGACGCGCTCAGCGAAATTCACCGCGCCGCGCAATAAAGCTTTCAGGATATCCGTCTGCGACTGTTGGGCTTCGATCTCCTGCGTGGCGCACTTGAGATTGGCAGCGTCGGGTACGGAGGTCGCTTCGGCTTCAGCGCTCAAACGTTCGCTGCGCACTGTTTGCAGATGCGCGAAAATCGCCGCGGACACTGGTGTTCCGTCCAGGCTCTGGGTGACGGACTGTTCACGCACTCGTGCCAATCCGTCGCTTATTTCCCTTTGCAGTCGGGTGAGTTCTTCATCGATTGCACGCAACCGGTCATTTACATACGTCTCGATTGCCTGTTGTAAACTTTGCTCTAATTCTTCGCTCACTGGGATCCTCCGATCGAAATAGTCTGCTCGTGCCTGGAGGGGCGCAGATTCCTGAGGTCAAAAGATAGGACGGCCGGGCCGCCTATTTTATTATGGCGGCCGCCGCAAAGGTGCGTCAAGAACCTTTTTTCAAAAGTGACATGGAATTATGAGGTTTCGGGGCGCTTTACCGCTAAGGAAGCGCGAGCGTCCCGCTTGCATTTTGATCGTGAGGCGGTAACCCGGGACGGTTGCGCTCCAGTTATTTAAGCCACAGTCGCGCCGGCCCGGGTGGCCAGCTCGCCGTTGAGCTTCATTATCTCCAAAGTCATTTCGGCCGCCGCGTACATGTCCTTTACGTCCAGCCACTCTTTCACCGTGTGAATCGCGCGCATGCCGGTGCCCAGATTCGCGCACTCAATGCCTTTTCGGTTGAAAACATTGGCGTCACAGCCACCGCCCGACGCCATGGTTTTCACGTCGAGCCCCATGCGTTTGGCCGCCTGGATGACCAGCTGGACTACGTGCGAACTGTCGGGCACGTCCATCGATGAATAATCGCGTTCAATGTGTGATTCTACTGAAGCCCTGGTGGTCTTCCCCGCGACCGTCACTTCGTATTTAGCGGCGGCGTCCTCGAGACATTTCTTCATATGCTCAGTCTGCGCGTTGAGTTTGTCTTCGCTGTGCGAGCGCGCTTCGCCATTGAGCACCACCAGATTCGGAATGATGTTGGTGGCCATGCCGCCGCTGATCAATCCGATATTCGCCGTGGTTTCCTGATCGATCCGGCCAAGCTTCATCGCGGCCAGGCCTTCGGCCGCGATTTTGATTGCCGATATTCCTTCTTCGGGCGCAACGCCGGCGTGTGATTCCAAACCATGAATGCGAAACTCCATGTGGTTTGACGAAGGGCCTTTGGTGAAAAGGAAGCCCGGATCGTCCGAGTCAAAAACGATGCCGTACTTCGCTTTCAGTTTCGAGACATCGACATTCTTGGCGCCGAGCAAACCGACCTCTTCGCAGATCGAAAAAATTGCTTCAATCGGCGTATGGGGAATGTTCTGTTCCTGGAGGCAGCGAATCACTTCGATGATCACGGCGCAGCCTGACTTGTCATCACCACCGAGCACAGTTGTGCCATCAGTGCGAATGATGTCGCCCTCGATGACCGGCTTCACGCCTTCGCCCGGAACGACGGTGTCCATATGCGCGCTCATCATGATTGGTGGCGCATTCTGAATTGTGCCCGCAAAACGCGCGATCACATTGCCGCTGTTGCCGCCGACCTTCTTGCCGGCGTCGTCAATTTCGACCTGCGCACCCATCTCCTCGCAATATTTTTTGATACGTTCGGCGACGTCGCGCTCTTTGCGCGAGTGACTATCGATCTGCACCAATTCCAGCAGCAAGTTCTTGATGCGTTCCTGATTAATCATCTGACCTCCGACAAGGTTTCAAGTTTAAAGTTTCAGGTCTCAGGTTCGCTGGTCGAACTTGAAACTTGAAACCTGAAACTTGAAACCAGATAAAACGCTCGCGCAATCCTACTACACGCGTTTGGAAATATCAGCCCGCCACTCTTCGCCCCGCTGATTGATGTCGTCGAGCGCGCGTTGCAGTTCGACGCGCTTCGCGTTCAGGCCTTCCTCGTCAATACCGGCGGCGACATAGATCGGTGGCGCGATAAACACCCGCGCGCGGGTGAAAGGCTTCGGCACTTGATATCGATCCCAGCTCTTACCTTCCCAGAATTTTTTGGCGGCAACCGTAAATGGCAACACAGGATTACCGGTTTTCTTGGCCAATAATACTGCTCCCATCTTGGCCACATAGCGCGGGCCCCGGGGGCCGTCGATCGTGAATGCGGCCGGACATCCGGCGCGCATCAGCCGTACCATCTCGACGACTGCGCCGATGGCGCCGCGACTGGATGAACCGCGCGCGGCCCCGTAGCCAAAACGCTGAATAAACCGGGCGATGTATTCGCCGTCAAAACTGCGCGACGTCATGACTACGATGGCGCGCCGTTGCCAGAAATAGGTGGAAAGAAACACCCGATCGTGCCAGAAGGTGTAAATCGGGATCCGGTTGTGGCTGACCGCGGCTTCCCAATTTTCCCAGCCGTCGATCTCAAATTTGACTGTCTTTCCAATTGTCTTGATCGCCAGGAAGAATGCCAAATCAGCCGCGCGAATCAGAAACCGATCTTTTAGTGAATAAGAAGAGAGGCTCGCGAAGGAATAGGCGCGCGCAATGCTGGAGTTTGACCGGGAGTTAGTACTACCCGCCTGAGCGGATGGGTTAATTATCGTGGTTTCGGTCTTCATCAGCACTGATCGTCAGAGCCATCCGCTGACGCGGATGGTACTACTTCATCTTAATAGATTCCGGCGTCGCCCTCGGGCCGGGTCTTCCAGCGACGATGAATCCATAGCCATTGATCCGGATAACGACGAACGTAATCTTCAACCACGCGCGTGTATTGCTGCGTTAGTCGCCGCACGTCCTCATCTTCATCTCCGGTGCGTTCGATCGATAAGGGCGCACCGATTTTCAACCGGAAGCGTTTTCTATCATCATCCCAGGGCGCAAACACCGGCAATACCGCAGCGCCGGTCCGCAGCGCCAGCTTGGCCACGATGAATGTCGTCGCCGCCGGAATGCCGAAAAAATCCACGAAGATTGCCTCGCGATCCAACGTGTTTAGATCCACGAGGATTCCCAACGTACCACCGTCGCGCAGGATTGCCAGCATCTCGCGCGCAGCCGAACGCTTGTCGATAGTGCGATTGCCAAGCCCGCTACGGAAGCGATCGATCATCGCCTCGATCTTCGCATTATCGATTCGCCGCACCAGGAAACTGAGCGGATGCCCAAACAACGAGAGCCCAAAACTTGACAGCTCCCAGGCGCCAACATGACCGGTGAAGAGAATGACGCCTTTACCCTGGGCGCTGGCGCCGGCGAACTGCTCCAGTCCTTCAACGGCAATCAAGTCTTTGACTGCCTGGCTGTCATCGGCAAAGTGACTGAATATCGCCAGCAAGCGCCCGAGGTTCTCGAACGATCCGCGTAACAATCGCAGGCGTTCGAAGTCAGGCAGATCCGGAAACGCCAGCTCCAGATTGCGCTCCCCGGTCCGGCGCAGTTTTGCAAACCAGAAACCGAAGCGACCAATTGCGCGCCCCAGCGCCATGCCACGCTCCAACGCGAGACAGCGAAACAAACCCAGCACGGCCCGCGCCCACCAGTATTCAAGATTGATCCGGAGCTTGCCTTTCTCGGCCATCGATCAGGAAAGACGTAGAGTGTAGCGCATCGCGCGCAAAAATCTTTAAGCGTGAGCCGTTTGTTTTTCGGCGCGTAGCGCCGCATGACTCTAGCCGCCGGTTTAAACCCACGGGTGATCGCGGACATCAGTCACGCGTCGCGTAGCGACGATTGATTTATCGCGTTTGTTATCTCAACCGTCGCTACGCGACGGCATGTGGACTCGACGATGATCCGCGGGCTAAAGCCCACGGCTAAAATCATGTCATCGCTACGCGATGGCTCCATCCCGTCGGGCGCAAGAATTCGGGACCGCTTTTCACCAGATTTCGCCGCGCTGAGGGCGATACAACCTCTCGCGCGGACCTTGCATCGCGGGAACTAAGCGACGCCCCTGTCGGAACCCTGTCTTCTGGTGATATATTCCGAACGCCCGCGCGCGGACTTTCGTATTAGCAGATCAGAGGTTCCGTCGCCCTAATCTCTCCGCGCCGGTTTTCAAAGATGCCCCTGAACGAGAGCAACGGAAACGAAACATCCTGCACCATTCTAATCGTCGAAAACAGCGACGACGTTCGTGCCGGGCTGTGTCGCGAGGTGCAAAAGCTTGGTCACCAGGTCACCGTTGTCAGCGACCGCAGCGAAGCGCTGGCGTGGGAAACGCGCGGCGCGTTTGATCTGCTTGTCAGCGACCTGATAAACGACCCGGCAGAGGCCACCGGCGACGAAACTGTGCGGTCATTCAAACTGGCCGTCACCGGCCTGCCGGCGCGACGCGCCGTTCCGGCGCTGCACGACATTATCGAAAGGACCTTGTCATTCAAACTGCGGTGTATCGACGCGGTCGAGGACTTCAGTCATCTGCGCGAAAAAATTGACCTGGAACTGCCCAGCGACCTCACCCTGATGAATGGGGTGCTGGAATATTTGCTCGACCGGGTGGCCAAGCTGGGCCTGGTTGAAGTCGAGCAATCGAATCTGTTTGTCGCCCTCGATGAAGCTTTCGTCAACGCAGTGAAGCACGGGAACCGCAATGATCCGGAGAAGCTCCTGCGGGTCACGGCCGAATTGTCGGCCCACGAGGCGATTTTCACAGTGGAAGATGAGGGCGAAGGATTCGATGTCCGCGAGATTCCTGATCCCTGCGATCCCGCCAACCTGTTCAAGTCGAGCGGCCGGGGAGTGCTCCTGATTTACAACATCATGGACGAAGTCGAATACAGCGGTCGCGGCAACCGGCTGAAGATGGTCGCGCGCCGGAAAGGCGGCTCCCCGGCCGACTAAGGTCAGAACCGGGAGCGATAGCGACCGGGCTCAGGTCAGCGAATGCCAACTACATTGAAAATTAAGAATTGAAAACTGCAAATTGAATGTTGACGTTAGCAGTGCCAACCGACTGGAGCGCAGCCGTCTCGGTTGGAGAATATGCAAGCGAGGACGCTTGCGCTCCAGTCTGGGCAGGAATCTCGTACTACGCGCGTGAGTTCCTACTGGTCAGTTCCGGGTGCACCCGATATTAGATAAGGCGTCATACTCAACTTTCAATTTGCACTTTTCAATTCTCATTTTTCAATGCCTTCGCTTTCCAGTGCCAGGAATTTCCTAAACCAATACCGATATTGGCTTACTCCCGCGCTGGTCGCGCTGATTCTCACGCTCGTCTATCTAAATCCATTCATCGGCGACTGGGACGGGCTGGATTACACGATCTTTTCACTGCACGCGCGTCCGTCCTCGATGGCGCTGGGCCGTTCGCTATTCACCCTTTCCAACTTCATCCTTTACAAAGCCGCCCATCTAGTCCTTGGTTTGCGTCCCGAGCACGGCTATCTTCTGTTTAAGGGCGCAGTTGTAGCGCAGACGCCGTTAGCGGTAATCGCTTGCTGGCTGTTCGCCAGAAATCTCTCAGGCTCTGTTCGATCGGCGACGCTGGCTGCCTTGATGATCGCCTGCTCGCCGATCCTGGTGATCTACGGCGGTCAGGTAATGACCGAAATCCCGTCCGTGCTTTTCACGGCCATCGCTTTGGTGGTTCACCTGCGCGGCATAAACCCAGGTGTCAGGAGCGTCTCGCCCGTGGAGAGCGCCAAGCGGATAACCAAGAAGCAGGTCGCATTGATTCTTGCCGGCTCAGCGTTACTTGGGCTGGGTGTAAATCTGCGCGAAACAGTGGGGCTCTACTCGCCATGGCTGGTCCTTGCTCCATTCGTTGCCGGACTTGGATTCAACCGCCGTACGATTGCCATTGTCGCAGCCTCACTCGTTAGCTTTCTGGTTTTCGCGTTGGGGCCATTTGCGATCTGGTTTTTTGCTTCGCCGGTTTTTCGACTCGACTGGCACACCTGGTTGTCATCGATGCAAAGCGAATCTGAGCGCCACCCGATCTCGACGAGCAACTTAAAGCCCTTTCTGATCTATTTCTTCATGTGCGCCCCACTGGTCACCACGGGCTTGCCCTTTGCGGCCTGGAAGGAATGGCGCGAGCGCGGCTTCACTCTTTCTTTGCTGGCTGCCGCGGTCGGCTTCGTTGCCACAGTGATGCTGTTCTTCAATTACAGCACCACGATCAACTGGCGATATTTCCTGACCGGCTTACCGGGGATGGCGCCGCTGGCCGGAGATTTCTATGTTCGCATCCAGGGCCGGAGATTTGGCAGTGAGCAGCGCGGCTTTGTGACGGCGCTCGTCGGAATTTCAATCATCGGCGCCTTGATGATCGTGCTGGTGCCGCCCGCCGGCAATGAATACTTCAATCGTTTGGCGCAGGCTAAGACGTATGATGCGCGTTTGAAATTGATACCGCGCGACGCGGTAGTGATCGCCGGGGCGCAAACGGTCGCCGTGCAGTATTGGCGCGGCATCGGCCTGGGCGAATGGGACTGGATTGGCGTGGGCGCCGGCTGGCCCGCAGGACAACTCGAATCAAAGATCGATGAACATCTGAAAGCCGGGCGCAGAGTTTTTCTCGACGCGGATCCCCGCTGGTGGCTGCCTTGCGATTGGCATCTCGTGGAAGTACGAGAGCTCGCCCAGATCGAGCCGCATTTTCATTTCAAACAAGTCGCACCTACGGTTTATGAAATTCGAGCTTTGAGTGATGTGGGAGCAAAGGACCAACCTCATCTGGAGAACTTGTTACCTGAGAAGCGGCCGGAAGAAGTCAGGAAATGTTTTAATTCAGGGTGATGTCTGGCTTTGTCTCAAAAGCCTTCGCGATCCAATGTTGATTTTCAGCCGCGTAGCGGCGAATTGAATTTAGCCGGGCCTTTCAAGGCCCGGTTAGAGACCGACAATCGAAACCGCGTCGCGGTTAGCGACGCATGAAAATCACGTGTTCAGGCGTCGCTAAAGCGACGCGCATCCGCCGATGTCACTAGTCCCGGCCTTGAAAGGCCGGGCTAAATTCAATTCGCCGCTACGCGGCGAGAAAGCAGTTTAGCTCCTAAGCGTCCAGTGCATAGACTTTTGAGCAAAGCCGTGATGTTTTGAGGCGGTGACACGCGGGGCGGCTGGACGCCGCTTTTTATTTATCCGCGCACGGCGCCGAATGGAAAACCAAAGCGGCGTTAAGCCGCCGCACTCCAAACTACGCCGTCGCGCTCACCAACTGCATTACCGGCGTGGGGGCTGGCATAGTTTGTGACTCGTTCATGAGGGTCGTAAACAAATCTTGCCAGTGCGGCTCGCGTGAGATCCATGCGGTAACGGAGGCTGCATCAACAGGTCGCGAGAAAAGATAACCCTGCCCATACCGGCAATTGAGTTTGCGCAGCTGCGTTAGCTGGCTCAACGTTTCGACGCCTTCGGCAACAACTTCCATCCCGATATTCTCAGCCAGGGAAACAATCGTGCGGACGATCTCGATGTTTTCGGCCGCTTCGCCGATGCGACCGACGAACGAGCGATCAATCTTCAGCGTGTTAACCGGGAAGCGATGCAGATAACCTAGTGATGAATAGCCCGTGCCAAAATCGTCGATGCTCAGCTGCACTCCCAGGGCCTTCAGTCGTTTCAGCAGCCGCGCAGACATCTCAGCATTGTCCATTACCGCGCTTTCGGTGATTTCCAGTTTGAGATCCTTTGCCTCGACGTTGGTCTCTTCAAGAATGTCCTGAATTTCAGTTACCAGACTTGGTTGCGCGACCTGCTTGCTGGAAAGGTTGACGCTCATGAACAGCTCACGATTCCCTGCTGATTGCCATTGCCATTGCCATTTAGCGAGCTGCTGGCACGCTTTCCTTAACACCCACAAACCGATGGGCACAATCAATCCAGTGTCTTCGGCGAGCGGGATGAAATCCGAAGGATTCACAAAACCGCGCTCCGGATGTTGCCAACGAATCAGCGCCTCGAATCCGGCCAACTGCCCGTTTTCCAGCGCTACAATCGGCTGATAGACCACGCGGAACTCCTCGCGATCCAGCGCGCGCCGCAAATCGTTCTCCATTTGCAACAGGTAAACGGCGTGCGTGTGCATGCCCTTGTCGAACACTTCGTAACACGCTTTGCCCTGCGCTTTGGCGCGATACATGGCGGTGTCGGCGTCGCGCAAAATGTTCTCAGGGTGATCATATCCGGTTGAACTCAGCGCGATACCGATGCTCGTCGTGGTGAATACCTCGTGGCCGCTCAGGTTAAAAGGTGAAGCGAGCCGAGCCTGAATGCGGCCCGCCATGTTTCTCGCCTCGTTCGCGTTGGGAATACCATCGAGCAGAATTGCGAATTCATCACCACCCAGGCGGGCCACGATATCACCTTCGCGAATGCAGCTCTCCAGGCGGCGGGCCATGGCAATCAGCAACTGATCGCCGATTGAATGGCCCAGACTATCGTTTACATTCTTGAATCGATCCAGGTCCAGGAACAGCACCGCGAATTGATAATCTTCGTAATTCTTGGCGCGCTCGATCACAAACCTGAGATTCTCAGTAAGCAGTGTGCGGTTCGGCAGCGTGGTCAGCGCATCGTGAAAAGCCGCATGCCGAAAGTGGTCCTTGCTTTCCTGCAACTGCATGCTGATGCGCTCCTGCTCGGCGATATGACGGTTCAGCTCTTCAACGTGACGCTCGGCCTGCTCGGCCCTTTCCCGCTCGGCTTCGGCGCGCGCGCGTTCCGCTTCCGCGCGTTCGCGCTCAGCCTGCTCAGCCATCGCGGCCGCGGTTTTAATCTCGTTCAGATACTTGTGATAGGTGAAATAGACGATAAAGATGATGGGCGCACCCACCAACAACATCGAGAGACCGACGTGATCGATCGAATTCGAAGCTATGGCTGCCAGAGCCGCACCGGCCAGATAAGTACCCGAGGTCCAAAGATAATGCGCCTGCCACGTGCGCCAGATGGTTTCATCCTGCTTTATCGCCAGACCGACGGCACAGATGCCGCTGTTTGCGAAATACTGGACCAGGGCCATGGTGCCGGCGGCGACCATGAAATGTGCCACGTCCAGGGACCTGACATCGCCGACCGGTCCAAAGTACATACCTATGACCAGTACGGTGAGCGAGGTCGAGGCAATCATCATCGCCGAATTGAACGCGACGACCAGCGGTCGCTTGCTGATGCGCAAGCCGGAAAAGAATCCTTCCACCGCCGCCAGCAGAATGCCCGCCACACCGCCGTAAAGCAGGAGGACGAGAAAGATGAAGGCGTCTGAGATGGTAATGTTCGTGTTGACTCGCGGGATCTGGACTGAGAAGCGCGAGCTGACCACCACCATCACCACCGCCACAACCAGAAAACGCCAATCAAAGTTCGGCGCGGGTAACCATAAGGTTGAAAGTGACAGGGAAGTCGCTCCGGCGGCGACAATCATCCACCGGTAGGCGTCCAGCAATCGGGGTCGAACAGCGAGTTGGGCTGCGGCTTGCACGTTTTCTTAGACCTGGCTCTCCTGACATAGATAAATCGTTTCGTAGTGGCTGCAAAATTCGAAGCCGACCTTCGTATAAAAGGCCACAGCAATCTTGTTCCGATCATTCGCGGTGAGACAGATCGATTTCTTCTGAGCCAGCAGGAGCGCGGAAAGCTGGCTTAAAGATCGCGAACCGTAACCTTTGCGACGCTCTTCAGGGTGCACGTAAATACCTTCGAGATAGGCTACGTCCGGGGTTTCGCCGATCACATCGGCCTTGAACATCAGACGGGTGTCTTCCACCCAAACCCAAATTCTCTTTTGCTCGATACGCCGCGCGGCCCGATTGCGGAAACCATTCGGATCCTGCTGCATCGGGTTGATCCCACTTTCGGCAAAGGCCATTGAGGCATTGACGGCGATCACCTTTTCGAGGTCGCTCATAGTTGCAAGCCGCAGTCCAGTCACGTCTGCAAACCCGGATGGCGCCTGGTTCATTGCAAACAACTGCTCGCTGCAAATCAGGCGCGGCTCGCGATCGGCATCGGCGTAGTAATTCCAAAAGGTGTTGATTGATTTTCGCTCGCCGCGGATCAAGTGGGCGTTTTGACAATTGCGGGCCACGCGGGCGAATCCAATAAGCGAATGTTCAGTGTGCGCTTCCACCAGTGTCGCGTGACCTATAAGAGCGACCGCCTCGATCTGTCCGGAATAATTGCGCCAGGCATAGAACGATCCCCGGTTGCGAGGACTCACCAGGCCGTTGTCGCGGATCAGACCCGCCATGAAAACAGTATGAAGCGGACGCACGGAAAGGAACTCGATCACTTCGGGTTCGTCACGCCGGCCGAGTTCGGAGATTGCGCAAGGAGGTGAAGACTCTGCGTAATTTTTTAGACTCGACGGAAAGTCCTGGCGCATCATTGTGACGGCCATCTTTGCTCCCTGTTTTGATTACGTTTGAAAATTGTTGCGGGTGCTCCGAGCAGAATTCCCCATGCGTGCAACTCAGAACTACTTCATGTAGGTTCCGGCGTCTCCGAAGATCATTGCCTGATTTGCCAGCGCTTGAATCGCGGCGTCTCCGCTGATGATCCCATCCCCCAACACCACACCATCGCCCAGGACTACGCCGTCGCCGAGTACTACTCCATCGCCGAGCACGACACCGTCGCCCAGCACAACTCCACTACAAAAGATCGTGCCGTCGCCCAGCACCACGCCATTACTGGTAAAGATGCTGTCTCCCAGCACCACTCCGTCACCCAGCACGACACCGTCACCCAGCACTACGCCGTCTCCCAGGACGACGCCATTACCGAGCACAATGCCATCGCCAAGCACCACTCCCTGGGCATAATAGGTCTGGTACTTCGTCTCGAGCGCGGAACCAGTCGCGTACCAGTGCTTAAGCACAATCCCCTGCGCCCAGGTGAAGGTTTGGCCGGCAATCGTCGTATGAGGATCCGGCGCTGAGGCAGTCAACATTGGACTGTCCTTCGGCGTACTGGATGTCAGATCCGCGCGCACGAGTTTCGCCAAACGCATCGCGCCCTCGATATTCACTTCGCCGGTGCCTTGCTCGAGCAGGTTAAAGCCTTTGATGGGACCGGCGGTGTACATCAGGATCATCTTCACGAGGTTGGGTGTCAGCTTTGGATTGGCCTGCAACAGGAGGGCCGCGGCGCCGGAAACCACCGGCGTGGCCATTGAACTACCGCTCAGGTACATCAGCCGCCGGTGATTTTCGGTGGTGATGCCCGAGTCCAATTCCGGATGCTGAATGACGAGATTATTGCCGGCCGCCGACTGGTACCCGATTCCCAGCAGCAAGCCATCGCTGCCCCCAAGATCCGATTCTGCAAAGATGAGTTTGTTACCCGGCGCCACGAGATCGGGCTTGAGCAGATTGTCGTAGTGACGCACACCGCTGGCGTCAACATAAGAACCGCGCGTTGGGCCACGCGAACTGTAAGTGGCCACGTCATCGTCACTCCGCACATCGGTGCCAAAGGTATTCGCGGCGCCCACCGTGATAACCGAAGGCTCGTCGCCGGGCGCATGAATCATGCCGTAGATCTTGTTGCCGGTCGCGTCCTTGCCGTTGTTACCCGCGGCGGCCACGACCACGATCCCGGCATCGACCAGTGCGCGCGCGGCGCGACAAATGGGATCGTTCTTGTATGAGTTAATAGCGGGAGCGCCGAGGCTCAGGTTGACGATCCGAATGCCGTATTTGTCCTTGTTGAGCGGATTGCTCGAGCTGACTGCTTTGGTTGGATCCGCCGGAGACAGAATCCAATTGAGCGCGCTAAGGAGACCGCTTGAGCTGCCCACGCCGTTCTTATCAAGCACCCGAAGGTTGATGATGTTGGCGCCTGGAGCAATGCCCTGATAAGAATTTCCTGAAGAGCTGACTCCAGCAGCGGATGACGCGACATGCGACCCGTGGCCATACGGATCGTTCTGCGGATTGTTTTCAGAGGTAAAGTCCTTGTTGAATTTGATTCGACCGCTGGCAAAGGCGTCATGATTATTTTCGACGCCTGAGTCTATGACTGCGATGCCGATCCCGGTGCCATCGAAAGTTGTCGTCGTGGTGGTTTTCAGTCCCAGCAGCCCGGTGGTGGTGGTGGTTTGCGTTCTGATCAGATCGGTTCCGGTGGTGGCGGTCACGTGACCGAATGATTCCAGCCTGGTGTCAGGCGAGATGTAGTTCATTGCGCCGCTCTTCATCAGCGACTCAATCGCCTTGACCGGCAACACTACTTTCATCGCCCCGAGGTTCGGCATCCGCTCACCGACCGCAATCCCGTAACGCGCCAACTGTGAACGAACTTCCTTACCGTTTACGTCGTCAACCTGAAGAATGGCCGGCACACGTCCGTCCGCCCCGGCATGCTTTATCAGCTCGCGCATGTCAGGCGAGATGTTTTCTCCCACAAATTCTTCATTTATCGGGCTCCGCCGCTGGTCCTTGTTCGCCGCAGTTGCGCCGGTTTCGTCAAGCGACACCGCTTCAAACAGCCTCGCCACATTCACGTCTGAAGCGATGTAGGCTGCATAGGCGGTGCGCGACTCGCCGCCGATCACGCGCAGCTGATTCGTCTCAATTGCCGTCTTGACTGCCGCCGAGGCGGTCGCTTCCGCCCGGCTGCCGGCATACTGGTGAAGTTGGTCGACGAACAGAATCACTTCATTGCCGGCCTTGGTCGCTTCGGCAAATATCGCCTGCACCCGGGCTACGAAGTCGGCGCTCGTTTTGGCTTCCTTCGCCAGTGCGTCCAGACTCAGGCGAAACACCTGCTTGTTACGCAACGCTTCCGGCACGTCGCCCAGAGCGATTCTCATGGCGACGCCCCGAGCAATCGCGTCTCGTTGCAGATCCGAATCGCCGACGACTAGCGGATTCCTGGCGGCAGCCAAACTATAAATCACTCGCGCAGTGTCGGCGTCGAATTCCCGCGATGATTCAAGTTTCCCCTGGCGCGCCAGCAACGTGAGGTCGGCGCAATACTTCGAAAGCGCGGGATATTGACTAGCGGATGATTCGTTCTCGTCACTCTGAGGCTGAGCGAAGGTGTGTTGAGCAAACGGCACGCTCGCGCACAGCGATACCAGCAGCGCGATGGTCGTTACCAGGGTCGTGGTGGGGGCTGTTTTTATTCTCATGTCATCGTCAGTCTCGCTTGCCCTCAGACTTCATGAGAAGGCGATTGAGACCCGTCGGGCGGTGGGCTCTTGCGAGAAGTGTGCCAATTTCCCGATCTCGGGCTAAGTGTTGAAATGATTGCGGGAAAAATTCGCAACGCGCTGTTTCGGCCTAATCGATTCGTTCAGGCTGAACGAGTCGTTTCACTCAATTTCGGAGCGCTGACCGAAACTGACCGCAGCGGCTTTGCCTCAAAAAACTTGTTTGAGCAGTGAGAGTGAATGCCAGCGCGCTACGCTGAGGTTTGAGCATACTTTCGTTCGCAACCCTGAAAGGGTCTGTCGGAGAAGATCCGCGAAGCGGCGAAATGTTTATAGACCCTGCACAGATTCCTCTTGTTGTAGGTTAGGAAATCAGGAGCGCCAACGGCGCGAAAATGTAACAGCCCAGCCGGGGCGGGCTGGGTTAGGAGCCGGTTAAGGAGGTGTGGTAGCGCTGAAGGCGCGATATGGGTTATTTCCAAAACGCACTTCGGAAACTAATTATCGCGCGCCTTCAGCGCTCGGTTGCCTGCTCGCGAAGAGACCCGGCCCGTTGGGCCGGCTATTACATTCCGCGCCGTTGGCGCTGGCGCAATCCTTAACTGAGTCAAATATATTAATACCCTTTAAACGGTTTCCTATTCTCTTGATCCCAGATCACCCGGCTGACGCCGGGTGTGATTGACAATTTCAACGTTCTTATTGATGCAAAGCCGATAGAGACTTTTGATAATTACCGGGCTCAGCGCCGTTGGGCATTGGCGAACAATCTGTCGCGATGATTCCATCCGTGGCCACGATTTCATCGGTGACCATGATTCCATGGGTGACGGTAATTCCGTCGATGGATACCGGCCCGGCGCCCGCAGGCTGGGATTGCCGGCTGTCGTCTGTCTTGGATTGGGCGAGGGTCTGACGGGCGAAAGGTAGACTCGCGCACATCAACATCAGTAGCGCGAATGTCTTTATGAGATTCCCAGCGGAGGTTCGTTTTCTTCTCATTCGTTCTAACCATTGCCGGCGATAATGGCCGGGCAGAGTTTTAAGAGCGTTTGGCTCGAGTCGCTCTGTCGGGTGAACGGACGCGAGTACTGCCGGTTCGCACTATTGCCTACTTTCGCGAAACAATGAGCGGCGAGTGGGAGTCCGCCGGCGGAAGCGTTATAGCGAGAGCTGTGCCAACTTCTAGAATCGGAACTAATTACGTAAATCAATTGGGAAAATGAGTTCCTGGCGAATATTGCTGGCTGCTCATTCGCGCATTCTGACCGAATGAGCAGGTCAGTAAACCAGAGATTCGCGGCATTGGTCTGGGCAGAGAGCTATTGTAATGGGCAGTTGGTCATGCGCGACGGCTTGGCTTTAAGAGCATTGTGCTGGAGACGATCAGCGTCTTAGAGCGTGCGATTCATCTCTACACTCGCTTTGGGTTCGTGCCGGCGACCATGGAGCATCCAAACGCGAGAGTCGATCAAAAGTACATTCTCAAGCCGTAGTGAGTTCGCAACTTTGCCACAGGTTTTCCAGGATAAATATGATGAGCAGGTTCAGGTTCGCATCATCAGCAACGGAGACAGATTAGCCCCCGGTAACTGAGTCCTTCGTAAAATCTTGCAAACCCGGTCTAAATTTTCGAATCGAAGTGCTTCGTGGCTCTTGCGCAGTGCGCTATAATGCCTGCGGCGCTCGGAATTCCGGTTTCCGGCATATTGCAGCTTATCGGTTCGTCATCATAATCATTCATGTTTGAACGATATACTGAAAAAGCGCGGCGCGTAATTTTCTTCGCTCGTTATGAAGCTTCGCAGTTTGGCGCGCCGGCGATTGAGCCTGAGCACCTGCTGCTCGGGCTGATGCGCGAGGACAAGACACTCACAGGCCGCTTTTTTCCGCGCGCCCAAATCACTATTGAGTCAATTCGCCGCGAAATAGAAGGTCGTACGCTGCTGCGTGAGCGTATTCCCACGTCGGTCGAACTGCCGCTGGCGCCTGAAACCAAGCGCGTGCTGCATTATTCCCACGAAGAATCGGACCGGCTTCAGCATCGCCACATCGGCACTGAACATTTGCTGCTGGGCCTCTTGCGCGAAGAGCGGTCGATGGCCGCGCAGATCCTGTTCGAACGCGGCTTGCGTCTGGCGGCCGTTCGCGACGAGATCGCGCGTCAAAGCGGCGCCGATGCGCGTCATCGCAAGGACATTCCCCATCTGCTCGAGTTTTCGCGCGACCTGACGGAAGACGCGCACAACGATCGGCTCGATCCATTGATTGGCCGTGATAGCGAGATCGAGCGCGTGATTCAAATTCTTTGTCGCCGCACAAAAAATAATCCGGTGCTCATTGGCGAGCCTGGCGTCGGCAAAACCGCGATCGTCGAGGGTCTCGCGCAACGGATCGTAGCCGGCGAAGTTCCTTCGTTCCTCGAAAACAAACGCATCCTGTCGCTCGACATTAGTTTGATCGTCGCCGGCACCAAATACCGCGGACAATTCGAAGAACGCCTGAAACAGATCATGCGCGAGCTGATCGACAATCCGCAGTACATCGTTTTTATCGACGAGTTGCACACGCTGGTCGGCGCCGGCTCAGCTGAAGGATCGCTCGACGCCGCGAACATTCTGAAGCCAGCACTCTCTCGCGGCGAGATTCAGTGCATCGGCGCGACCACGCCGGCGGAATTTCGTAAATCAATCGAGAAGGATCGCTCGCTTGAACGTCGCTTCCAGGCCGTGAAAGTACCGCCGCCTTCCGAGGATGAGGCAGTCGAGATCCTGGGCGGCGTGCGCGAACGCTACGAGAGTTTCCATCAGGTGCGTTACACCGACGAGGCTTTGGAAGCCGCCGTGCGGCAATCAACCCGTTATATTCCCGATCGTTTCCTGCCTGACAAAGCGATCGATGTGATCGATGAAGCCGGCGCCCGCGTGAAACTGCGCGTGCGCGCTGAGCAGGGCAACCTCGAGGATCTGTCGACGTCGCTCAGCGAATGGGAGCGGGCCACCTATGGACGCGCCCAGGCGCCTATCACCGACGACGAAGATCAAATCGTCATGGGCGAGGTCAATCGCACCGACATCGAGGAAGTGATCGCGCGCTGGACCGGAATCCCGATCGTCTCGCTGAAAGAAGAAGAGTCAAAGAAGCTTTTGCGCATTGAGGCCGAACTGCACAAGCGAGTAATTTCTCAACGGCCGGCGATTTCGGCGCTGGCGCGCGCTATTCGCCGCTCGCGCGCCGGGTTGAAGAACCCGCATCGTCCCGTGGGCTCGTTCCTGTTTCTTGGTCCCACCGGTGTCGGTAAGACCGAAGTGGCGCGGTGTCTCGCGGAATTCCTCTTCGGCAGTCAACGTTCCATGATTCGCTTCGACATGTCTGAATTCATGGAGAAACACGCCGTCTCGAAACTTATCGGCTCGCCGCCGGGTTATGTCGGCCATGAAGAAGGCGGCCAGTTGACTGAGCGCGTCAAGCGTTCGCCTTACTCAGTGCTGTTGTTTGACGAGATTGAGAAAGCGCATCCCGATCTTTTCAACATTCTGCTGCAGGTTTTCGAAGATGGCATCCTGACTGACGGGCTCGGCAACACGGTCGATTTCAAGAACACCATCATCATTATGACCTCGAACATCGGCGCGCGCTTCATTCAGAAGAGGGGCGCCATGGGTTTCCAGGGTTCGAGCGACGTCTCGCGCGTGAAGATGGAAGAGATGGTGATGAATGCCGTGCGCCAGACATTCAATCCCGAGTTTATCAATCGTCTGGATGAGATCATCGTCTTCGATGAACTGGGCGACGAAGAATTGCTCGACGTGCTCCAGCTGCAGGTCGATCAAATTAACGCCACGATGTCCAACCACGGTTTTATCGTGCGCCTGGATGCTGATGCCAAGCGCTGGATCGTGAACAAAACCTGCGCCGACCGCTCGTACGGGGCCCGCCCGCTACGACGAGCACTGCAAAAGTACGTCGAAGACCCGCTCTCCGAGGCCTTAATCCAGGGGCAACTCGCCGAAGCTTCGCTGGTGGAAATGTTTGTCGACGGCAACGACTTGAACTTCCGCTCGATTTCCATCGACGACGAAGGCCACGAACGGATCAACGATCTGCTGCTGACGCAGTGAAGTCGCCTATCTTCGCCTCAGAGCTGCGTTGCCTCAAAAGTCGATTAAGCGTGGTAATGAGTTTCGTGTTGTTCGTGTGATTTCGTGGATCGTTTCTGTTTGTTCGGGAAACGAGGACGATCCACGAAATTACACGAAGCAACACTAACGGAACACTTCTCACCAGAGAGCTAAGTCTGATTTTTGAGGCAAAGCCCCTCCAGAGCTGAGATTCGTATGACCCAGCCCGTCCCGGCTGGGCTTTTACATTTTCGCGCCGTTGGCCCTCTCGATTTCGAACCGGCAAACAGCATTCGATGAGTCGAGTATGTTATTGCCGTTGAAACAATCAGGTTTAATAATAATGTTTCGCTTTTGGACTTTGCCTCAATATTCCCGCTATAATGCGCCGCTTTGTTAACTGCGATTTTGGCAACGGGTGAAGGCTGCGGCGAATCAAAGTCCTCCCCAGGCTGCGCAATCCGAGTTAGTTTGTGTTACTTTTTTCCAGATCGTAAGAACTGAAATAGTTTGAGATAGATCGACAGCCCGAGCCGACAGGGCATGAATCACCGCCCTGCGCTCCGGCTGAGGCTGCGGATACTAACTAAGCACTTATTAAATTACCCCGGTGACTCGAGGAAGGAAGATCTTTGCGATTCCGCTCGACTGAGCGGCCTTCCCTTACGGTCGGGCTTCTGACACCAGGTCCCCAGAGAAGGCTCTAAGGGAACCGTCAATTATGCACTTTTATCGCGTCGTTCTGCTCGCCGCACTTTCCTTCGTAATCGGCACGACCTGCCTGTTCTTTCGCACACCCGTGTCGGCGCAGCAACCGCAACAAAAGCTGGTTGAAGATGTGGACATCACCGGCAACCGCCGCCTGCGCAAGGAAGACATCCTCTATTACATCCAGACCCGCCCCGGCGATCCGTACAATGCGGATCAAGTGGCGCGCGATCTGCAGACAATTCTGTCACTGGGATTCTTTGATAAGGTCGGGACGCGCGTAACCACTGAAGATGCCCCGCGTGGCGGCTTGAGGGTCTTGTTTGAAGTTAAAGAACTGCCGATCATTCGCGATATTCAATTTGAAGGCTTGAAAAGCGTTACGGAATCAGACGTGCTGAAGACTTTTCGTGAACGCCGCGTGGGCGTGTCCAAGGAATCGATTCTCGATCCCGTAAAGCTGAAAAACGCCGAGCGCGTTTTGAAAGAAATGCTGGCGGCGAAAGGCCACCCCAACGCGGTAGTCAGCACCAACAGGGAAGCCGTCTCGCAGACCTCCGCGGCGATCACCTTTGTAGTCAACGAAGGCGCCCGCGTGCGGGTGGCTGAGATTCGCTTCGAAGGCAGCCACGTCTTCAAGAGCAACGCGTTGCGTGACCACATGAAGTTTGTGAAAGAAGCCGGATTGATCACGCGCTTTCGCGAACAGGACATTCTCGACCGCCAAAAGCTGGATTATGACCTGCACCAGGTCGACCAGTATATGAAGTCGAAAGGCTATCTGCAGGCGCGTCACGGCGAGCCGCGCATCGAAGGATTAGGGAAACGCCGCACCGGTTTTCCGATTCTGCCTCTGCCTTTTCTTTCTTCGGTTGACGATACGCTGCGCATCACGGTGCCTATCATCGACGGCAAACTCTATCGCGTCGGCGACGTGAAGATTGAAGGCAACTCGATCTATTCTGAGAACGTAATCAAGGCTTTTATCGGCCTGCAAAAAGGTTCCGTGGCCAACGGTGAAGCCCTCAGCAAAGGACTTTACGAGAATCTGAAGAAGGCTTACGGCAACCAGGGTTTTATTCAATACACCGCGGATGTCAATCCCACGTTCAAGGACAATCCCACAAATCCAAACGAAGGAATTGCCGACTTTGTAATCACCATCGACGAGGGCAAGCAGTTCACGCTGCGGCGATTGGAGTTTACCGGCAACACGTTCACACGCGACAACGTGCTGCGACGCGAGGTCCTGGTCAATGAAGGCGACATCTACAACCAGGGTTACTTTGAGTTTTCCATTACCCGTCTGAACCAGCTGGGTTATTTCGATCCAATCGACAAGGACAAGGACGCTGACTTTAAAACGAACGAAGAAGAAGGGCTGGTCGACGTAACCTTAAGGGTCAAGGAGAAAGGGCGGCAGCAGATTTCCTTTAACGGCGGCATCTCGGGCATCGGCGGCACGTTCTTCGGACTTGATTACTCGACCAATAACCTGTTCGGACGCGGCGAAGTGCTGTCGCTGAATCTGGCGGCCGGCAACCGCCAAAGGTCATTCCAGTTCTCGTTCACTGAGCCTTACATCCGCAACCGTCCGATTAGCGCGGGGTTCACACTCTTCGCTTATTCGCAGAAGTTCTTTGGCGAAGGCACGTTTCTTTCCCAGAACACCAACGCGATCCAGGGAGCGTCAGGCTCGGTCTTCGATTTCTTTAATACCAACGAAGAGAACCTCTTTACCAGGAACTCGATTGGCGCCTCAATATTCGCCAGCGCACCGCTGTCCGAGTTTTATCGCAAGCGGCCTTTCACGCAGTTTTCGCGCGTCGGCCTTTCGTACCAACTATCGGAATCGAACGTCAAAGATCCGCCGGTTAATACCAACGCCAACGGCTCCCAATTCATTCCGGTTATCTATGCGCAGCCGAACATTATCACCAGTCGCGTGACTGGAAGCTTTGTTTACGATACGCGCAACGCGAGCATCGATCCCACCAAAGGGCGATCTATATCCGCGTCACTCGGATTTTCTGGTCTGCTCGGGGACGTGCGGACCTACGCACCGACACTCGAGTTCACCCAGTTCTATCCCATCAGGAAAAAGGGAACCGAGTATCCGGAAGTGTTCGGCTTCCGCATTCTCCTCGGGACGGTTGGCAGTTTTGCCACCACGGAAAAAGTCAGGAACGCAAACTCGCTGGCATTCGTTGACGGCGTGCCGATTTACGAGCGCTTCTTCCTCGGCGATGAGTTCACCATTCGCGGCTACAACGTGAGATCGATCAGTCCCGTGACGCCGCTTGATAACTTCATCACATCGCGCAACGTCGTGGTGGCGACAAACGCCAGCGGCACGCCGAACGTGGTCCCGGGATTGCCGGCAAGTATCGCCACCATCGGCACGTTTACGGGCGCTGCCGGCAGCAACATAGCAGCCCTGCCAAGGGTTTACACCGCCACCGGCGGCGATACGCAGGTACTCGGTAACTTCGAGTATCGCATACCGATTGTTGGCCGGACCGTGCAGGCGGCCCTGTATGCAGACGTCGGCAACGCCTTCAATCTGCGTTCAAACAAGTCGCAGACTTTTTCCACGGAGTTTCTTGCGGATCAACCGTTCCTTTCCACGATTGGTTTGATTTCGTGCCCCCGCTTACCTGCGAGGGTGGCGGCGGTTAGTCTCACAACGCTGGCCGCCTGTAACAATTTTACGAACCTCGCATTGTCACCTGGACAGGGGTTTGTCGCCCGGGACAACCGCCTCATCACGCGGGCCGAACTTGATACCGCTTTGCGACTCGGACCCGTCAACCCGCTGACCAACCTGCCGCCGGGAATGCAGGAGGTCTTTATGCGGGGCGATGCCCAGCGCAACACAGTCGTGCGGCTCGATCAAAGCCTGTTTGCCAAATTCACCGACCTGCGTAGCAGCCTGGGGGTTGAATTCCGCGTGCAGGTCCCGGTTTTGAACGTGCCTTTTCGCCTCATTTATGCTTATAATCCCAACGCTCGCAAGGATCAGGTGATCAACGGGTTTCCCTTCTTCTTTGACGAGAAAAAGTCGGTATTTCGTTTCAGCGTCGGCCGCACTTTCTAGTGTGGATTCAACCGAACGCGGTTAACCAACAAGCAAACCAAACCGGCGGCATGAACAACTAACGAGTTGCACCAAGCCGCCGCTCGAGAAATTGTTAAGGAGTTTTAAGTAGCCAAAATGAAAATTATTCGTGCGATAGCCGCAATCGCCTTCTTCGCGGCAATCAGCGCAGCCACAGTCGCCGCGCAGCCCAAACCCGGTACTAACCCTGCGGCACCAGCGACGAGCAGCGGCTCGACTACAGGCAATGTTCCGGAAGCCAAACTGGCACTGGTTGATACCGACCAGTTCCTGGACGAGAAAGCGGGCATCGTGCGTCTGGTGTCGGCGGCCAAAAAAGTTGAGAATGAATTCCAGCCGCGCCGCACCGAATTGCAAAATCTGCAATCTCAGATCGACAAGATGACGGCCGACCTGCAAAAGGCCTCGCCGGTGCAGGATCCGAAAGTCAGCGCCCAACAGCAGGACGCGATTGACCAGAAGAAGCGGGAAATCCAGCGCAAAACTGAAGATGCTCAAAGCGCATATCAAAAGCGCCTGCAGGACATGCTCGGACCCGTCTATGACGATATCGGCAAAGCTCTGGACGTTTTTGCCAAGGCCCACGGCATCACCCTGATTCTTGACGTCACCAAAATCCAGGGGATCGTCAGCGCCGATGGATCACTCGACATCACCAAAGCATTTATTACGGAATTTAACAGCAAGAACCCGGCGACCGCGTCTTTGACGCCTGCGCCGTAAAGGAATTGCCAGCTGGTCTTAGGTGCCGCAGGCCCTGATTGTTCACCGCCTGCGGCATCTTTGCCTTAGAAAAGCTGGAGGACTTTTGAAATGAAGAGAAGTGTTTTGTTCGCAGTCATATTCGCCGCGCTCGCTGCAGGCTCGAATGTTTTCGCCCAATCAGCGGGCAGCGTACCCGTCGGTAAGATAGCAGTGATTTTCTCGCAAGCGTTTCAGGATCCGAAGCAGGGCATCGCAAAGTTCAACGTAATTCAGAACCAGTTGAACTCTGAGTTCAAGAAGCCGCAGGACGATCTCAATGCGGCAGCGCAAAGGGTGCAGGCGCTTCAGGACGAAGTAACCAAGCTGCAAGGTTCTGCCGCGCCGGTAGATCCAAAGACCGTCCAGGCTAAGATCGATCAGCTCGATCAATTGAAAAAGGATTCGCAGCGAAAACTTGAAGATACTCAGGCCGCGTTTCAGAAGCGCCGTACTGATTTATTGACGCCGCTGCAGGATGAGGTTGGCAAAGCTTTGGACGCGTTCGCCAAAGCACACGGCATCACCTTAATCATTGACGGCAGTCAGACTCAGGGTGTGATTTACGCCGCAGACAGTATGGATATCACCAAGGTGTTCATCGCCGAGTACAACGCGAAAAATCCAGCTGCGGCGGCGGCGGCCACACCGCGATAGCAAGTGTCAGAATCCCGAGCCGTTGGGATCGCGACCGGATCAGGATGTATCGAGGTAAACTCTTTGATCCCTCGCCGCTCGGAGTTCTGACCCCTAATTTATGGAAACGGTCCTCGATTCCGAAGGCATTAAGAGATTACTGCCCCACCGCTACCCCTTCCTGCTGGTCGATCGCATCATTGAATTAAGACCGCTCGAACGCATAGTCGGCGTCAAGCAAGTCAGCGCCAACGAATCATTCTTTCAGGGACACTTTCCCGGGGCCCCGGTGATGCCGGGAGTTCTGGTGATCGAGGCCCTGGCTCAATGCGGAGCGATTCTGGCGCTGCGGGAAATCGAAGATCGCGATCAGAAGCTGGTGCTCTTCACCGGTATTAAAGAGGCCCGCTTTCGCCGGCCCGTCGTCCCGGGAGATAGCCTGGTGCTCGAGGTGACGGCTCTGCGGTTCGGCCCCCGCATCCAGCGCATGCGCGGTGAAGCGAAAGTCGACGGCCAGCTTTGTGCCGACGCGGAACTCATGAGCGTTATCGCTGATCGTCCAAAGTCTTAATGATGAGCGCAGCGTCAATCGAAAATCTTTCAACTCATATCCACCCCTCGGCTGTAATCAGCCCGCGCGCAAAGTTCGGCGAAAACTGCCGCATCGGCCCGTATACAATCATCGGCGACGAAGTGGCTCTCGGCAACGGCGTAGTTATCGACTCGCATTGCGTGATCGATGGCCGCACGCGTATTGGCGACGACACTCACGTCTACCCGTTTGTGTCGATTGGGTTACCACCGCAGGATTTGAAGTTCGCCGGTGAGGAAACTGAGACTCAGATCGGCAGTCGCACGCGGATTCGCGAATTCGTCACCATTCACCGCGGCACCGCAGGTGGCGGCGGCATCACGAAGATTGGCGACGATTGCTTCCTTATGGCCCAGGCACACGTGGCGCACGATTGTCTCATCGGCAATCACGTCATCATGGCGAACGCGGCCACGCTTGCCGGTCACGTCACCGTAGAGGATGGCGCAAACATCGGCGCATATTCCGGCGTCCACCAGTTTTGCCGCGTCGGCCGCGAAGCTTACATCGGCGGCTACTCCGTAGTCGTCAAGGATGCCCTGCCTTTCGCACTCACCGTCGGCAATCACGCAAAGTGTTACGGGCTCAATAAAGTCGGCGTGCGGCGCCGCGGCTATGCGCGCAAAACCATCGCGGCTTTGCATCACGCTTTTCACCTGCTGCTTTCGTCAAAGCTGAACACCGCCCAAGCTATTGAACGGATTCGGGAAGAAATCAAGGACACACCGGAAGTCGACGAACTCGTTCGGTTCGTTGAGAGTTCGCAGCGGGGAGTGGTGAAGTAGTTTCATGAAGCTCGGCCTCATTGCCGGCAACGGCCGGTTCCCATTTCTGGTCATCGAAGGGGCTCATCGAGCCGGCGCCGAAGTGGCCGTAGCTGCGATTCGCGAAGAAACCGATCCGGCAATCGAAACAATTGCCGATCGATTGACATGGGTCGGCATTGGCCAACTCGGCAAGATGCTCCGCTTCTTTAAGAATGAGGGCGTGGAAAAAGCGATCATGGCGGGACAGGTCAAACACGTGCAAATCTTCAGCAATGCCATTCCCGACGTGCGCATGCTGAAGATGCTGCTGCGCCTGCCGCGCCGGAACACCGACGCTTTGATTGGCGCAGTCGCCGGCGAACTGACGAGCGAAGGAATTGAGCTGATCGATTCAACTCACTTCCTGAAGGATCAACTGCCCGTGGCCGGCACGCTGACAAGGCGCAGCCCCGACCATCGCGAACAAAGTGATATTGAGTACGGAATCGAAGTTGCCAAAGAAATCGCGCGACTTGATTTGGGTCAGACCATAGTGGTGCGTGACCGCGCCTGTGTGGCGATTGAAGCCATGGAAGGGACCGACGCCGTTATTCGCCGCGCCGGCGAACTGGTGCGCGGCCGACTGACGGTAGTGAAGATTGCCAAGCCCGATCAGGACATGCGTTTTGATGTTCCGGTGGTGGGGATTCCTACCATCGAAACGATGGTTGCCGCCGGCGCCACCTGTCTTTGCGTCAGCGCCGGAAAGACGCTAATGTTTGACCGCGCGGAGATGATAGCCCTGGCTGACAAGAATAAGATCGCCATCGTCGGTCGCTGATTCTTGCGACGGTTAACTCGGAGGCCATTATGAATCGCCTTCTCCTGATGTTGCTCCTCCTCGCTGTTTCGTTCTGCACAAATCGATGGCTCCAGGATCCCAACCCGGTTTGTCCAACGCTTACCGTTACGTGTCCCGAAGCGGTTGAATCAGGCAAGACGATTAAATTCAAAGCAAATGTGACTGGCGGTAAGTCGAAGGAGATTACCTACAACTGGACGGTCGATAAAGGGAAAATCATGGTTGGCCAGGGCACAGCAACTATTGAGGTTGATCTTGAGGGTCAGGATTGCAAAAACGTCACCGCCACGGTTGAACTGGGTGGCATTGACCCGAGTTGTCACAGACTTGGAACGTGCGCCGCATGCGCTCGATAGTCAGTCGTCCCCGCTTGGCTTGACCTTGACTTGCCGTTCGTTTAGTTATAAAAACCTCGACAAGCTGGCAACCAAATTATGAGCAAAAATCGGACTGAGTCTCTCAGGACTTAGGCCCGACTCACTTTCTAAAAGGAGTTTCATCATGGCATTACGTTTAGGAGACACCGCACCGAACTTTAAGGCCGAGACCACGCAAGGTCCAATCGATTTTCACGAGTGGCTGGGCGACAGTTGGGGAGTCCTGTTTTCACACCCAAAAGATTTCACTCCGGTTTGCACCACCGAACTGGGTTACATGGCCAGTATCAAGCCTGAATTCGACCAGCGCAACGTGAAGGTTATCGGGCTCAGTGTGGATCCGGTTGCAGACCACACGCGATGGTCGAACGATATCCAGGACGCCACCGGTCACGCACCAAATTACCCTGTGATTGGCGATACAGATCTGAACGTGGCAAAGCTTTACGACATGCTGCCGGCCACGACCGCCGGAACATCCGAAGGACGGACCGCGGCCGATAACCTGACTGTGCGAAATGTGTTCGTCATTGGGCCCGACAAGAAGATCAAGCTGATGATTGTCTATCCGATGGCTACGGGTCGCAACTTTGACGAAATCCTGCGCGTGATTGATTCAATTCAGCTCACGGCGAACTACAGTGTGGCGACGCCGGCGAACTGGAAGGACGGCGACGACGTAATCATCGTGCCGACACTCAACGATGAAGCGGCGAAGGAAAAGTTTCCGGGTGGCTGGAAAACGATCAAGCCATACCTGCGAGTAGTGCCGCAGCCTAACAAGCAGACAAAGGCGGCCGAGCAGTCGTAGCGCACCGTCGTAGCATAGACTTGAGTCTGTGGCTGTTGACAGCGGTTGTTGAAGGCGTAGAGGTAGTTACCTTTACGCCTTTTTCGGCTACTTGGGTCTTACCTAATGGCTGAAGGTGACTTCTTCAGATGCGAGCAATCGTAACCACTCGGAACGGCGACGTCTCTGTCCTGAAAGTCGAGCAGCGTCCCGATCCTCAGCCAAAAGCCGGACAAGTGCTCATTCGCGTTAAGGCAGCCGGCTTGAATTTCGCCGACATTCTGGCGCGTCAAGGTCTGTATCCCGATGGACCACCCAAGCCTTGCGTGATGGGGTATGAAATCGCCGGTATTATTGAAGCTGCTGGTGACCGTGTCGATCAAAGCACTATCGGCCACCCCGTAATCGCGATGACGCGGTTCGGAGGCCAGGCGGAACTGGTTGTGGTTCCCGCATTCCAGGTATTCGACAAACCCGACAATCTCACCTTCGAACAGGCCGCGGCAATTCCAGTTAACTATCTCACCGCCTGGGCGCTACTCGTCACCATGGGAGGATTACAAAAAGATGAAGCGGTGTTGATTCACAATGCTGGTGGAGGTGTTGGCCTGGCAGCGCTTGATATTGCGAAGCACATCGGGGCCAGGACGTTCGGCACCGCCAGCGAAGGTAAGCACGAGTTTCTGCGTGAGCGCGGCCTCGATCACCCAATCGATTACCGGAAAAAGGATTGGCTGCCGGTATTGAAAGAACTCACCGAAGGTCGCGGCGTGGAGCTGGTGATCGACCCGCTGGGCGGCAAGAGCTGGAAGCAGAGTTACCAGGCCCTGC
This sequence comes from Acidobacteriota bacterium, assembly GCA_046728235.1. GTDB lineage: Bacteria > Acidobacteriota > Blastocatellia > Pyrinomonadales > Pyrinomonadaceae > UBA11740. Next base: position 38,250 of record JBKPEE010000023.1, read on the forward strand.
GGGCTACGGGCCGCATGGGCGTATTCGGAATGTCAGTCGCTTCCGCCTCGGGTCTGAGCGGCAAAATCCGGGCGCTGAAAGCGATTCTGTTGATGCCGAGATTCAATCCGCTCGGCTTAATGAACCGCAATAAAGGTGTCTTCGGCCTCAACCTCGGTCACATGTGGGGCGAAGGCGAAAAGGTTGCCGCCTGGACCCGCGAGATTATGCGCGGAGTGGACGAGGGATGGATCCGCCCACACGTCGACCGCGTCTTTCCTTTCGATCAAATCCGTGAGGCGCACCTCTACATTGAGGCGCGAAAGAATATCGGTAAGGTCGTGCTGGCTCCCTAAACGACGGATGCCCCAGAAATCCTTAAGTACCTTGCCAACAGCTTTGCCTCAAAAGCCTTCGCGACCCAATGTTGATTTTCAGCCGCGTCGCGGCAAGTGAGTCTAGCCGGGCCTTTCAAGGCCCGGTCACGGACCGAAAATCGAAACGGCGTCGCGTTAGCGACGCATGAAAATCGTGTGTTCAAGCGTCGCTAAAGCGACGCGCATCCTCTGATGTCACTAGTCCCGGCCTTGAAAAGGCCGGGCTAAATTCAATTCGCCGCTACGCGGCGACACAGCAGTCCAGCTCCATGCGTTCAGTGCATAGACTCTGAGGCAAAGCCCTTGACAACTGATCCACGAATTCACAGGAACAAACACTAGTCCGGTCTTTCTCCGTGCTTCTTCGGTGATGTGATTTCAAGGATCGCAGCCGCACGTTCTTTGCAGTGCAAAGTACTTGACAGAACAGAACCCGCGATCTATGGTATAGCGTCATGCCCGCACTCCGCCATCAAGCCGGACCCCCGGCCCTCCACGATCGCGCCATGGACAACTTGCGCTACATCCGCGAGACCATGGAGCGCGCCTCGGCGTTTACCGCGGTTCCGGGTTGGGGCCAGGTGGCAATTGGCGTGACCGCCATGGCTGCCACATATGTGGCGGCGCATCAAGCAACCCCGCGCGCCTGGCTGGGTGTGTGGCTGGCGGAAGCAATCATTTCTTTGCTGATCGCAGGCTGGTTAATGGATCGCAAAGCGCGCAAGTTGAATGTGCCGCTGCTGTCGGGACTGGGCCGCAAAGTTGTTTTCAGTCTTTCGCCGCCGATGGTCGTCGGCGCTTTGTTGACTGTGGTGCTGTTTCGCGCTGGTATGGTGAAGGTTATTCCGGGGATGTGGTTATTGCTCTACGGCACCGGCGTCGTGACCGGCGGAATGTTTTCCGTGAGCATCGTGCCCGTAATGGGTGTCTGTTTTATGCTGCTCGGCGCGGCCGCCTTATTTGTGCCCAGCCCATTCGGCAACTGGTTGATGGCCTTTGGGTTCGGCGGCTTGCACATAATTTTCGGAACCATTATCGCAAGGAGATACGGTGGCTAGACACGCAACGGTTAAGCGCGAAGCTCATAAAGGCCAGGCCGAGAAGCAAAAGCTCCGCGGCGTTCATGGTGGCGCGCCGCACAATGCGCACGAGATTGATCGCATGATTCACGAGCGGCTGCGCCTGGGTATTATCAGCGCGCTGGCGGCGAATGAATCGCTGACCTTTGGCGAACTTAAGCATCTGGTAAAGACAACCGACGGCAACCTTAGCGTCCATGCACGCAAGCTGGAGGATGCCGGCTACATCAGTTGTGTCAAGTCGTTCGCCGGCCGAATGCCAAAGACTGAGTACCGTTTGACCAGCAACGGCCGGCGCGCGCTGGAGCGATACCTGGATCATATGGAGGCCCTGATCAGCCGGATGAGAAAGTCGTGAGTGGTTTTTTTTGACTGGCGACTTTGCAGCATAAAGTCCTTTATCACGATGGCTGGAAATAATTTCCTGCGGAGGGTTGAATGTACACCAACGTTAATCTGGCCGCGCCGATTGGCGCGCTCGCGCTGTTGGGGACCGGCGGCCTGCTTTTCATTAGTGCGCTGGTACTGCTGGAATCGCTGATCGTGCGAAAGCGAATGCGCGCCCGCGCGGTTTTTCTGGCGATGGTCATGATCGGCGGTCTCTATCTGGTTATCATGCTCATCTTTTCAATCGTCAGCCACGACAAACTGCTCGCCCGGGGCGAAGAAAAGCATTTCTGCGAACTCGATTGTCATCTGGCCTATTCCGTCGTCAACCGTCAACCAGCGCAGGCAAACGCCCAGGGCACGTACCAGACCATAATCACCATCAAGACGCGTTTTGATGAAACTACCATCGCGCCATGGCGTGGAAATGGTTTGCTGTATCCAAACCCTCGCGCGCTGGCGCTGGTAGACGAGCAGGGCAACAGGTATCGACCAGTGGCGCAATCAGGCACGCCGCTGACCACACCGCTGCGTCCGGGCGAGTCTTATACGACTGACCTAGCGTTCTATTTGCCGGCGGAAAGAAAGGCGGTCACGCTGCTGCTTAATGAAAGTGCCTGGGAAACGCGTTTCTTAATTGGACATGAAAACAGTCTGCTGCACGGGAAAACAAGATTTCAGATCTGACCGCACAGGGTCAACACAGCTGCTAGCTGTGGCAAACCACATTGGCGATAAGGCAGTTTCGATTGGAAAATCCAGCACATTCAATTCATCTCATGTTTCAGGAAATCCAATTCCCAATCAACCGCCCGGCTCTTCCGGAGAAAACATCCATGATTAAACGTATTGCCGCCATCACGTTCATATTCCTATGCACCACCGTCGCCTGGGCGATTCTGGGCGCCACCATCTTTCAGCGCACTTATGACTCGGGAAGCTTTTCAGACAGCCGGGTGGAATCGACGTGGGGCGCGCCACAAAGTCAATCGCCGCCCGGAGCCTCGTTCGATGAGCAGGTGCCGAAAAAGGAAACCAAGACGGAAAACGGCAAGTCGATCGAGACTATCACGCAAGAGACGGTAACGACGCAATTGCCGCTCGAGAGCAGTCACGTCAATGTCGACTTGAATCTGGAACACCGTCAGAAAGGCTTGCTGTGGTATAGCACCTACAAAGTCGCCTTTGACGGCGCCTACACGTTTCGCAATCCGACTGACAAAGATCGAAACGTCAGCTTTCGACTCGACTTTCCTACGGCGCAAGCGATTTACGACGATCTGGTCTTTACCGTTGACGGCTCGGCTGTCCCGCTGACTAACGGAAAGAACAGCGCGAGCGGAATCGTCGCGGTGAAAGCCAGGAGCGCGGCAGTGTTGAACGTCGCTTATAAATCACAGGGATTGAACGATTGGCGTTACAGCTTTGCCGGCAAAGCGACGAACGAAGGCGGTCAATCGGCCGGAGACGTGGCGCAGGTGCGCGAGTTCTCGCTCCGGATGACCACGAATTTCAAGGACATCGATTTCCCGGATAACACGCTGTCCCCGACCAGAAAGACCGAGAATGTCGGCGGCTGGACGCTGGACTGGGACTACAAGAACCTGGTTTCCGGATACCAAATCGCCATGACAATGCCGGAGAAGTTACAGCCGGGTCCGCTGGCCGGGCGTATCAGTTTTTTTGCCCCGGTTTCGCTTTTCTTCTTTTTCTTCCTGATGCTGATCATCACCACCATGCGGGGGATCGAGCTGCATCCGATGAACTACTTTTTTCTGGCGGCGGCATTCTTCTCTTTTCATTTGCTGCTGGCCTATCTGGTCGATCATGTCTCGATTCATCTGGCGTTTGCGATTTGCTCTGGCGTTTCGATCTTTCTGGTGATCTCGTACTTACGGCTCGTCGTCGGGACGCGCTTCGCCACGCGCGAAGCCGCGTTGGCCCAGTTTATTTACCTGGTGGCATTTTCGTACGCCTTTTTCCTCAAAGGTTTTACCGGACTGGCGATCACAATCGGCTCGATCACGACGCTGTTCGTGGTGATGCAAGCCACCGGTAAGATTCGCTGGAGTGAGAAGTTTGCGCCCCGCCCACCGGCGCCCGAACTTCCGCCAAATCCAACTCCCGCGACGACGCAGGCTTAATGGTCCTTGCAGTCTCGTGCGAAGGGACAGGTCAGCATCGATTATGGAAGTCCTCAGCGAGGCTTACCAATGAAAAGCTACGACGTCGTCATCGTGGGCGCCGGGCTGGCGGGCCTGCAAGTCTCGCGACTTCTGGCGGAGAATGATCTTCATGTCTTGTTGCTTGATCGAAAGGCTTCGCTGACTCAAGCCGTACATACGACGGGCATCTTTGTCCGGCGGACGCTGGAAGATTTTTCTTTGCCGGCTGATTGTCTTGGTCCGGCCGTGCGTGATGTGACGCTGTATTCACCTGCGCGGCGCCAGGTTGAATTGCACAGCTGTCATGACGAATTTCGGGTCGGACGCATGGGCCTGCTTTACCAACGATTTCTCGATCACGCAATTCGGGCCGGGGTGGAGTGGATGCCGGCGACGCAGTTTATCGGATACAGCAGGAGATTGAACAATCACTCGCTGCTGAAACTCAAACAACAGCACACACCAGTTTGTCTCGAGACTCGTTATCTGGTCGGTGCTGACGGCGCCGGGTCGCGCGTCGCGTCGGCGCTGCAACTGGATGAAAACAGAGAATGGATTGTCGGTTTGGAAGAGGTGCTCGAGGACGTTCCGCTTGCTGGTCCGCCACGATTCCATTGTTTCCTCGATCCGCGACTCGCGCCGGGTTACCTTGCCTGGGCAGTGCATGACGGCGAGCAGGTGCACGTCGGCGTGGGAGGCTATCCGGAAAGGTTCGATCCTATCGCCGCGTTGTTGGCATTCCGTGCCAGTCTGGCCGGCATTCTTGATCTCAGCCGGGCGCGAGTAGTCGAGCGGCGGGGCGGCCGAATTCCCGTGGGCGGTGTCCTGCGCCGCATTGCGAGTTCGGAAGGATTGTTACTCGGAGACGCTGCCGGAGCAGTATCGCCGCTCACGGCGGGCGGATTGGACCCCTGCATGCGTCTGTCACAGTACGCGGCCGAGGTAATCGTCGACTATTTGCGTCGCGGAAAACACGAAGCACTCGCGGCCTATTCGGGCGAACTGTTTCGCGCGCGATTCGTTTCGCGGCTTTGGATGCGGCGCGTGCTGGCGACTATTCGCTCGCCGGGTTTGATGGAAGTTGGTTGCGCGCTGATGCGACTCCCGCTCCTTCATTTTGTCGC
>JBKPEE010000024.1:0-15102 GCA_046728235.1 Acidobacteriota bacterium
CTAAACCCAAAACAGATCACGATAAAGAGCAGGGCCGCGCCGCTTAGCCAGGTGATTTCGCGCGGCGGGTAGTACGCGCGCAGGAAGAAAACGCTGAACATGTGTATGAACAGCGTGGCGATCATCAGGTTCGCCGACCAGCTATGAATCGACCTGATTAGCCAGCCAAACTTCACTTCAGTGATGATGAATTGGACGCTCTCAAAAGCGTTCTCAGAACTGGGGCGATAGTAAAGCAGGAGCAGGATGCCCGTGGCCACCTGGACGGCGAACAGAAACAGCGTCATGCCGCCGAAGTAGTACCAGATCGAATGGCGATGCAGCGGTACTTCCTTCTTTTGGGCCATGGCCGCGACCGCGCTGATTGACAGACGCTCGTCAAGCCAGTTCTTCAGGGATTCGATTCTCACGACAGCAAGTTATTCGAATTGACCGCACCGGACACCGAGCCAGACGCTCCGCTACTATTGCATCTGACCACTTCGCAACTAATTGCGACTATCGAAGAGAACGGTCCGCTTCGCCAGTCACAAATCGATTTGTCTGTCTCTGTGTCCTTCGGTGATTTATGCTCATCCTCGCGTGACGACCACGTCATCGCCGCGCGTGTTTACCTTATATTCTTCCAGCGGCCGAGGTGGCGGGCCGCCAATGTTCTTGCCACTCAAGTTGTATTGCCCATTGTGACAAGCGCACCAAATCTGTTTCGTATCGTCGCGATATTGAACGATGCATTCCAGGTGCGTACACACGGCGGAAAACGCTTTGAACTCTCCCTGGGCCGTGTGGACCAGGATGCCGGGTTTGTTGCCGAACTTGAAGATCTTTCCTGAGTTGACCGGCACCTCACTCTCCTTGGCCGCGACGACAGAGTTTTCCGTCGATTCAACTATTTGTGGCGGGGACATGAATCGGATAACCGGATAGACAATAGCGGCTAGGGTGGCAACCGCGGTGCTGCCGAGCAGGTAATCCAGGAAACTGCGGCGTGTTGGCGGTGCTGATTCAGGCGTGAATCGGTTTTGACTCTCGAAGCTTCTGGCCACTCGTGACACCCACGTACGAAATTGTTCGAGCTTATATACGCTTTCTTAGGCTATCTGCCAAGAGAAATCCGCTGCCCATCGCCAAGGAACATCCGACGTTTTCAGTCGCCCGTCTGAAAAGCCTGCAGGGTCGCGACGCCGAAGAACAACACAAACATGGCGCAGGGCTCGATATTAATCGGTTCATGCAATCCACCGCATAAACAAACTCCAGCCGCGGTTCGAAATCCGGGCTGGAGTTTGACGACCACTCACATCGGGTGCGGTAACTATTCCTTGCGGCCGATATAGAACCGCAGCGACATGTACGGCAGGTGCGCGTGATAGTTCTGTGCCCGCGGGCTGCCGGGGAATGTGTTCAGGAACTGGTTTTCGTTATAAGCAAAGTACTGGTATCCCAAATTCCAATCCAGGTGGCGGTTCAGCATGATTGCTAAACGTGCTTCCGGTGTTTGGTAATTCATCGGATATGAAGTGATCAGCGTGCCCCCGAGATTCGCTATCACCGCCGCGGGTCCGCCCGGCGGGATAACACCGCCGGCGACTGGCGTTCCGCCTGCTGGGTTAGACAGTTGATTGCCTTGGCCGTTGTCCTTGTTGATGTGGTACGAAGTGTACAACGTCATGCGACGATTGAGCCGTGTCGTCACATCTGCAAAGAAATAGTTGTTTCTTTGGAAATAAAGCGCATGACCAAAGTGATGGAAGACACTCGCGGCGGGTGGCACCTGGTAGTAGTAATCGATGGTCGCGTCGCTGTTCACCCAGTTGTAGTTGTATCCGAAGTTCACGGTCATGCGCGAGGTTGGCAGCCAGTCAATCGATGAGGTGAAGACGCGCGTTTTGAGATCCACTCCGAAATCGGTGGTGGAAACGCCGGCGATTTCTGACGGGTTGGCGTTATTTCGAATGATTAGGCCCGCGTTGAAGTTAAGCTTTCGGTTCGGGCTGTACCGGCTCTTCGCGCGAACATTGGTGTAGTTGTAATTACCTATGCGCGTGAAGACGTTGTCAGCGGTCCCATGCTCGGCATCAAAGTAGACGTTCCAATTCTTCGTAAACCGCGCTTTGAAGCCACCGAAGAAGGCATGCGTGTTGTTCTCTTCAATCTCGGCCGTCGGATCAGTGATCGCCGCCGGAGCGTTTGAATTGATGGCAAAACCCAACTCCTGCACGATGTCATGGCGATGGCCGAAGCGGTAGCCAAAGTGCACCGAGTAGTTGCGGTTGAATTGATAGTCGCCTTCGACCGTGTCCTGGTACTTGCTGTAATGCGTCTGCTTGGTTTCCGGCACGGCGTTGACTCCAAAGGTATCTGTGCGGCTGCCGCCAGTGATCGGACGCGTGATGGAGAAAAAGTTAGTGAACCGGTCCAGGCCGTTGATAAAGAAAGCTTCCTCGTGGAACGTATTCGAGATTCGGAATTTGTCGCCGGCAAGATAAGTGATGCCAAAGTCGACCACGTGGCTGGGCCGTTTGACGTCGCCGGTAATTGTATAAGTACTCGGGTTCGTCGTATTCGGTTGTGCGGCGGGTGGTGTCGGTGGCCACCCGGTTATTCTGAAATTGAAATTCCGACCCGCGAAATTTTCGAAATAGGTGGAATTCGCACTCGAGCGACTGTAAATGCCGCGCCCGGTAATATCCAATTTATTGTTAATTAACGAGTGGATACTGAAGCGCGTGTAGTCGACGCTTCCTCGGGTCGGCTCCTGCCGGAGGAAGCTGCTAAGTTGCGCCACTGACGTGAGCGCATTCTGGTTCAGCCCGATGCCCGCAGGAATCACACTGTCATCACGGAAGCGGCGGAACCCCTGGACGAATGTCCAATCAACAATGCTGAACCTTCCGTCCGCACCGATGCGCCAGTCGTCAGCTCGCGATTTCAAATTATTGAGCAGCCAAAAATCATTGCCCCCGTTGTGATAGTTGGTGTACGAGGGGCCATCATACCGCTCCGGCGAATAGCCGACGTTAAAGCGAATCATCTCGTTCTTCGGCAGTATCGTCAGATCAAAGTCGCCCAGCTCAGTGCGCGTGTTGAAGCCGTGCAGTCCGGTCACCGGGTTTGACGGAAGTGGATTTGGGGTGAACAGCCAGGTCGGATTCGCGATGTTGTTGAGGAAGCGATAATACTTGAAGCGGCGATACTGGCCGTCGAAGCGATACCATTTTGGGTTTTCGACGCTGATGCGCATGTTGCCCTGCGGATCAGCACCCCAGCCGGTTGACGTCACCATCAACGTGTCGAACAGACCACCGCCCTTGCCGTCTTTCGACTTCATCAGAAAGCTACTGTCGAACAGTCTGGGACCGGCCTTGTAATTCAGGTCGCTCTTGAATTTGTTTACATCGCCGTCGACACGTTGACCCCGATAACCGAACTCGATCGCCCCCACCACTTTGTAGTTGCCAGCATCGTCGCCGACAGTTTGCGAGGTGGGTTCTTTGTCGGTAGTGTTGGCCGTCTTCTTGTCCGTCGTCTTTGTCGCAGTCTTTGCCGCGGTCTTGTCGTTCTTTCCATCAGCCGATTGCTTGTTGGTGTTTGTCGCAACCGATTCCTGGGCCATGACGACACTTGCCATCAACGCTGTCCCTAATGCCACTCCCGACAAAATGCGCAGCAGCTTTGTAGTGTTGGTTTTCATACCGTCCATCCTATGGCTAAGAACTTTCTTTCAACGGCGGCGTACGCCCGCCCGCAGCGGCGCGCCATTCTGCGCACCGCGAAATGGTCATCTATCTGAAGAACACCGGGCTCGTGCGTGAGCCATGAATCTTCACATGACACGCCGTGCAATTGTTGTATTGCGCGTTTTGATTATGCTGTGGACCCGACGGTTCCACCGCGCCAACGTCATGCGCAACGCTGTGACAAGTCAGGCACAGTTGGTTCACCGCGCTGTACTTCAGCAACCGCGCGTTAGGCGAACCATGTGGTGTGTGACAGGACGTGCAACCTTCGGTCTTGACCGGCGCGTGTTCGAACGTAAACGGTCCCTGCTTGTCTGCATGGCACTTGATGCATGCAGCATCTGCTCCTGTCGCCAACCTGGTTTGTCTCGTCTCAAATCCGCCGTGAGGGTTATGACAGTCGCTGCAGCGCATTGCGCCTTCCAAAACTTTGTGATGGAAGGGGGCTGTGAATTGCGGCTTCACCTCGTTGTGGCAGCTGGTGCAAAGTTGCGGATCGTTTGCCTTCAACATCCGCACGGTTGAGAACCCAGGCTTCTCAGCGTTCGCCGTGGTCGGAAACATGTTCGAACTGGCAACGTTGCGACCTACCTTATCGGCGTGCGGCGAGTGGCAGTCAGTGCAACCAATGTCGTTGCGCCAGTGCTCACCGCGGCGAAAGTTGTTGCGCTCTTCCTTACCGGCATGGCAACTCAAACAAGTCTCGGAAATCTCCTTCGAGTTCTTGTTCGAAAAGGTAATGATCTTTGTCTTGTCGCCGTTGCCGTCGACGTGGGCCTTGCCCGGCCCGTGGCATGATTCACATCCGGTCGTTTTGTCTTTCCAGCTGCTCAGCTTGGTGAGCGCCGCATGGGCGGTGTGCGAATACGCCTTGAAGGTATCTTCGTGACAGGCCGCGCAGGTGTCGCTGCCGACATATTCGTTGGCACCCGGTTTGTCGTCCTTCGCCGAGCGGCTGACCGCTTGTGAGCTCCTGGTGCCGGTAAACCACAGAATTGCAGCAACGACTGAGCCCAGAACGACCAGTGTTTTGATTGATTTTGCGAGTCTCACTTGGAGCCTCCTTTATTTCTTTTGAGAAAACGTTACGTTTGCGATGCTCGCAGGCGAGCCTTAAATGATAAAGCCGGGTCTAGCCTTCTCACCGTAGTACTTCTGACAGTTGCATTCCGTGATGTGCATCACGGCCCTTAACAAAAATATCAGGGTGTAAGTTGCGCTATAGCGGCCAGCGCTTCGCTGTCGCGAATCCACATCGAATCCCTGTTGACGCGGATGATCTCGTCACGCTTCAACGCGCTGAAGAGGCGGGTCACCGTCTCTCTTGATGCGCCAATAATTTGCGCGATCTCTTCCTGGGTCAGCAGGACTTTGACCCGAATTCCTTCGCTGGTGCGCTCGCCAAAATCACGACCCCATCTGACGATTAAACGAGCCAGCTTTTCCAAAGCTGACTCAGATAACAAGAGCATGCGGGTGTTATCAACAAACTCGCTGAATTGCCGGCTGAACATTTCGACCAGGTCAACGGTTTGTTGCTGCCCCATTAGATTCAAGAGGTCAGCTCGCGAAATGAAATCCACGCGGCCGCCCTCCACCATTTCCGCCGTAGCTTCGAAGGGACGGCCGGTCAGACCCGCGTAGAGTCCGAGAATGTCGCCCGCGCGCGCGATGCGAATAATCAATTTCTTTCCGTCGGCTGACGAGATGGAAACCTTCGCGCGTCCTGACGAAAGCACATAAACCCCGCGCGCCACGTTACCCTCATGAAACACGACGGCGCCGCGCGGATAAATCCTGCTGCGACTGACACGATCGATTCCGGGGATGGCACGTAATGGGGAGCTAAATGGCAAAACTCGCATCGGCGGACGGGCCGGGATGGTGGTGCCGGTGACGGCTCTGGCGGCTACGTTCATTTCGACTTCTTCTCCACTCTTGCTGCTACGAGCTACCGACAGCTCGCTCCTATTAAGCAAGCCGGTTTCAGCAACAGACGTGCCGACTGCCTTTTGTTCGGACTTTGTTTTGATTTTTCAACAATTGGAGGTGGCCAGTGGGAGTTTTCGCTCAAGCTGTGCGGAAGTTTCCTCACGGAATCTTTGACCGCTGAGTGCTCTGCATCACTAATGCGCGGATTTTCTACCGGCATATCGGTTGCTGTGGGCAGTCTCCGGGATTTCATAGCTCAAAAGAGCAGCGGCTTGCTGCTCGAAACATCACAGGGAGAAACGGAGGGACTTTGACATGGCTAAAGATGATCGCGACATTCTCGAACTGCTCAAACAGGAATTATCTTTCATCGAGGAGGGCGGGTATGGACGTTCGGTCCGTGCGCCTTGGTTACCAAAGTCCGTCTTCCAGGACTCTCTGAGTTGTCTGAACTACGGGTATCCCTATCGCGCCCACCCGTGCTCTGAATGTCATCTGCTGGACTTCGTTGATCCTGAAGATCGCTCGCAACCTGTGCCTTGCCATTTCATCCCCCTGAATGAAGCCGGCATCACGATTGAAGAGCTCGAAATGAAAGGCGACGAATCCAGGACGCAAAGCGTCGTTAGGGGTTGGCTGCAAGGGAAGATCAGCCAGCTCGAAGCCGAACAGTCCAAGGACTTTTGGCAAAATGTTGACTGAGGAGCGCGCGTGGGCGCCGAACAGGGTACGCACGCTTTGCCGTGCCGGCAGGACGCGAGGCCGGCGTACCGATGGAAAGGAGAACTGATCATGAACACAGGGAATTTCCTGACCCCCGTAAAAGATTTCATGCATCTCGATCCGTTCCGCCTTTTCCCACATCGCATGGATCCAATGCTGCGGCCGATGTTTGGTGAAGAGTGGCCGATGAAAGCATGGGTCCCGCCGTGCGATATCTTCGAGACCGACAAGGAACTGGTGATGAAGTTCGAGTTGCCAGAGGTCAAGAAGGAAGACGTGGAAGTGAAACTGGAGCAGAACGTGCTCACCTTGCGTGGTGAGCGCAAGTTTGAAGAGAAAACGGACCGCGAAAACTATCATCGCGTCGAGCGGCATTATGGTGAGTTCATGCGCAGCTTTAATGTTCCCTTGTACGTCAACGCTGCAAAGATAAACGCCGAATTCCGAGATGGCGTGCTCACAATAACGCTGCCGAAAAACGAGGAAGCGAGACCCAAGCAAATAAACGTGAAGGTCAACTAATCGATCCCTCAGGGATTAGACCGAAAGCTTCCTTGTTACGCCGCAGGCGGTTCAGTGGGAGGGGCCGCCTGCGGCTCTTTTTGTAAGCAGAAGTTCTGTCGCCATGAAAGGAGGTCGTAGTTATGCAATCCAAGCTTCGCATCACTGAATTGAGTTTCCGCTGGCTCGCCCGATTGATGAGCTTGGTAAGCGTTGGAATCATAGCCATGTTCTTTCTTGCCGAACCCTTCAAGCCGTCGGCCGTACGGCCCAGAGAGTGGGTCGGCCTGGCGTTTTTCCCGGCCGGTGTTGTGATTGGCTTAATTGTGGCGTGGTGGAAAGAAGCGTTTGGCGCCGCTATTTCGCTTGGCAGCCTCGCCACGTTCTATCTCGTCTTCGGCTGGCTCATGGCAAGTAACATTCACGGCCCCTGGTTCTTCATCTTTGCTTCGCCAGCATTGCTGTTTTTAATCGCCTGGCTTCTATCCAGGAATAATTTTTCGGAGGTGCACGTTTAATCATGGCCAACCGCATGGTCACCATCGACGGCAACGAAGCCGCTGCCCTCGTCGCCTATAAAACGAACGAAGTCATCGCAATCTATCCGATCACACCTTCCTCGCCGATGGGCGAATCGTCCGACGAGTGGGCCGCCAAGGGTAAGAAGAACATTTGGGGGATGACGCCCATCGTGCGCGAACTGCAATCTGAGGGCGGCGCGGCGGGAACAGTCCACGGTTCTCTGCAAACGGGCGCGCTCACCACGACGTTCACCGCCAGCCAGGGCCTGCTCTTGATGATCCCCAACATGTTCAAGATCGCAGGCGAACAGACCAGTACTGTGTTTCATATAGCCGCGCGATCGGTGGCCACCCACGCGCTTTCGATCTTTGGCGACCACAGCGACGTCATGGCCACCCGTTCGACCGGATGGGGAATGCTTTTTTCGAACTCGATTCAGGAAGTGATGGACTTTGCCTTGATCGCCCAGGCAGCCACCCTGGAATCTCGGGTGCCGTTTGTTCATGCGTTCGACGGTTTCCGCACCTCGCATGAAGTGATGAAGATCGAAGAACTCACCGATGAACAGATTCGCGCAATGATTGACGAAGAGCTGGTGCGTGCCCATCGCCGGCGCGGACTGACTCCGGACCGCCCGGTCATGCGCGGCACCGCCCAGAATCCGGATGTGTTCTTCCAATCGCGCGAGCGCGCGAACTCCTTTTATTCCGCGACGCCGGAGATCGTCGATCGCGTAATGAAGAGATTCGGCGAAGTCGTAGGGCGGAATTATCGTTTGTTCGATTACGTGGGTGCACCTGACGCCGAGCGCGTGATCGTGATGATGGGTTCCGGGTGCGAAGCCGCGGAAGAAACCGTCAACGCGCTGGTTACCGCCGGGGAAAGAGTTGGTTTGTTGAAAGTGCGACTCTACCGGCCCTTTTCAGTCGAGCACTTCCTCGGCGCTCTACCGGTATCAGTAAAGACGATCGCCGTGCTCGATCGCACCAAAGAACCCGGCGCTGCCGGCGAGCCGCTCTACCAGGACGTGATCACGGCTTTGCATGAAGGTATGAAGGATCAAGGCGGAAGGATGAATCAGGAACCCGTGCCTTTATCCTTTCCTCGAGTCATCGGCGGTCGCTATGGACTCGGCTCGAAGGAATTCACGCCCGCGATGGTCAAGAGCGTCTTTGACGAGATGACCAGTACCGATCCGAAGAACCATTTCAGCGTGGGCATTGTCGACGATGTCACAAACAACAGTCTGCCGTTTGATCCGAACTTCACCACCGAAGCCGGCGATCAAGTACGCGCTTTGTTCTGGGGACTCGGCGCCGACGGAACTGTCAGCGCGAACAAAAACTCGATCAAAATCATCGGCGAAGAAACGCCGAATTACGCGCAAGGTTATTTTGTCTACGATTCAAAGAAATCAGGCGCGATGACTGTTTCGCACCTGCGCTTTGGACCCAACCCAATCAAGAGCACTTACCTGATTCAGCGCGCGAATTTCATCGCGGTTCACCAATTCAACTTCCTTGAGCGTTATCAAATCCTCGATGCGGCCCAAGACGGCGCGACGCTGTTGCTGAACAGCCCATATGAGCCGGCTGAAGTATGGGAGCGGCTGCCGCGGCCAGTTCAGGACACGATCATCGCAAAGAAGATCAAAGTCTTTTCCATCAATGCGTACGTAGTCGCGAAACAGAATCAGCTCGGCAATCGCACCAACACGATCATGCAGACGTGCTTCTTTGCGATCAGCGGCGTCATCCCGCGCGATGAAGCGATTGTGAAGATTAAGGAATCGATCAGAAAGACCTATGGCAAACGCGGCGAGCCGGTCGTGCGCCAGAACTTCGCGGCGGTCGATGCGGCGCTCGAGCATCTGCACGAGATTGCCGTGCCGGAATTCCTCTCTCCCCAGGGAGCGGAGCTTACCCCCGCTGTACCCTCACCTCTCCCAGAGGGCGAAATGCCCGAGTTTGTGCGCCAGGTTACGATGGAGATACTCGGCGGCCGGGGGGACCTGCTTCCGGTCAGCGCCTTTCCCGTCGACGGTACTTATCCCGTGGCCACAGCCCAATGGGAAAAGCGCAATATCGCTCAGGAGGTTCCGGTCTGGGAACCCGATCTTTGTATCGAATGCGGCAAGTGCATGCTGGTTTGTCCGCACGCGACCATTCGCGCGAAAGTTTGTAAGCAGGAAGATCTCGCCAACGCGCCCGCCGGCTTTAAAACCATGCCGGCCAAATGGCGCGAGCTTCCCGATCATCTCTACACGATTCAGGTGGCCGTTGAAGATTGCACCGGCTGTCAGCTGTGCGTCGAAGTTTGTCCCGCCAAAGACAAGAGCAACGTCTCGCGCAAAGCGTTGAACATGAAGCCGCAGTTGCCGCTGCGCGACAGCGAGCGCGTGAACTGGGATTACTTCCTGAAGCTGCCTGAGATTCATCGCAATGGCAATCTGACCTTCAGGAACATCAAAGACATTCAGCTGCTGCAACCACTGTTTGAATTTTCCGGCGCCTGCTCGGGCTGCGGCGAGACGCCTTATATCAAGTTGATGACCCAGCTCTTCGGCGATCGCGCCATCATCGCGAACGCGACGGGCTGTTCGAGTATCTACGGTGGGAACCTGCCCACCACGCCCTACACGATTAATCCCGAAGGCCGCGGGCCGGCGTGGAGCAATTCGCTTTTCGAGGACAACGCGGAATTCGGCCTGGGTATGCGCCTGTCGTTCGATCATCAACAGGCTTATGCAAAGAATTTAGTCGAACGATTCCGCGAAACGATCGGCGACGAGCTCACGAGCGGACTCATCAATGCGAACCAGGAAACGCAGGAGGGAATCAATGCGACGCGCGAACTGGTTACGCAATTGAAAGCCAAACTGAACGGCCGTACTGACGCCGAGGCTCGGGATCTGTTCTGCGTTGCCGACGCTCTGGTTAAGAAGAGTGTTTGGATTGTCGGCGGCGATGGTTGGGCCTATGACATTGGTTACGGCGGCCTGGACCACGTGCTGGCGAGTGGGCAGGACGTCAACATCCTGGTGCTGGACACGGAAGTTTATTCCAACACCGGCGGTCAGGCCTCGAAGGCGACGCCGCTCGGTGCGGTCGCCAAGTTCGCCGCCGGCGGCAAGCCGACGATCAAGAAAGATCTCGGCATGACCGCGATGCGATATGGCAACGTCTACATCGCCCAAATCGCGATGGGCGCCAACGACGTGCAGACGGTCAAGGTGTTTCTCGAAGCGGAAGCGCACCCCGGGCCGTCGCTGATCATCGCTTACAGCCAATGCATCGCGCATGGCATCGACATGGCGAAGGGTATGACACAGCAGAAGTTGGCAGTCGAGTCCGGTTATTGGCCGCTCTACCGGTTCAATCCGGCCCTGGCAGCTGAGGGCAAGAATCCATTTCAGCTTGATTCCAAAGATCCGAAGATTCCGCTTCAGGATTACATCTATACCGAAGGCCGTTATCGCATGCTGCAGCGGAGCGATCCGGAAGCCGCGAAGACTTTGCTGTCGCAGGCCCAGGCATCGGTGATTAATCGCTGGGAGCAATATAAGAAGTTAGCGGAAGGATAAGAGCAGGTTTCAGGGTTTCAGGTTCCAGGTTTCAAGTTAATCGGAGATTTTGATTCACCACCACAATGAAACTGCGAAACAAAACTTGAAACCTTGAACCTGAAACTTGAAACCGGAGATCATCATGAGTCTATCAACTAACTATCTTGGTTTGGTTTTGAAGAACCCGATCGTCGCTTCTTCCTCACCGCTATCGCACACCGTCGACAGGATCCGGCGCCCGGAAGATGCGGGGGCGAGCGCGGTGGTGATGTATTCGCTGTTCGAAGAACAGATTACTTTCAACAGCCTTTATGTCGATCACTACCTGCGCAACAACACGAACAGCTATGCTGAGGCCCTGAACTACTTTCCCGAGATGGACCAGTACAACGTCTGGCCCGATGAATATCTCAACCTTTTGAGGCGGGCAAAGGAATCGGTTGGCATTCCGATTATCGGCAGTCTCAACGGCATTTCCGTCGGCGGTTGGGCCAATTACGCCGGTTTGATCGAAGACGCCGGCGCAGAGGCGCTCGAACTGAATGTGTATTACGTGCCGACAGACACCGAGATGACGGGCCGTGAGATTGAGGACATGTATCTCGATATGCTGCGGCAGGTGAAGCGCTCAGTGACGATTCCTGTTGCCATGAAGCTCAGCCCGTTTTTTAGTTCCATGTCGAACATGGCCAAGCGCCTGGTTCACGAAGGCGCCGATGGGCTGGTCCTCTTCAATCGCTTCTACCAGCCGGATCTCGATCTGGAAAACCTCACGGTGGCGCCGCGACTGGTGCTCAGCAATTCAAACGAGTTGCGCCTGCCCTTGCGTTGGGTCGCGATTCTCTACGGCCGGATCCTGGCCGACTTCGCTATTACCACCGGCATTCACACCTCCGAAGATGTCTTGAAAGGTCTGATGGCGGGGGCGAAAGTCACGATGATGGCTTCTGAGCTGTTGCAGAACGGCCTGCGGCGCATTAAGGAGATTCTGCGCGAAATCGAAACCTGGATGGATGAGCACGAGTATGAATCGGTCGCGCAGATGATCGGCAGCATGAGCCAACAACATTGCGCGGAGCCCGCCGCCTTCGAGCGCGCGAATTACATGAAGGTTTTGGACTCGTTTCAGCCGATCAATTGAGGTGGTGGAAATTTTCCGCAACCGCCAAATGTGGTTTCGCGGTTTTTCGCAGCTCGAACCGTTTGCGGCCTGGTAAATCCCCCGTAAATTCCCGATCCCGAGCGTGGCCTTACGCTTGCACTATCGGTCCGTTCGCTTTATCGCGAAGTTTTTTGGAATTCAACCCGGCATACTTAATTCGAAGAGGAGCAATCATGGATCTTGATCCGGCAAAAACCGTGCGTGAGGTCGCCGTCGCTTTTCCCCAGGCTACGCGTGTGTTCGAGAAAACAAAAATTGACTATTGCTGTGGCGGAGACCAATTACTGGGCGACGCCTGCGCGAAGGCAGGGGTTGACTTGCAGATGCTGGAGCAAATGTTGGCAGCGAGCGTCGCACCCGCCGTCTCCGGCTTTGATTTTCAACAACTGACCCTGGCTCAGCTTATCAAGTACATCTTAGACACCCATCACGTTTATACCAAAGACGAAATGAAACGGCTGGAAGGGCTGGTCGAAAAAGTCTGCGCCGCTCATGGGGCGAATCATTCGGAATTGCTCAGTATGCGCGATCTGCTGCAACAACTCTTTGCTGAGTTGAAAGGCCACATGTTCAAGGAAGAGCAGATTTTGTTTCCGTTTGTCATCCAGCTTGAAGAATCACGGCGGCACAATCGTCCCGCGCCGTTCGCTCCTTTTGGCCCGGTAGATAATCCCATTCGCATTATGATTGTTGAGCATGACAACGCGGGAGACATCCTGCGCGAGCTCCGCAAGCTGAGCCGCGGTTACCGAGTTCCTGAGGACGCGTGCATCAGCTACAAAACACTTTACGAGGCGCTGGAAGCATTCGAACAGGATCTCCATCAGCACATTCACCTGGAAAACAACATCTTGTTTCCCAAAGCGATCGCGATCGAGGCGAGTCTCTGACGATGATCATTAGCGAAGACACCATACCTCCCGATCAACTGACGCGCCCTCGCCACGGTGTGCGAATCAAAACAATCGCCCTGCCCGCCGAACACGGCGGCTGGGGTCTCTTGTTCGAGCCGATCGCGCTCGGGCTGTTGCTCGCACCGTCGGTCGCAGGCCTTTATCTGGCGTTCAGCGCAGTCGCCTTGTTTTTGGCTCGCCATCCCCTAACGCTGGTCGTGATGAACCGGCGGCGGCCGTCGCCGCGCAGTGACTTAGCGAAACGCTTCGCAGCAATGTATGTCGTTGCAGGCATCGCGTCACTCGTCGCCGCGATTGCGTTTACTCAACATCCATTCTTCATGCCGTTGTTGATTGCTCTGCCGCTCGCTGGTGTGCAACTAGCGCATGACTGGACCGGGCGGCGGCGCGTGCTGTTGCCGGAAATTGCAGCCGCCATCGCCGTCTCGTCCCTGGCGCCGGCGATCGCTCTTGCCGGCGGACAACCATCAGGTGAGAGTTTCGCCTTGTGGGTGGTCATGGTCGCGCGCGCGGTGCCATCGATTCTCTATGTGCGCGCCTGCCTCGCGCGGCTGCATCGCCGGCCGGCATCGATTTCGCCAATCTTAATTTCGCATGTTCTGGCGGTGCTCGTGGTTTCGGTCCTGGCGGGCGCAAAGTTGATTCCACTGGTTGGCGTGGCCGTGATGATCCTCTTGCTGGTGCGCGCTGCGATTGGCTTCACGAGATTTGAAAATGTGACGCCGAAGCAACTCGGCTTTAGCGAGATCTTTTTCGGCGCCGTAACTGTGTTGGCATTGGTGCTGGGAACGATCTTCGAATTGTGAGCAGTCTCATCTGGCACCGCGCGGTGAACAGTTTGAGATTGGAGGAACGAGTCAAGCTGATTACTGGGAGCGCGGGCGCCCGCGCCCGCACTGAGCGCGCAGCGCGAAAAGCATTTGAGCTCGCATATTTATGACTTCGACTGCGGGCCAGTTCGGGCTCGTTAGCAGCGGTAACCCCATGTTTGCGGGCGGGGGCGCCCGCGCTCCCAGCTAAAACTGCGCGCTTGCACATCGAACTGAAGTTTGCACGTCGGCGATATGCGCCAACGTGCCGACGGGCTGTAAGGTTTTTCCCGCAGCGAGTTTCCACGCAGAAAATGCGCAGCTTTCCCCCGCGAAAATTTTCGTGGTGCATGAATCATTGAGTGCCGCGGAGCAATTTCCGCGCGGCATGTGCATTGCGACGATTGATTGAGAATTAGCGCTGCGGAGAATCCAACGGAACGATGCGCGGCAAAATGTTTGTCGTCATGTGCAAACATGGCGCGCATTCGCCTGCGCAGTTCCCCGACTTGAGAGAGGAAAATCATCATGAAAGTTAAGGAAGTAATGACGCCAGACGCCAGGGCGATTTGGCTGACTGAGAGTCTGTCGGCTGCCGCGCAATCGATGTGGGAAAATGATTGTGGCATCCTGCCGGTAATTAAGGACGGGAGAAAGGTCGTCGGCTTGATCACTGATCGCGACATCTGCATGGCGACAGCCATCAGGGACCGGAAACCATCCAATATTTCTGTCGAAGAAGTGATGAACGGCACGGTCTTTTCGGCCTCGCCCGACGATGACGTCAATCAGGCGCTCGACATCATGCGCGAGCACAAGATTCGCCGGCTGCCGGTCGTGAATTCGGAAGGCGATCTCGAAGGCATCCTGTCAATGAACGACATCGTGCTGCATGCCAAGGCAAGTAATGGCAAGAAGCCGCCGATCGACTATGCGGCCGTCGTCAAAACCTATCAGGCGATATGTGAGCATCTGGTGCCGATGACCAAAGCCGCAACCACGACGTAGCTGTCTGGCGGGCCGTCGGTAAGAGATCGTCGCGACATGTTGAACATCGATGGACGTGGTCATGGTTAGTTTGCGAGTTTCGTAACGAAGCGGCTTTGCCTCAAGACTCGGGTAAAGTGGTAATGAGTTTCGTGTAAACAACACGAACCGAACACTTCAGACCCGAGACTTTTGAAGTAAAGTCTAACGCAGCTCGTCTAACGATCACCGCAGTTGAGGGGAAAGG
>JBKPEE010000025.1:0-14893 GCA_046728235.1 Acidobacteriota bacterium
GCGCATGGTGCTCGGCAGCGATCAGGGAACGATTGTCAGTGTCGACGGCGCCGTCACGTGGAGTTCCTGGTACAACCAGGCAACCGCGCAAATTTATCACGTCGCGCCCGACAACCGCTTTCCGTACTGGGTCACCGGCGCTCAACAGGACAGCGGTGCCGTCGGTTCACCCTCGCGCAGCCGTCACTCCGAAATCTCTCTACGCGATTGGGAAGGTCTCTGCGCCGGCGGCGAGTCAGGTTACACCGCGCCCGATCCTTTACATCCCGAAATTCTTTTTGGCGGCACGGTCACGCGCTGCAATGTTGTAACGGGTGAAACGAAGAATGTTTCACCGGAGGGCGGCGGACCGCGACGTGCAGAAGGCGCGTCACAATATAGACACGCATGGACGCAGCCGCTCGTCTTTTCGCAAGCCGATCCGCGCGCGCTCTATTTCGCGAACCAGTTTCTCTATAAGACCACGAACGGCGGGGAGAGCTGGACACAGTTGGGTCAGGACCTGACTCGTGAAGATCCCGGCGTGCCGCCGAACCTCAACTCCGAAGCTGCAGCCGACGCACCTATCGACAAACGTCGCGGCGTAATTTACACGATTGCGCCATCGCCACTGCGCGCGGCAATGGTTTGGATCGGGACCGATGATGGCCTGATTCAACTGACGAACGATGACGGGCGCACCTGGCAGAATGTCACTCCGCCGGCGCTCTCGTCATGGAGCAAGGTCACCATGATCGACGCGTCGCATTTCGACGTGAAGGAAGCTTTTGCAGCGGTCGAACGTCACCAACTCGGAGATTACGAGCCGCACATCTTTCGCACGCGCGATAGCGGCAAAACCTGGACCGAAATCACCAACGGTTTGCCGAAAGGGATTTACGTGCAAACTGTAAAGGAAGATCCTCAACGCCGCGGCCTGCTGGTCGCGGGCACTGAACGCTCGGTTTTCGTTTCATTCGATGACGGCGATCACTGGCAGTCTCTGCAACTGAATCTGCCGCCGGCTTCGATGCGCGATGTGGCCTTCCACGATAACGACTTGATCGTCGCGACGCATGGCCGCGGGTTCTGGGTCCTGGACGACATCAGCGCGCTGCGCCAGCTGTCGCAGGCGATGAGTCGCGAAGATGCAATTCTCTTTCAACCGCCCGAGGCAATCGAGATCCTCGCAGCTGGAGATAACGGCACCCCGCAACCGCGCGACGAGCCCCTGGCCGACAATCCGCCGGCCGGCGCGATAATTGATTACTATTTGCGCAGAAACGCGAGTGGGCCGGTCACCCTCGAGATTGTCGATCCGTCGGGTGAAACCATTCGCAGGTATTCAAGCGACGACAAATTTCCGCCAGTCGATCCCGACAAGCTTAACTATCCACCGTTCTGGGCCCGTACTTCTGAGCCATTGCCTGCCAGCGCGGGAATGCACCGTTGGATTTGGGACTTTCGTCCAACTCCAGCACAACGGCTGGCCGGCGGTGCGGGCGGAGGCGGCGGCGGATTCTTTGGTCGCGGGGCGCAACTCGCGCTGCCCGGAACTTACACGGTCCGTTTGACGGCTGGCGGCAAGAGCCAGACAGCGCCGCTGGTGATCAAAGCCGATCCGCGCGCGAAGTAACCCCCGGAACTGCGAAATGTAGAACCAAAGCCGGGGTCAGACCTGACAACGATCACTCAGAAGGCGCAGTTTTCGCGACGACTTTGATAGCTTTATGGATCGCGTCAATCAAAGTTGCTTCGCGATCGAAACCAAATCCGCTGGCACGGAAACGAATAATGCCTTCATGATCGATCAGAATGTAAGTGGGAAATCGGTTCACCGCGAACGCGCGTTGAATGCGGCTGTCGCGATCGAAGGCTTGCGGCCAGACCATCTGGTTTTTCGCCGTGAAGTCCCGCCACTTGTCCTCTTCGTCACGCACGCTCACGGAAATCATCACGAAGCCTTTTTCTTTTGCGTATCGTTTATTTAGATCGCGGAGCGACGGAACTGAATCGCGGCAGGGCGGACACCAGGTCCCCCAGAAATCAAGCAACACAACCTTGCCACGCAGATCATCCGTCGTCAGGTATTGGCCATCCGCCGTGGTAAACGAGAAATCCGGGGCATACATCTCTCTCGTACGCCGTGGGTTTTCAATCATCCGGCGCGTTTCTTCAGCGTTGCCGGCGTCCGGTTTCAGCTCCAGATATTTCTTTAATTCCGCGGCGCCTTCAGCATCGCGACTTTGCTCCATCAGGGTGACGCCGAGGTTGTAATGAAGTATCGGCAAACGAGCGTCTACCGCCATTCCCTGCCGTAATGCATTTTCGGCCTCCTGCAGTCGTTTCTGATCCTTGCGATCGGCCAGTGCTACCAGCGCCATGCCTTTCAGGTTGTAACTATTTACGATCAGCCCTTTGTCGGACGGTGCCAGTTCGATGGCTTTGTCACAGCTCTCGATCACGTTCTTATAGGCAGCCAACCCGTGATAGGCCTGAGCCATGTGATAAAAACAATCGGCGCAAGTGCGGCCGCGCAGCTCGTTCGCATGTTTGAAGCTCTTCAGCGCATCTTCATAACGATGACCCCGCAGAAAGTCGATGCCTCTGTTGAGTTCAGCCTCGGCGTCATTGTCCTGGGCAACCGTGGCGGGAACAAGCCAAAGAATCGAAGTGCAGGCGAGCAGCAAAAGTGAACCGCTAATGACCGTTTGGACTTTCTGTTTACGGGGTTTAGACATCGTCGGCGAGTCCTCCATTGGGTGGTCGACATTCTATCAAAACGTCGCGATCCACTGTATGTTCCTGGAAATGTTAATCCTTTGCCTCAAGAGTCAGATCTAGCTCTTTGGTCAGAAGTGTCCGTTCGTGTTGCTTCGTGTGATTTCGTGGATGGTCCTTGTTTCCCAAACGAACAGAAACGATCCACGAATTCACACGAATTACACGAAACTCATTACCACGTTTAATCGACTTTTGAAGCAAAGCCTCTCGGAACAAAGAAATCGGTCAGAGTGGTGGGGAACCCGCGAACGGGTTCAGACGTCTAACCATGCGCGTAGCTTTGAGTATTCCCGATGCTCAAGAAATCTCATGTTCTGGTGCTGGCGGTAATTGCCGGGCTCAGTCTCTTCAGTCTGATGTGGTCGTCTCCGGCTTTACTCAGTAACCTCCATACGATCTCCGCAACTACGGTCGAAACCCACACCGCGGAAACCCGTCCGGAAATTGACTTTGCCGGCCACGTCGAGCAACTAAAGAAAAAACTCCCTTCCGCGGATTTCTCGATCGTAGTTCAACCTCCCTTCGTCGTGGTCGGAGACGAAGCCCCCGACGTGGTGAAGGAGCATGCCGAACACACGGTCAAATGGGCGGTCGACAAGTTGAAGCAGGATTACTTCAGCAAAGATCCGAAAGAGATTCTCGACATCTGGCTGTTCAAGGACTCTGCGTCATACGAACGAAATGCCCTGGCCCTCTTCGGTGAGAAACCAACCACGCCCTATGGCTACTATTCCAGCGCGCACAAAGCGCTGATCATGAATATTTCAACCGGTGGGGGCACCTTGGTGCACGAGATTGTCCACCCATTCGTCGAAGCAAATTTCGCGTCCTGTCCGGCCTGGCTTAATGAAGGTCTCGGCTCGCTTTACGAACAATGCGGCGAAGTGGACGGTCACATTCACGGCTATACCAACTGGCGACTGCCGGGACTGCAGAACGCAATCAAGACCGGCGCCGTACCCTCCTTCCGCAAATTGATGTCGATGGATGCGGGCGCGTTTTATGATGATGCGCGGGGGACGCACTACTCCGAATCTCGCTACCTCTGCTATTACCTGCAACAGAAAGGTTTGCTGGTAAAGTTCTACCGCGAATTTCACACTCATCAAAAGGATGATCCCACTGGTTATAAAACCCTGCAGCGGATTCTTCATATCAGAGACATGAACGCGTTCCAGCGACGATGGGAGAAAGAGGTGCTCAGCCTTAAACAGGGATACGAAGTTACCGTTCTTTTAAACTGAATCATCGCACCCGCGCATGATTAGCACTTCACCGTCGGTGGTAGTTTGTCCTTCGTGGAACCCGGTCTTTTCCTCTGAAATTTTGAAAAGTGTCTTGCGTCTTTGTAAGATGGCAAGTCATGCGACAACTGACGACTTAAACTCACGATAGTACTGGTTCCGTTTGAGAAATTCTCATTCTCGCCGCCGCTTTAGCGGGGTGCCTTTGTTCTTCTCGCGGCATACTAAAACCGTTTAAACGGTTTCGCTTTGATCCGCGGGCATCGAACACCGGGCTGAAGCCACGGTGAGAATGAAAGATCGAGGACGAACCACTATCCACTATTTGGTAGTGATGATCGGCCAGCGAACCGGATACCCGAGAAGCTGATTCAAGGCGTCGCTATGAATGCGGAGTGTTAGTGGACCGATGATGACGGTGTAGACGAATGGAATTACGAAGCCGCCGATTATTGCTAGTATCGCCCGCTTCACGGGCTGATTATAGACTATCAGCAGCTTCACAATATCCTCAATCTCTGACCGTACCACAATGAAAAGACTCACTACTCACTATTTCTTCTTATTGACATCGCCCCAGCCGTGTAGTAGCGTCCGAAGTATACTTATGCAAATTGGTTTCTTGCGATTCGCACCCTCAAACCAGGCCCGCACTCAATCAGGAGAAATCACGGTAAGTTGAAACAGATCGAGCTTCCACCACGGGGCCTGGAAACGCTCTTCGGCGTTCACGACCAAAACATTAAATACCTCGAGTCCCTGCTCGACGTTCAGATCAACGGGCGCGGCCACAGCCTGAATGTCGACGGCGATCCAAAGGATGTCGAGACGGTCCAGCGGATCCTCGAAGACTTTTCGGAGCTGTTCGCCGAAGGGCGCCAGTTTACCGACAAGGAGTTGCGCGAGGCGTTTGCGCAGATCGCTGAGGACCGCGCCTATAGCTTGCGCGATTACTTCACACGCTCGCGCTTCAGCCCCGCCGGCAAGAAACAGGTGGCCCCGAAATCAGCGATGCAGCGCCGCTATGTCGAAACCATTCAGCAGAAGGACATCGTCTTCGGTATCGGCCCGGCCGGAACCGGCAAGACCTATCTGGGCGTGGCTATGGCGGTGCAGGCGCTGATGCAAAAGCAGGTCAACCGCATCGTGCTCGCGCGGCCGGCCGTCGAGGCCGGTGAGAAACTCGGTTTTCTCCCGGGAGATCTCCAGGAAAAGGTGGATCCCTACCTGCGGCCGTTATATGACGCGCTGTTTGATCTCGTCGACTATGAACGCGTCACCCGGCTGCTCGAAAAACGAGTGATTGAAATTGCGCCGCTGGCGTTTATGCGGGGCCGTACTCTGTCGGATGCCTTTGTAATTCTCGACGAGGCCCAAAACACTACCAGCGAGCAGATGAAAATGTTTCTGACCCGTATCGGTTTTGGGTCAAAAGCCGTGATCACCGGAGATGTTACCCAGATCGATCTGCCCACTGGGAAGCGCAGTGGGTTGGTGGAAGCTGAACGAGTCCTGTCAACTATCGAAGGGATCGAATTCGTTTATTTCAGCGAAAAAGACGTCGTTCGGCACAAGCTGGTGCAGATGATCATCAAGGCCTACGAGACGCATTCCAAGAAGACCGAGATTTGAATCATTGTCGATTTCCGATTGGCGATTGCCGATTTGATCAATAACGGCCTGGTACACAATCGGCAATCGGCAATTGGCAATTGGCAATGATTGAGATCATCAACCGCCAGCGCCGGCACGAGGTCAACTCTAAGGACTGGCGCAACTTTACTCAGCGAGCACTGGAGGCGGCTGGAGCGGCTGACCGCGCGGTCACCATCGTCTTTGTCGGCAACAACGCCATCAGGAAACTCAATCAACAATTTCGCGGCCAGAACTACCCGACAGACGTACTCTCCTTTACCACTGAAGCCGAGGGTTTCGAAACTGAAGACCAGTCAAAGCTTGGCGAGGTGGTAATTTCCCTCGAGCGTGCCAGGGCCCAGGCAAGAGAGAATGGTCTAACCTTCAGGAATGAAGTGCAACAATTGATCCTTCACGGACTGCTGCATCTCCGCGGCTACGATCACGAAACCGACACAGGCGAAATGAGCCGGCTGGAATTGAAGCTGCGAAAGAAGCTGGGGATCTAGCTTGGACTGGAACCTGTTTTGGAGTAGCCGCCTTTAGGCGGAAGGCTATGATCCTGACTCATTCGCCTGAAGGCGGGACTCCGAACAGGCCGGCCGCCTAAAGGCGGGACTCCGAACACCGTTTTGTCTATTTCCGCTTTAAGATTTACCATTTACCTTCATCTATGGAGATCGCCGTAGCCATCAGCGTCCTTCTGCTTTTGGCGCTCACTTTTCTGGCCAGCGTTGACATGGCCTTCGGGCAACTGAGTGACATTGGGCTCAGGCGCCTGGCTGCAGAAGCTGAAGAGCACCCCAATGCTCGTTACGCGCCCTTTCTGAACGAGATTCTCGAAAATCGCGCCCGCTTTGCTATGACGCTTTCGGCGGTGATCCAGATTCAACTCGTTATCTTCTCGGTCCTGGTCAGCTACATATCGTTACAGCTCTTTTCGCGAAACGGACTCGCACTCTTCATTTCACTGGCTGCCGGGCTGATCCTCGCCGGCATCTTTCGGCAATTCATCCCGCGGCTATTGTCGCTGCGAAACCCTGAGGGAAAACTGTTAAGACTACTGCCGGTGCTGCGGCCCTTTTATCGGGTGCTGACGTACCTGGCCGACCCATGGCATCGATCTTTCGACCGGCTGCGTCAACAGGAAGAGGTCGAAGAATCGAATGATGAAGAGGAAGACGATGACGGCGACGACATCGAAGCATTGATCGATGTGGGCGAGGCCGAAGGAATTATTGAAGAGGAAGAGCGCGAATTGATTCAGTCTGCGATCGAATTCGGCGACACCTCGGTTGGCGAAATCATGACGCCGCGCACGGAGATCGTTGCTTTGCCTAATACTGCAACCGTACGCGAGGCACGTAACCTCATCATCGAATCGCGCCATTCGCGCCTGCCGGTTTATCGGGAGCAAATCGACAATGTCGAAGGCATTATTTACGTGCGGGATCTGTTGCCATCGCTGTCGCTGGGCAAGGCCGATTCGCCCGTAGTCCCGTTCGTCCGGCCGGTCTATTTCGTGCCGGAAACGAAACCGGTCGCCAAGTTATTGCGCGAAATGCAGAAGGCCCACGCCTACCTGGCGATGGTGGTTGATGAGTATGGCGGCGTCGCCGGGCTGATCACGGTCGAAGACATCCTCGAGGAAATTGTCGGCGAGATCGAAGACGAAGATATTAGCGGCGAAGAACCCGAAGAAATTGTGCCGGCCAACGATGGTACCTTCGAAGTTCTCGGCGGCACCGAAATCGGAAAGATCGAGCGGTTGTTCGACATGGAAATCGAAGCTGACGACTTTACCACGATTGCCGGCCTGGTCATCGCCCAAAAAGGAAGCGTGCCGCGGTGCGGGGAACATCTGGAGTTCCGCGGCCTTGAAGTAGACGTGCTGGAGGCTGACGAGAAAAGAATCTCCCGATTGAGAATTAAGAAAGCCGCCACGCCTCAGGCTGAGGATGCAGCTGTGAATCGATGAAACAGACGCTAACCAAAATCAGCAATGCTCTGTCGCACGCGCTTACGCGCGAACGGCGTTGTGAGGCCTGCGGCAACGAATTCTCATGCGGCGCCAGTCTGAGCGGTTGCTGGTGCTCAGAGATAAAGCTGTCCCGCGCGACGAGGAAAGAAATCCGGAGTCTTTACCGAGATTGTCTTTGTCGTACCTGCCTGGAGAAGGCGTCAGAGAAACAGCTACCCCTTAACAGCAGCGGAGAATGATTCCGAAATCAAAACTTGTATGGGGAATCGGATTGGTCCTGGTTTGGTGTGCCGGTGCGGCTTCTCAGACGCTGCCTGCGCCACCTCCGGCCAGCGATTTCAATATCGAAATCCTGAACCTTGACCCTCCTCGGTACGTCGATTCGGTGCCCAGCCAGGGGGTCCATCGCGGGTATTACGCAAATGGCCGGCTACGTCGCATCGCCGACTGGACCCCTTCGGCGGACGTACCCCTGGCCGTTTCTGTGCTGAAGGTCGAATTTTGGTTAGAGCAAGGCGCAGTTCGACTCGAGGTCCTCGCATATCTCGGCGAAACTGCGCCCGGATCCAGGCCTCCTGATTGGCAGAAACTACAGCAGATCAAAATCGCGTCGCGCCTGGTGCATGAAGGCGAGACCATCACTCTTGACGAAACAAAGCGAGTTGGCGTCGAACCATTTCAGATCAGGATTGCCCGCGCTAATCCATGGAGTGTTGGTCCACCAGAAATCGTCAACAATACCCAGGCGCTCACGGTGGAAGGGACGACCGAGCAGCGGCCGGCTTACATTGTCAGGCTTCGCAATGTTTCGGCGAAGAACATTACCGCGATTCAATGGTATGGCGTAGCGAATGATCGACGATTAGGAGGCTCAGGACAGCGTGGTGCGCGGCTGATACCTGCCGGAAAGTTGTTTCAAATCTACCAGCGCTTCGCCTCGAGCGATGAAGGATCATCCGGGCAGTCGAAGTCCGAGCTTCTCACGCGACGACAGATTGTCATCGCTGCGGTATTATTCGACGACGGAAGTTTTGAAGGTGAACCGGATGCCGCCGCAGGAATGGCCGCGCAATGGACAGGTGAGAGTCTGCAGCTTTCACGTCTCAGACAATTGCTGAAAAGCGTGTCGGCCAATGCAGATGAGGATCAAACGACCAGGTTAACGAAACTGAAAGCCGACATTACAGGGCTGAACACGGACGTTGATCCAGCCGTGACGACAAAACTATTAACGCACTTTCCTGGTGTATCCGAGGATATGAGGCAGCGCCGGATCACAATTGAGCTCAAAGCGGGCCTCATGTTTGCGAAGGACAACCTGCTTCGCGAGATCCAACGATTCGAGTTTCAGCGGGCCCATACTCCAGACGCTAAGGACCTGGGCACGTGGTTAACGGAAACAATTACGAAGTACGAAAAGATCCAGGCGCCCTACCTGTAGTCTCACTCGTCACGATGGCTAAAAAGCAGAGTAAATTTCTGAGCGGGCGGCGTATCGATCCGGCGCCCATCACCGGTAACACCAAACTCGTCGATTTGGTTGACAGCGCGTTTGTTGCCTACAACGCGGCGCGTTTGCGCGAAGGGTGCTGGCTGTTCACACAGAAGATGCTCGAGCCCGACGTTACGGTGGGCGTGACGATAACGGGCGCGCTTACTCCGGCAGGCCTCGGAATGTCCGCGTTGATTCCGCTCATCAGGGCAGGCTTCATAGATTGGATCATTTCGACCGGAGCAAACTTCTACCACGATACGCACTTTGGTATCGGGCTCAAGATGCATGAAGGCAATGCCTCAACGTCGGACATCGTCCTGCGCGCCGAAGAGGTCGTGCGCATCTATGACATCTTCTTTGATTATTCCGTATTGCTCGATACTGACTCGTTTTTTCGCCGCGTGATTGAGGAGCCGGAATTTCAGAAACCAATGTCCACAGCTGAATTTCATTATCGCTGCGGCCGTTATGTACTCGAGCGCGAGCGGCAGCTCGGACTAAAGAACAAATCGATCCTGGCGGCGGCGCATGAACATGCCGTGCCGCTATATACATCCTCGCCCGGGGATTCTTCGATCGGCATGAACGTTGCCGCGAAAGCTTTGCAGGGAAACAAGTTAGCCTTTGATCCTTCGCTCGACGTAAACGAGACGGCAGCGATCGTGCTGGCAGCAAAACGCGGCCTGATACGCGATCAAGTCAGCAATGAAAGCAGTACTAACCAAGCGAAAAAGGGTCGCCGCAAATCCGGCCGCTCCGCTATCTTTATTCTGGGGGGTGGCTCGCCTAAGAACTTCGCCTTACAAACCGAGCCGCAGATCCAGGAGGTGCTCGGCATTGACGAACGGGGGCATGACTATTTCCTGCAAATCACCGACGCGCGGCCGGACACCGGAGGTTTGTCCGGCGCTACGCCGGCGGAAGCGGTGTCGTGGGGCAAAGTCGATCCCGATCGGTTACCCGACGCGGTGGTTTGTTATCTTGATTCAACCGTCGCTCTGCCAATCATCGCGGCCTATGCCCTGGCGAAACATAAGCCGCGCCGGCCGCGACGGCTGTATGAACGGCGTGACGAGTTTATGCAACTTCTCCTGAATGAGTACGAGAAGTCCAGCCGCCGGTAGCCGGTCACCAAAAACATGGCCATAACAGGTAGTCCTGAGGCACAATAATCTGCGAGTAAAAGAACGAGCCAGGGATGACAGGAAAACCAACAGCAACCGTGAGCTACTACAACTGTTCAAAATGCCCCGCGTACTGTTGTTCTATTTACGAGCGCGTGCAGGTGACAAAGCGCGACATCCGCCGGCTGGCGAACCATTTTGGCGTCGATTATGAAACTGCCCAGCGTCGCTTTACGACGACCTGGCAAGGCGAGCAGATCCTGCGCCGGAAGGCCGATCCGATTTTCGGCAAGGCCTGCAAGTTTCTCGATCCCGTAACTCGTCGTTGCACAATTTACGAAGGGCGCCCTTCGGTGTGTCGCGAGTTCCCTGCTCGAACGCGCTGCGCGTATTATGATTTGCTGGTATTTGAACGTTCGCAGCAAGGCGATGATACTGTGCTGCCGCTGGTACAGATAACTTTTCGCAACGGCAATAAGTAGATCGGGTTGATCTTCTGATGAAAGAACTACTCTCAAGAATGGTAGGCCGTGAAGTCGACGTCGTGTGCATCGGCACTTCAAGCCTGCGGGGCAAAATCGTCGAAATCGATGACGATGTACTGGAACTTAAGGACGACGAAGACAATATCTGCTTCGTTGCCGTCGATAAGATTGTCGCGGTGTGGGAAAAGCGCGACAAAGATCGACATCCGGGTTTTGTATTCAAAACTTAGTCAGAGTCGGGCGGTAGCCTTCAGAGCGGCGAAGGTTGACGGCGCAGGGCCCGGTCGCTACCGCTCCCGGTTCTGACTCCATGTGAAAAGGCCGCAACGAATTCGCTGCGGCCTTTTCGGCTTTTATACCTTAACAGGTTCTTACGGTTCGTTGTTCTGCTCAAGGGTCGCGATGGCGGCCGTAGGTTTTGCCGTGCCCTTGGCAGCGGCAGCGGGCGATGGCATCGACTGACTGGGAGCGCGGCGGAAACCGTCGATGCGTGACAGCCAGTATTCATTGAACGGCGAATACATCACGCCACCATGCCGCGCCGAGTGATAAAAACCCTTCTCATCAACCACAATCCCGACGTGGCGTAAATTATTGAAGAAGACCAGCGTCCCAAACTTGAACTCTTCGGTCTTTGGCGGCGCTGCAAATGTGGCCCAATAGGATCGGGCCGGACCACGCTCGAAGTTCACGCCCACGTCCTGAAAGGCGCGCCAGACTAGTCCCGAACAATCAAACTCGTCCGGACCCGTGCGATTGAAATGATACGTCGCGCCGAGATGCGATTGGATCGCCACCAGCAGCGATTGATCAAAACGGCTCGTCAAGCTGATCACCGGCGCAACCGCAGCCGGAGGGCCAACAATCGCCGGGACCACAGTGGCCATGCGGGGACGTCGCTCCTCTATTACCGGCTGGGTCTCGAGTCCCTCTGCGCCTTTTGAGTTAATCGATGCTGCAGCTGGAGAAGTAAGCGCGGTGTTGGTTTGCGCAATCACTCCGGTGCTAAGAAATAAGCTGGCGGCGGCGGCGACAAGCAGGCGGGGGAACGGTATCTGAATCCTCACGGGGGTTCTTTTCTCCTATTCAACTTGTTCAAGTAATCCAGCAGTGAGGTGGGGGAGAGTGATTCTATCGTTCAACAATGGCAGTCACAACATCCAATGTGACTGTTTCGTGATAAAGCAGCAAAGGTAGCGGAGAAGTGAACCGAATAAGTCCACGATGTGAAGCGGGTATGCGGCTGTAAGCGCCCTGTAATTGTGGATAGCGTCCTAAGTGGGAACAAAACCTGTCAGTTTGAACGGCTCCTGGCCGCGTACCAATCGAACGCCAAAAAGTTCTAATCGACGAAGACTGGGCCCCGAGATTTCTCTTCGCGCGCGAGGTGACGAGTCCCGTACATTGCCTGATCGGCACTATCAATTGAATCGGCTAATTGACTCAAAGAATCAAAGCCGCAGACGCCTGCTGAAACGCTGATAGTCACCGGTGCGCTTGTTAATCGCTCGCTATTCTCTTTCAGAATCTCGTTCAACGACCGCATACGTCGCGTCGCTTCCTCTTCCCGCAGCTTGAACATCAGAACCAGAAACTCGTCTCCGCCCCACCGGAACAGCATGTCATCGGCGCGAATCATTGAGCGAACGGCGCGGGCTACGGCGCGAATGGCCTTATCGCCGACACTGTGGCCGAAGCGATCATTGATCTGCTTCAAATTATCAATGTCGATTACGGCCACACACCCGTCGGTTGCCGATTCGCTGCCGCCCTCGTCACGACTCAGCAACGAGTGGAAAGCGTGGCGGTTCAGGGCTTCTGTCAGCGGATCCATCCGGGCCATGAACTCAAGCTTGTCGCGGGTACTCGTCAACTGGCGATTCGCCGCCTCGACTTCACGACGCACGCCCTCGAGCAAAACCATCATCGTGCCGAAGCCGAGCAACACTTCCAAAATCAGATCGAATATCGAGGTGTATTGCAGGTAGGCCGTGGGCATCGTGAATCCCCACAAGCCTTTTCGCGCGCCGAACACCGGTACGTCATGCAGAAAGTTGATAGTCAACAAAGCCAGGGCAGTCGTCATCACGCGCAGACCGGGACTTCCGTGTTCTCGCAGAGCCGGCCACAAGGTGAGCGCCGAAGCAAAGAAAAAACCGGCCAGGATCGCGGCCTGTGCCATGAAGAGATCGTTGAAGTCGGACGAGAGGTAAGGCAAAACGATCGCCAGGAGCGCCGCGGGAATCAGAGTGACGTAGTAGCGGCTGGTAACGCTGACGCCGCTGACCAGATGCCGGCACCCGGCGATTAAGAGCAATCCAAAAGCGTACTCACCAAAAAAGTAAAGCGAGTAAAATAGCTTATGACCGCCGGCCACGTGAAAACCGGCAAACAAGCTGATGAGCGCAAGCGCCAGACTGGCCCAGGCGCGGGTCCAGCAGGTGAGCGCGGCGCTTTGAATCGACCCGCGCATGGAAAGCGAAAGGAACGTTAACAGGACGATACCGGCGCACTGAATTGCGAGCCCTACGTTTGCATTCATAGTGGGATTGCCGAAGTCGGTTTCGGATTTACGCGTAGTGAGAAAAGCTGCGGAGGAAGGGCGAGTAAATGAATTGTACCGAATGGCGATGGCCGGGCGCTACATTTATTTATTTCCAGCGGCAAAAGACGCGGCCGGAAGGGCCCCGAGCTCAAAAGAAGGGCCCTTCCCGACCTGTCGGGTCTGGAATTTGGCTATTTTTGCAGTTGAGCCAGCAGCTTCTTGTTCAAATCAGCATCGATTGATTCGAGCCGCCGCGCCTGGGCCAGCGCGGATTCGCGATCGCCGGTCTCGAGGTAAGCCAGGCCGAGATTGTAATAAGCCTCAGATTCGTCGGGCTGAATGCGCGCAGCTTCCTTGTAAGCAGCTATAGCCTCGTTGAAGCGCCCGCCGAAGAAATAGGCGTCACCAAGTTTGTTGTAGGCTTCGGCCGAATTCGGCCGCAGTTGCAAGGCGCGTTTGTACGCCCGAATTGCTTCTTCATTACGACCCTGTTTGACTTTGCAGTAGCCGATTTGGATCCAGGTTTCGGGCCGGCGTGGATTGCGATTGGCGGCCGTCTCGAAATAGCTAAGCGCGTTGTCATAGTTGCCGAGCCACAGCGAGTCGATGCCGCCGCGGTACCATAATTCAGCAAGCGCTTCCGGCTGGTTACCCGAGCGACTGCGCGCGGCAATCTGATCGAAGGACATTAACTCACCGCGAGCGACGCCGGCGATCCGCGAGACACCCAGCGCGAGGTTGATGTTCTGACCGTTGGTTACTTTTACGGTGACAATACCGATAACTTCGCCGCGCATATTAAAGAGCGGGCTGCCGCTGTTGCCATGCGACACGGGCGCGGTCACCTGGATGATGCGACCAAGATCAGGTACTTCGCGGATAGCCGAGACAATACCGTCACTGACTGAGCCCTCGAGACGCAACGGATTTCCGATTACGAAAATCTGTTCGCCTTCCTCCGGCAGGGTCGTCGTCATTGGCAGGGGGTGAGATTTTTCGGCCGGCAAATCAACTTTCAGCAGCGCCAGGTCCGCCTCTTCGTCGATGGCCAGTGCCCCGGTCACGGGATAAGTGCGACCCTTGGCGTCCAGCGTGTGAATCTCGACGCGACGCGCGCCTTTGATCACATGCATGTTGGTCATAACTTCGCCGGGGCGGACAAAGAACCCGCTACCGCTGATGAGCGGCTCTCCCTTAATGTCGTAAGTCAGGACCGAGACGACGGATGGTTTGACGCGGCGAACGAGTTCGGGCAACGTGGCCGTTTGCGCGGCTGGGTTGACCTTACTGTTCGAATCCGAGGGTTCCTGCGCCGCGGCGATTTGGGCGATGAACAGAAGACATGAAAAAGCTATGACCCCACGGGGGAAACTTCTTTTCAAGGGAAAACCTCCTGCAAAACCAAAAGGGGTTGAAAAACCTCAATAACGCCGAAGCTGTCTCAAAAACATCAACGCCGGGACTATCTTGGCGATGAGTAATCGCCTGGCCGGGGAGCATTGGGGACGAGGTAAGGGAATTACCTCGCTTGGGCATAGTAACGCAAGCCTCGCCCACTTGGAAAGCAAAATCTTCTGCCTGGTTGCTTAGCAAATAGTGAATTTGTGAGAATTTCGTGAAA
>JBKPEE010000026.1:0-8162 GCA_046728235.1 Acidobacteriota bacterium
AGCGGTTGACGTTGATCAATCCCGAGCCGGTCGGCAGCACGCGTGCCGCGTTCGATTTGCGCAACAATCTGATCTTTTCGGCGGGGGTAACGCGCGAACTCGACCGCGAACCAGGGGATTTGATTTACCAGCGATATGGAATATTCACTTCCGCCGGTGTCGAGGCAAGTTTGCGCAGCGGCGCACCGCTTTTTCTGGAATACAACGGCTCGGAGGTTTGGATCGGCAAGCACTGGGACCTGTCGGGAATGATCCCGCTGCTCGAAAGATTTGAACGATTGAACCTGGCGGCGGCAGAACGCGTCTTTGTAGTTTCAGAAGTCGAACGCCAGAATCTTTTGCGCGCCAACGTGCCGGCGGAAAAGATTATTGTCAATCCTAATGGCGTCGACACAGAAGTATTTCGACCGGGTGGTGGTGCCGCTGTCCGTCGCGAGCTGGGCATTTCTGAAGACGAGACCGTCGCGGGTTTTGTGGGCACGTTTGGACCGTGGCATGGCGTGTTGACGCTGGCGGAAGCCATCGCGTCTTTGCCGGCCGATGCCGGAATGCGCTTTCTGCTTATCGGCGCCGGCCGGTTTCGCGAAGAAGTCGAGCAAATAATTCGCAAAGCCGGTAAAGAACCGCAGGTAATTTTCGCCGGACACGTAGATCATCAAAAGGTGCCGCCATTGCTTGACGCGTGCGACATCCTGCTTTCGCCGCATGTGCCGCTCGAAGATGGATCGGACTTCTTTGGTTCGCCGACCAAGCTGTTCGAGTACATGGCGATGGGCAAGGGAATTGTCGCCAGCCGTCTCGGCCAGATCGGCAACGTGCTGACTCATGAAGAAACAGCTTTGCTGGTTGAACCCGGGAATGTAAAGGAACTGATCGCGGCGACCATCCGGCTGGCGAATTCAACTGAATTGCGCGCGCGCCTTGGCGCCGCAGCGCGACGGGCCGCGGTCGAGCGTCATACCTGGAAACAGAACGCGCAACGGGTGATCGATGAATACCGAGCGCTGGCGACCCAGAACTGAGCCAGAGCTGAGGCATCGTTGCTCTCGTTTACCTGACGTTTCCGGCACTGAAAAAGTGATGAAACCGGACACGAAATCACCTGATGACAAGGAACGCGCCCGCGAACAGTGGGCAAAAGATCCCGCCGGGGCTGTTTACGGTGCCCAGTTTGAATTCGGCACGCGCGAGTTTTTCGCTGAAGTCGAACGACATCGATATCAGGAGTACGCGCCGTGGATGCCCGAGGTGATGGGCTTCCACGAATTTGCGGATGCCCGGCTGTTGGAAGTTGGCTGCGGCCTGGGGACTGACCTTTTGCAATTTGCCCGCGGTGGCGCCAAAGTCACCGCGGTCGATCTGACGCCACGCTCGATTGAGACATCGCGAAAGCATCTCGCGTTGTGCGGTGAAAGAGGTGACTTTGCAATTGCCGACTGCGAACACTTGCCATTCGCGGATGGAAGCTTCGACGTTGTCTACTCAAATGGCGTGTTGCATCACACGCCGGACACTGACGCCGCGGTGCGCGAGATTCATCGCGTGCTGCAGCCAGGCGGCCAGGCGCGCGTCATGCTTTATCACCGGCAGTCGCTCGCATATTGGGGCCAGGTCATTTTTCTTCACGGGATTTTACGCGGCGAACTTCTGCGCGGTCATTCTGTCTCAGACATCATGAGCAGATATGTCGAATTCAATCCCGGCGGCGGCCGGCCACTGGTCAAAGTTTACAGTCGCCGGCAAGCACGCAAACTCTTTTCCATGTTTCGGGCAGTCAGGGTGCAGGTTGAGCAACTCACTCGCAGCGAGCTTTATCTATTCGGCCGGGTAATGCCGGAAGGTATTCTTCGGCTGTTGCGGAAGAGCGTCGGTGGCAATGTCATTATTTCGGCAACGAAATAATGCCCAACTTCGGTGGCAAGCAATGGACCTGAGGCGGGCACAAGTCACCCAGCGAATGCTGGTACTGCTTTTCATTATAATGCTCGCATTCTGCGTCCGCGCGTTGACGGCCAACTTCATCCGCGCTCATCTCGACGATCCGGGTTGGTTTCCCTATGGCATCTATGGCGCGTTCGACCGACAGGCACAGGGCTGGCTTGATGGCCACTCATCGATTTTTTGGATCGACGATCCGTCGCGGACGGACCAGGCTATCTATGCACCCGGCTATCCATTATGGTTGGCTTTAATCTATAAATTGACGGACTCGCGATCTCCCATGATCGTCCAGAATGTTCAATGGGTGATTGACTCGCTTGCGGTCCTGCTGATCGTTGCTGTGGGCGTGACGGCTTTTGACTGGCGAGTGGGTTTGTGGGCTGGCGGCATCGCTGCGGTTTGGCCTTTGCTGGCGACCTATGGATCTGTGCCTTTGGCCGATGCGCCGACGAGCTGGCTTATCACCGGCTCTGTATGGATGTTGCTGCTGGCAGCCAAACGCAAGCAACTGGTTTGGGCAGTGCTCTCAGGTGTGCTGATCGGTATTTCCTGCTGGCTGCGGGCGAATGCCATGTTCCTCGGGTTTATCAGCGCGCTCGCGATGCTGTTATTTGTGCAGAGCAGTTGGCGACGGCGCTTCATTTTGGGCGCCGGGCTCGTGCTGGCTTCATGTTTGTTAATTGCGCCGATCGTAATCCGTAATGCAGTGGCGTTTCACGCGTTCGTCCCTACGGGTTTAGGCGCCGGCACCAATCTCCTGGAAGGGATCGGGGAAACTGAGCGAGGCGCAAAAGAATTCGGCGCGCCGCCAAACGATCGCGATCTTTTGGATCAGGACCGCCGGGCGTTGAATGCCCAGGGCGATCCATCTTTCGATCTTTACTACCCGGATGGAATCGAACGTGACCGCGCCCGTGCGCGGCGAGCTTTGCAGATCATCAAGCAGCATCCTTTTTGGTACGCCGCAACGGTTGTGCGCAGGATGGCCGCAGTCATGAAGTTTGCCGGTGAGCCGTCCGGGATTTACGGCAGTGCCGGCATCAATGTCACAGCCCGGAAATGTTTGCCGCCGGCGTCGCAGGGCGGTGCGATCGCGTTCGTCGTCAACGTTTTGGGAATGTTTCAGAGTGTCATTCGTTACCTGCTTTTGCCGCTCATGATAGGCGGCGTTGCTTTGGCCCTTCGATGGGATTGGCGGATGATGGGAATTATCCTGGCCAGCGTGTTCTATTACCTGGTGATTGGCTCATTGATTCACACGCACATCCGTTATGGACTCCCGATGCACGGATTGCTGACTGTATTTGCCGCCATCGCTCTGATAACCCCGGCAGATTATGTCAGACATCGTGATTTAGGTTCTGTTTGGACCCGAAAGAATTCAATCGCCGGTTAGAGACCTGTGAAAGTAATAACATACTTGACGGATCATTGCTTTCATTTGGCGCGTTCAGCTGTGTATTTGCTCATCTCAAGATCTCGAATTCTGCAAGTCCGCGAAGCGGACGCGAGCATAAAGCCTGGGGCGTGAGCCCCAGGGTCGCGTTGAGAATAGTGAACCAAGCCCGCGGAGCGGGCGATAGCCGAGTCATTGGTATAATTCTTTAAGCCCAGAGAGCTATCGCCCGCTACGCGGGCTCGAGAACATTCTGGTTCGTAGTCCTGGGGCTGACGCCCCAGGCTTTATGCTGGCGTCCGCTCCGCGGACTGAACAAGAACGGTTACGCCCTGCCGTTACCACTCGCTAACTGTATTGGCCCATGAGGAGTGCTGCGTCAAGTATGTCATTGGCCTTAATTGGCCGGTTGCTGATTCATCAATTCCTGTAGATACTCAATTAGAGTCCCCAGAGTTGAGAACGGACTCTTTTCTTTTGACAAGAGATTTTCGTCGGCGATCGTGATATCGGTCCCGAATTCCGCATTGATCTTTTCCTCGACCTCCATGATTAACGTGACGAAGTCAAGTGACTCCAACTTTCCGGCAGCGCCATAAAGAGGCGCGTCGAGGGACTTGTCGATCTGCACGCCCTTCGGCAGTTGCTGGTTCACATCATCAACGGCGGCATAAACTGCTTTGGAAATCCGTTCGTCGCTCGGCATCCCAGGTTCCTCTCAAATTCCCGCGATTCTAACTTAGCCAGAGGCCAGATCAAAGAACATCCGTGAATGAGCTGCTTGTGATTATCATGCTTTGCCTGATATACTGCGTTTGCTCGCCTTGTTGGGCAATCGCCTGACTTAACGCATCGCACATCAATTGAAGCTGTGAGCTGGGGAGCAAAGATTTTTTGAAGCCGGCAATTTCGCCGGGATTAACGCACCGCACCCGGGTTTCAGAGCGCGTTCTTTACGAACGCCGCGCTCCCCGGTTTGTCCAAGAGACAGTGCGGTCATGGAGTTTCCTTTTTGAATCAGGCTTGTATCCATCTGCCTCAGCAGATGGTTCTCAAAACTCACGCGGGCGATCTCGATTTGTTTGATCGAAGGTTGCCGCGTCGCCGCCGGCGTCCGCAGGTGGCTTTCGCAAATCAACTGCCGGCAAATCCTGCCGGCAAAATCCAATTACCAGAAAGTGATTTGGCCATGAGCTGGCGCCGCGAGGCGTGCCCAGCGCTTTGGATGATGCCCTGCGGCGGATCCAGGCCTCACTTTTTGTGTACGAACAGAAATCCAGAGCGCCGTCGTCGCTTCGCTTTGCCGGCGCGCTCCAATCTCAGAAAGAAGATCAATGTCAAGAGAGTTAATTGTTAGTGTGAATGGTCGCGAGAAGAAGATCGCGATCGTGGAAAATGAAAGAGTTACCGAGTTCTACATCGAACGTGGTGAACAGAACCAGGGCATCGTCGGCAATATCTACAAGGGCCGCGTCATGCGCGTGTTGCCCGGGATGCAGTCGGCGTTTGTAGATATCGGTCTGGATCGGGACGCGTTTCTTTACGTTACCGATTTCTTCGATGAAGAAGCCGAGTTCGAACGCATCGTCGTCGATAAGGCAAAAAAGGGAGATGCTGGAGCTGCGGCGCGCGCCGCCACTGAGCAAATCGAAATCGCCCGGGCGCAACGTGAGCAACACGTTGAAAGCACACATGAGCGCGCCGAGCCGTTGCGCGACGCTGAGCCAGGTGCGATCACTGCCGAAGAGAAATCTGATGAGGCCGTGGAAGAAACCGGTCCGCGCCGGCGCGGCAGGCGCGGTGGACGCGCGCGTGGCCGCCTGCCCAAGCGTCCCGCAGACGTTGAAGAGCGGAGCATTATCCCGACTCAGGCCGAGCCGATTGAAACGCCGTTCGCTACGGGCGCTTCGTTTGAGCGGATCAGCGATGACGAAGAACGGGCCATGAATGGTGAAATGTTCAAAGATGCCCGCCTGCAGGAGCGGATCATGGACGCGGTCCATGCGGTCGAATTCGATCTCGAAGATGTTCCGGCCGCGTCCGTCGGTTCCTTATTGTCCGGCGGCTTAACCGAAGGCGGCGGCTTTCAACGGGTGGCAGATGAAGAAGAGAGCACACCCATCGCCCGTCACGCTCCGCCATTGGAAGCTGCTCATGTAGATCATTTCGTGGATGAAGTTGGTCAGGATGCCCAGCACGATCTTTCATTTCAGCGCGTAAGCGATGATGAAGACAACTCGACCAGGGCGGAAGCGATTACTGAATTCGCCTCAGACGCCCCACGCAAAAAAGAGGCGAGCGAACGACGCCGGAAAAAGACGGGCGTGATTGGCCGGTTATTCAAATCGAAGAAAGCTGAGGATGAACCGGCTCAGGAAGAGGCTTCAGCCGAGCCGCGCGCCGAAGTCGCCGACGACTTCATGCCGGACTCAGAAGCGAGCATCACCACCGGCCGCCCACACGAAGAATTTGCCACGCGACGTGGTGGACGTCGCCGTCGTCGCCCCTCAAAGCGCGCGCAAGGCGCGCCGGAAGGAGACGGCGCGAACGGGCTGGACGACCAGCCCAACGAAGACGCAGTCGAAGAACCGTCTGATTTCGCGAGTGACCCGATTGAGATGGCGGCGCCCGACACAGCAGAATCAGCAATAGAAGCTGAAGAACCTGCGGAAGCGTCCGATTCTCATCAACCAGCGCCACACCGCCGTCCGCAAGGTCGTAGTCGTCGCCGCTCGACGCGACACGATCGCAGCCAGCCCGCCATAACGGATTTGCTGCGCGAGGGGCAGGAAATTATGGTGCAAATTGCCAAGGAGCCCATTGCCAAAAAGGGCGCTCGGATTACTTCGCACATCGCTCTGCCGGGTCGCTTCCTGGTCTACATGCCGACGGTTGAGCACCTCGGCGTCTCGCGCAAGATCGATTCGGATGCTGAACGCGCGCGACTACGTAAGCTCATTCAAAAAATCCATGCCGACGAGCAGTCACCTTCAGGCGGCTTTATCGTGCGTACGGCCGGTATCGGCGCCAGCGAAGCAGATTTGCGCGCCGACGCGCAGTACCTGCTACGTACCTGGCAGGACATTCGCAAAGGCGCTGAGAAAGCAAAAGCACCGGCCCTGGTCCATCGCGATCTCGATTTGGTGCAACGCATTCTCCGCGACCAGCTTTCCGAAGATTTCACGGCCATCAGGATTGATTCTGAAGATGAGTATCAACGCATCCTCGAGTTCGTGCATCGCATGCAACCGCGCATGGTAAAGAAGGTCAAGCTGTACACACACGATGAACCGATTCTCGAGGCTTACGGAGTGCAGGCAGAAATCGATAAAGCGATTAAGCCGCGGGTGTGGCTCAAGTCGGGCGGCTATCTGGTCATCAACCAAACAGAAGCGCTGGTTTCGATTGACGTTAACACCGGGAAGTTTGTCGGCCGTGGCGCCACCCGTTTGGAGGACACGATTACCCGCACCAATATGGAGGCCGTGGAAGAGATCGCGCGACAAATTCGCTTGCGCGATCTGGGCGGCATCATCGTGCTCGATCTAATTGATATGGAAGAGCGGCGCAATCGACAACGCGTAATGCAGACGTTGCAGGATGCCTTGCGGCGCGACAAGTCGCCGACCAAGGTGCTGTCCTTCAACGATTTCGGGTTGGTAATCATGACCCGCAAACGCGTGAAGCAGTCGCTCGAAAGAACGCTGTGCGCGCCGTGCCAGCATTGTCAGGGGGCAGGTCTGGTGAAGTCGCCGCAGACCATCTGCTACGAAATTCTCGAGCAGGCGAGACGCCTGGCGCGCGAAGGAGACCTTTCGCGGCAGGCCATCTTGCGTCTGAATCCGGAAGTCGCAAAAGCTTTACGCGGTCCTGAGCGCGATGTGTTGAACGAGATCGAAGATTACCTGGGCTCGCTGGATATCAACAGCGACCCGCTGATCTTCCATGATCAGTTCGACTTTGCGTTTGTGTAACTTTGGAGTGCGGCGGCTTGACGCCGCTTTTGCAGGCTTTTGAGATTGCCTATTAGCACCAACGTGGTTTGAAAAAAACTAAAGCGCCGTCAAAGCCGGCGCACTCCAAAGGCGATGGAGTCCGCCAGCAGGATTTGCCGATTATCGTTGAGATTGTGGACACCCGCGACAAACTTGAAAAGTTCCTGGCACTGATAGATAACGAAATCAAAGAAGGCATGGCGACGCTCGAAGAGGTGCGCATTCATTTCTACCGATCAGGTCAGAAACCGGATCGAGCATAGGTTTCAGTCTTATAGGCTTTGAATCCCCGCTTCAGATAATTTGGTAAGGCGGCGGTGTCGTCGTCAGTGCACGTATGCAACCATACGCGAGTGGCGCCATCAGTCCAGGCCTGCTCGACCGCGGTGGTGAGCAGGTGTTTACCTAATCCGCGACCGATAAACTCTTGTTTCAATCCGAAGTAAGCAATCTCGGTCGAACCATCCTCGTCTTTCTTCAGTTCGAAATAGCCGGCCGTTTCTCCGCCATAAGTCATCAGCCACAAAGACACGCTTGGCTGATCCAGGTAAGCCCTAATTTCCTGTTCCGTCCATGGCAACCGATCGATCCAGTAATAGTTCCGGCCGACTTCACGATAAAGAAAACGAAACAGATCGACCGAACAGTGTGCCTGCAATTCGATCCGGATCAGCGGATCATTGCTGCGCGCCGGCCGCAGCTCTGAAGGCGCGCGCATTTCGAGGTAAGTGCGGGTGACTTCGATTGTTGTCATTATAAGGTCAGTACCATCAGCGTCAGAACCGCCTGCGGTAGCGGGCGGGCCTAAGTAATCTTGGAAACATCCGGCC
>JBKPEE010000027.1:0-48361 GCA_046728235.1 Acidobacteriota bacterium
CCTGCGGTAGCGGGCGGGCCAGATGGTTTCCAAGAATGAGGATGCGCGATTACTTAGGCCCGCCTGCTACCGCAGGCGGTTCTGACGTGGATCGTACTTGCCTCATGACCGTTCCGTCCCGCTATGATTTCAAAGAAGCGCGCAACTAAGTCAAGGAAAAAAGCTGCTGCCAGCCTCTGTCCCGGAGCTCGCGTCACCCGCATGCCGGCCGAAATCCGCCCGATGCTGGCCACCCTGGTCGACGAACCATTTTCGGATCCGGATTGGATTTTCGAAACCAAATGGGACGGATTTCGGTCGATCTGTTTCATTCAGAACGGCGAGGCGCGCTTCGTCTCACGCAATCAGATCGAGATGACTCCGCAGTATCCCGAACTCGCGAAAGTGGCCAAACAAGTCGCCGCCGGCGAAGCCATCCTTGACGGTGAAATCGTCGCGCTCGATAAGGACGGCATGCCGCGGTTTCAGCTACTGCAGAACAAGCTCCGCATCCGCAGCGGCAGTTATGCGCCGGCCAGCAAGGCAACCATCGTTTATTTCGTTTTCGACCTCTTGTATTTCGACGGCCACGACCTGCGAAACTGCTCAGTAGTCGAGCGAAAGGCCGAATTGGCAAAAATTCTGCGACCGGCCGGTTTCGTCAAACTCTCGGAGCATGTTGAAAGTGAAGGCAAAGCGTTCTTTCGCGAAATCGAAAAGTTTCACCTTGAGGGCATGATCGCAAAGCGCGCGGACAGCAAGTACCTCCCCAGGCGCAGCACCGACTGGTTGAAAGTCAAAACGATCATGCGCGCCGAAGTTGTCGTCGCCGGTTACACCCAGCCGCGTGGCACGCGGTCGTACTTCGGATCACTGGTCTGCGGTCTTTATCGTGGAGACGAGTTGCACTATGTCGCGCACACCGGCGGCGGATTTAATGAGAAGTTGCTCGCCTCGATCCATAAGTTGATGCAACCGCTGCGTATAGATAAGAGCCCGTTCGTCAAACCGCCCAAGACCAACGAGCCGGTGCAATGGATCAAGCCGAAGCTGGTGGCCGAGGTAAAGTTTTCGGAATGGACGGCGGACAACCGTCTGCGTCAACCAATCTTCGTTGGGCTGCGTGAGGACAAGGCTCCGAAGGACTG
This sequence comes from Acidobacteriota bacterium, assembly GCA_046728235.1. Lineage (GTDB taxonomy): Bacteria > Acidobacteriota > Blastocatellia > Pyrinomonadales > Pyrinomonadaceae > UBA11740. The sequence goes on from JBKPEE010000027.1 coordinate 1,128, forward strand.
TCGGTTTGAATTCGAAAGCGATACCGACAAGGTTGTTAAGAAATGAGGTCAGTACCATTCGCGTTAGCGAATGGGATCAGGAAGACCTTCTGACAACGAACACGCCTCCTTAACCCATCCGCTCACGCGGATGGTACTGACTGCGTACTCAAGGTGAGCGACGATCCACGAATTCACACGAATCGACATTACCGCGCTAAACCCTCGATTTTGCTTTGATTTCCTATGAATTAGGGCGCATTAGACCGCGAAAAATTCCCTGAATTTCAACGCGGGACGCGTGGATGCGCATCGGCTGCAGGCTGGCATTTGAAGGCCGCAGCTCAACCTCGTCTCCAAAGCGGTAGAGACGCTTCAAGGTCGCGCGCGCGCGATCGATCAGGGCTACAACTATCTCGCCGTTGCGAGCGTCGTTTCGATTTTCGATCAGGGCGATGTCGCCGTCGCAGATGTGTTCGTCGATCATCGAGTCGCCTTTGACGCGCAACGCGTAGATTCGCTCTGGTCGCACCCGGCCAAGCAGGAAGCGCGGCACGCAAATCGTCTCGATGTCCTGCACTGCATCGATGGGAACACCCGCCGCAATTCTGCCGACCAACCGAACTTCACAGACAGCGTCCGCCGGCGCTTCGTCGAGGTTCACTCCGATAGTAAATCCCTCTTCGTGATGTCGCTTGATTAGCCCGCGCTTTTCCAATGCGGTGATGTGCTTGGCGATGGTGGCTTTGGAACTGATTCCAAAGTTACGAGCGATCTGCGCGTACGAAGGTTGATGTCCGTGCTTGGCGAGGAAGCGCGTAATGTAATCCAGGACTTCTTTCTGACGTTGAGTGCGCGGCAACATTGGGGAACTCTGGTGACGAAAACTCGAATCGGAATTCTAGCACGCAACTCAGAATCGTCAAGCATTCTTTACTGTCACGCTCGCATGAAACCTGATAAAACTAACATGAACCCTTGAAGTCATTAGCGATGCTAAGTTTATTGTTCGCGTGTGCTCGTGGAGCGCCTGACTGGAGCGCAACCGTCTCGGTTGCACAATATACTTCCAATCTGCAAAAGACGTGCAAGCGAGACGCTTGTGCTCCAATCCAGCGGAGTCTATTTGACTCTGAGCGTCCAATCAGTTAAATGTCCCTTCGAATTTGGATCGAACGCTGTAACCGGCTTTCAAATTCGCACGTCATTGTTTTGTTAACAGTTTTCTTCGGAAGTTTGCTGCCCGTAGTTTTCAACCACAATTTGAAAGGAATTTGCCCAATGAGAGACACGTGTCGTTCTGCTCGTGAGCTGGGCGGCCTGCTGGCCGCAGTCTGCGCGCTCGCTCTTCTGGTCGTGACACTGGGAGCGATGGCCGTCCGCGCAGAGAAGCCCTCGCAAACACCTTCCGGCACCCAAACGCCGTCCCCGGCACGGACCGGTCCGGCGATTCCGGCGCCAAGTCCGACGCCGACGCCCATCAACTGGTCGGGCGATCCCATGTTGAAGCGATTTGTATTTCGCGGGATTGGACCAGCAAGCATGGGCGGCCGCATCGATGATATCGCTTGCGTCGAAAGTAATTCATATATCTGCTACATCGGCGCCGCGACGGGTGGTGTCTGGAAAACCACGAATAATGGAACGACCTTCACTCCGGTTTTCGAAACTTACTCCACCGCCTCGATCGGCGATATCGCGATTGCGCCATCGAACCCGGACATCGTCTGGGTAGGCACCGGCGAAGCCAATAACCGGCAGAGCTCAAGCTTTGGAGACGGAATTTATAAGTCGACCGATGCCGGCAAGACTTTCACCAAGATGGGCCTGGCGGATTCGCAGACGATTGCTCGGATCGTTATCGATCCGAAAGATCCAAACGTCGTTTATGTCGCGGTGCTGGGCCATTTGTTTGGACCAAATAAAGAACGTGGCATTTTCAAGACGACGGACGGCGGTAAGACCTGGAATAACGTGAAGTTCATCGATGAAGACACCGGCTTTACCGATCTAGTCATGGATCCAGCCGACAACAAAACCCTTTACGCGGCTTCTTATCAACGGCGCCGAACCTCATGGGGCTTTAATGGCGGCGGTCCGGGTTCCGGTGTTTGGAAAACGACCGATACGGGCAAGACCTGGACCAGGATTCAGGGCAACGGATTTCCTGAAGGGGTCCTGGGGCGCATTGGCATCGACGTCGCGCGCTCCAATCCGAAGACGCTCTTCGCGCAAATCGAGGTCGGGACCAGTACCGGCACGGGCGGCGAAGAGCAGACGGGCCCGCCCACGCCGACGCCGACCCCGGTGCCGGGTGCAACTCCCGCCGGCTCACCAACGCCGGATCCAAAGAAACATGGCGTCTGGCGCTCGGACGACGGCGGCAAAAGCTGGAGAGTGGTCGCCAGTTGTTTCAACGCTGGCGGCTGCACCGAGAATAACCGTCCGATGTATTACAGCCAGATTCGGGTCGACCCGTCGAATTCGGAAAACGTCTTTGTCGGCGGCTTGAACTTCAGCAGATCAACCGATGGCGGCAAGACATTCAAGTCGCTGCAACCTGGAATTGCCCACAGCGATCATCACGCCATCTGGATCGACCCCAGGAACGGCAAGCACATTCTGATAGGAAATGATGGCGGACTGGATGTCACCTATGATCAGGGAGACACCTGGGAATACGTCAACACCGGAATAGTAGCTACCCAGTTCTATGCCGTTGCGGTTGACATGCGCCGTCCTTATTACGTTTATGGCGGCCTGCAGGACAACGGATCGTGGGGTGGCCCAAGCCAGACCCGCAGCAATGCGGGCATCACCAATGCCGATTGGTTCCGCACCGGCGGCGGCGATGGTTTTTACTCCCAAGCTGATCCGAATGATCCGTTCATTATCTATTCTGAATCACAGAACGGAAACATGACACGCATTGATATGCGCACGGGACGCAGCGTGCCAATCCGTCCGCGCACAACCGCGCAGCGTCGTGGCGGTGGTGGCGGCGGAGGTGGCCGTCGCGCCGGTGGTGGCGGCGGGGGTCAGGCCGCTGGCGTAGTGGCCGCGGCATCACCTGAACCCAGCCCTCAGGATACGCAAGCCCAGCTCGCAGCTTTTGCCGCGGCGCAGGGCTTTGGCGGATTCGGCGGCGGCGCCGGGTTGGGAACGAATGTCGTGCCGGCCCCGGCCCCCGGCGAAACCTATCGCTTCTATTGGAATACGCCGATCGTCATGTCTCCGCACAACCCGAGCGTGCTCTACGTCGGCGGCGATCGTTTCTTTAAGTCATTCGATCGCGGCGATCATTGGACCGCGTCGCAGGATCTGAGCAAGCACATCGACCGCAATACACTTTCGATCATGGGAGTGAAGGGCAGCGAGCCGATGGCTTCGAAGAACGATGGCTACACGAGCTTTGGCTATGTGGTGACCATTGGTGAGTCCCCCGCCCTGCCCGGCGTCATCTGGGCCGGTACCGACGACGGTAACGTTCAGGTTAGTCGCGATGGCGGCATGAACTGGACCAACGTTTCGAAGAACGTGCCCGTCCTGGCTGAGAAATCCGGAGAGTTGTACCACATCACGCGGGTCGAGCCGTCGCATTACGACGCGGGCACGTGCTACCTGTCCGTCGATGGTCTTCGCTTTGACGATCTGAAGCCGTATCTTTACGTCACTCGTGATTACGGCGCCACCTGGACCAGCATCGCCAACAATTTGCCGGCCTGGGGAAATGTCAATGTGGTTCGTGAAGATCTGAAGAACAAGGATCTGCTTTATGTAGGAACTGAGTTTGGTCTCTACGTCTCGCTCGACGGCGGCAAGGAGTGGAAAGAATTCATGTCCGGCCTGCCACGCGTCCGCGTCGATGACATCCTGGTTCATCCGCGCGACAACGATCTGATTATCGGCACACATGGACGAGGAATCTACATCCTCGACGACATCAGCGCCTTGCAGCAGCTCGGGAAGACAAAAGATAACGATGTCGTTCTGTTCGATGTTCGCCCCGGCGTGCTCTGGTTCAATGATGTTCGGTTGAGCCGGTACACGGGCGGCTCCAAGTGGTTCCGCGCGCCCAATCCCCAGCCTGGCTCGGCTATCAGCTACTACCTGAAATCCGTTCCCGACGGCGATGTAAAGATCACCATCAGTGATTACTCGGGCAAAGTGGTTCGCACCCTCACCGGCACGAAAGACCTAGGCATTAATCGGGTGCAGTGGAACCTGCGCGGTGAGCCGATACGTCCTCCTGCGGGATTTGGTGGCTTCGGCGGGGGCGGCGGCGGTGGCGGTGGTGGCGGCGGCGGCGGGGGCGGCGGCTTCGGCGGCTTCAACTTCGGCGCCCCGCTGGAAGCCGGCACATACCAGGTTAAGTTGACAGTCAATGGAAAGGACTACACCACCAAGGCTGTCATCGAAAACGATCCCGGCATCCAGCCATAGTTCTCCTGGATCCGTTCACGCAGCCGCCGGCACATGCGTTTCCGTGTGCCGGCGGCTTGCTTTTCTTTTACTCGCCAATCGCCCCTTAAAGTTGTATGCTTCGCCCATCTTCCCTCAGGTCATCTTGCTCTTCACCGGGAGGCATCATGGTCCCATCCAGAGTGGTACTCGGGTTTCTGGTTGCCGCTTTCATCGTTGCTCATCCGGCAAGGAGTCAGCAGATAGCGGCTGGCCCAACCCAACTCGCGCTCGAAGTTCAGTTCTATCCCAATCAACCGCCCGCTTACCAGATGGTTCCGGATTTGTCTCAACGCGGCGCGTGGTACGGGCGCTTTGGTCGCGTACCGGGATGGACGCAAACTGCAAATTCACTGGCGGTAACTGCAGTCAATATTAAGTCCCTGAAGGCTGAGGACGGAGTGCGTGTATGGGTATCTGTTTTTCTCGGGCGACTGCACGAAGAAGAGCAAAAGGTGAGCGCATATGTTCTGCACGAGGGCGATAAGGTGACCGTCCAGGAACTGTCAAAGGTCGGTGTCGTTCCCTTCGAGATCAAGGTCGTGAGACTTGCCGCATCGGTTGGCGAACCTCCTCAGTTCAGCAGCAAAGCCAAGTCAATCGAAGCAGTCTCGATGCAGCCGAACTTTTCGGCCACGCCTTCTTATGAGGTCATCCTACGGAATACTTCAGACAAGGCGGTCAACGCGTTGGAAGTGCAAACTCTGCAAGGCGGTCGGCTCCAACTCACGACCATGCCACAGGGAAAGGAAGGACAACCGCTGATTCTGCCGGGGGGAACCTATCAAATGTCGGCGCGGCTGGCGAACAGAGCCACCGCGGGCCCCAACGGTTATGCGCCGGAAATCCTGCCGAATCAGACGATCGAGATATCAACCGCCGTCTTTAGTGATGGTTCGTTCGAAGGCGCGAGCAGTTCGGCTATGGCATTCACCGGATTTCAAAAAGGGAGAAAGATCCAACTGGCAAGAGTAGTCGATGTTTTTCAAAGCGCGCTCAACGGCGATTCCAGCTCGCCAAACAACATCGCCTCACTGAAAAACGCCGTCGCTACGCTCGACCTGCAAGCCGACGCTGCGGCGGTCGAGGATCTGCACAGTAAGTTTCCGCAGGAGTCCCAAACGGAACGTCTCAAACATGTAATTGAGTTAGGGATGAAAGGCATTCGCGACGAAGCACTTAACGAGATCACTCAATTTGAGCTTCACAATCGGCTCGCTGATGCGAGCGCATTCGGTGCCTGGTTGACCTCGGCAAAGAACCGATATCAGGCGTGGCTGGCTCGTCTCTAACTCAATCTAGCACCCTGGCAATCACACACTTCAAATAATGGGTCTCGGGCACTCCCAGCAATACCGGATGGTCGGCTGCCTGTCCGCGCTTTTCGATGATCTGCACCCGCCGCCGGGCATCAACCGTCGCCTCCGCGATGATCTCGAGGAACATCTGCTCGCTGATGTGGTACGAGCAGGTGCAGGTGACCAGCACGCCACCGGGATTCAAGAGCTTCAGCGCCCGCAGATTGATCTCTTTGTAACCTCGCGCGCCTGACTTGACCGTGGCGCGACTCCTGGTAAACGCCGGCGGGTCGAGGACAATCGTGTCAAAGCGCTCGCCGTCCGATTCCATTCCTCGCAAGGCATCAAATACGTTCCCAACTTCAAAGGTAATGTTGCTCAAGTCATTCAAGCGCGCGTTTCGCTCGGCAGCAGCTACAGCCTCGCTCGAGATGTCAATTCCCCGAACGCTGTCGCACACGGCCGCCAGATGGAGAGCAAAGCCGCCGTTGAAAGTGAAGCAGTCGAGCGCGCGGCCGCGGGCTACCTGTTGGGCCGCGCGGTAGTTTTCGCGCTGGTCCAGAAAGGCGCCGGTCTTCTGACCGATCTGGGGACTGACGATGAAGCGCAGGCCGTGCTGGCTAATTTCTATCGCGAGCGAACTGTCGCCATAGACAACCGCGCGGCGAGCCTCGAGCCCCTCGATCTGGCGAACGCGCGCGTCATTCAACTCAATGATCGACTCTGGCTTGAACTCTTCAACGAGCAGCGCGATCAATTCGTCCTTGATGAGATCGCTGCCTTGTGACAGCGTCTGCAAAACATAATTGCGGTTATAGACGTCGATAATGATGGACGGCAGCAAATCGCCTTCCGAATAGACTAGCCGGTAGGCATTCGTCTCTCTCGCGATCGAGGCCCGCCTTTCAGCACAAGCGCGCAAACGCGCTCGCCACCAGTCACGATCGATCCTGGTATTTCCCGTGGTGAGAAATCGCAGGGCAATCTCAGACCGGTCGCTGTAAAACGCCTGGCCCACGAAATTGTTGGCTTCGTCGACAACTTCGACGATTGCGCCGGCTCCGGCGTCTCCGGCATCGCGCACATCGCTGCGATAGACCCACAGATGTCCCTGGCGAATGCGCTTCGCTCCGCGAGTAGAAATTCTGATGGTGGCCATTCCTGAGTGACGGTATCACAAACGCTGGGCTGTTGATGCAGGTAAGGTGCTCCACTTTCTTGAGCAGGGACGTTTCTGGCGCGTGGGCTCGACGCGGGATCAGACTGCTGATGTTCGGATTTTGACGGAGGTCGAGCGGCAACGCTTTCGCGCAGACCTCTATTACCGGCATCACGAACGCTTTATCGGAAACTGCGCGAGTACGAAGGCAAGGTCCGCTCTTCAGGTCTGGCAACTGAGGGGCTTTGCTGCAAAAGTCGGCGAAGCCGACGAATGATAATAGCCCACCGATTTATCGGTGGGGCGGTGATTCAGATTTTAAGTAAGTCCGTGAAGCGGATGGCTGAGCAGTGTCAGTACTCCTAGCGGTAGCGAATCATCACGCAACTATTCTTCGTGATCCGGTCGTACCGCTTCCCGTAACACGAAGATTTTCAGTCGTCCGCTTCATGGACTTAATTAATTCCATCGCGTCACCCAGCGCTAAAGCGCTGGGCTATTATCATTCAGTCCACTTGGGCGGACGACAGAAACCCACTTTTGCAGCCCAACGCTCAACTGAGGGATAATTTAACCTGGCTCTGCCGGAAAGACTCTCTTTTAACTACTCCTCCTCGACTGCATCAGCAAGGCTCTCCAGGTGTTCCTGGTATTGGTCGTTATTTTCGTCAATCGAAAACACCACAAGGTTTCCTTCCGCTCCTCTTGGCTCGTGCCGCAGCAGCGAACAGGGCAAGGTCAGGTATCCGTCAGGCAGCGCCAAAGTGACCTTCGCATTGCTACCAATCGATTGAGGGTCAACACCGTAGGTTTGATTTGAGGGGAGAATAATAGCGACAGCCTCGCGATTCAGGTTGTGCGTGTGGCCGAGGATCTGTTTGGGTTCCTCGCCCTTTCCTGTGGCGTGCACGGACACACTACAGGAAATCCACGCCTTGTATCTCGGGAGACGCCGGCGTTCCATCCGGCGCGCTTATATCACATCCCATCCATGCAGTCATGTTGATTTTCCCATCACGTCATTCTGACAGAATGACCGGGCCCCACAGGATAGCGCAAACGTGTTCCAGCCGCGATAAACCCAGGATTTTCATTGACTTCGCATTCTGACACAGTCTGGGCACACAACTCGCACTAGAAGCGGCGCCAACGCGTGTTGGCTGTTCTTTTCAGCATACCCCGACATCCCAGGCGTTATCGCCTGGAGAAGCGACTGAGGTGCACCACACTCCTCGGTTAATGCATAGAAACGTAGGAAAAAGAAATGCGAAATCAGAAACCTTCCCCTGTCACTGCGTTGCTTACCAGCCTCTCGCTCGTTTTAAGTTTGGTCGCGGGCATTATGGTAAGCAGTAACGCGCACGCCAAATCGGCGAACTCTCAGAGCAACGCGACGCATGTCAAAGTCTCTTCGGATTTATTGGCAAAGGCGCACGGCGCGAAGAGCGCTGACGTTGTTCCCGTGATCCTCCAACTCAATGGACCTATGAGCGGTGGGTTGAACGCGCTGCTGAATGCCAATGGCGTTCACGGCGCGAAACAGGTTTTCAAGAACCTTAACTGCCAACTCATGGAAATGCCGGCGAGTATTGTCGAGGCCGTGGCCAAGTTCGATGAAGTAGTCTTCGTGTCTCCTGACCGGCCGACTCAATCCACGGGCCATTTGTCAGCAACCACCGGCGCGGATTTGGTTCGCCCCCCGGTTTACACGACCACCACGACCACTACGAGTCTGGGTGTGCAGCTGACAACCACATCCGTCACTCCCGGGTTGGATGGCACCGGCATCGGTATTGCGATTCTGGATTCAGGCCTTTACCAGGCGCACGCCAACTTCTTCGACAAGGCAAACAACATCCGCGTTGTTTATAGCAAGGACTTCACTGGTGAAAATCGTGTCGACGACCCGTTTGGTCACGGCAGCCACGTGGCGTCGATCGCCGCCGGGAACGGTCGAGTCTCGAATGCGGCTTATCTGGGTATTGCTCCGAATGCGAACCTTGTCAATCTTCGGGTTCTGAATTCTCAGGGAACGGGAACCGTTTCCAGTATGCTGGCCGCACTTAATTGGGTGCTCTCGAACCGCCAGTTCTTTAACATTCGCGTGGTGAATATGAGTCTGGGCACGGCGGCGGTTGATTCGTACCGCGACGACCCGCTTTGCAAAGCGGTACGCGCGCTGGTCAACGCCGGCGTCGTCGTCTGTTGCGCTGCCGGTAACAACGGCAAGAACTCAGCCGGCCAGAAGGTTTATGGACTTATTCACTGCCCCGGCAACGAACCGTCAGCGATTACTGTTGGAGCTGCCAATTCGTTCGGCACCGACAGCCGCGGCGACGACACTATCGCCAGTTACAGTTCACGCGGTCCGACCCGTAGTTATTCGACCGATGCGAACGGGATGAATCATTACGACCATTTAATGAAACCGGACCTGGTCGCTCCCGGAAATAAGATAGTTGAAGCCAAATCGCCCAACAATCTGCTGGTCTCGCAGAATCCGCAACTTGATGCATCCGTGAGCGGGGCTGATTCGCGCGACCAGATGTTTCTCAGCGGTACTTCGATGTCTACGCCAGTCGTAGCCGGCACCGCAGCTTTGTTACTGCAAGCCAACCCAAATCTGACTCCGAACATGGTGAAGGCCATCCTGATGTACACGGCCCAGCCGCTCGCCCACTTCAACACACTCGAGCAGGGAGCCGGTGAAGTAAATATCGAGGGTGCAGTCAGATTAGCCCGCGCGATGCGTACCGATCTAGTCTCACTCAAACCGGTGGGTGGAGCGTTATTGAAGACCTCAACGCCTCCGACCCCGACCTCCACGATTTGTGGATATAGCTTCAATTGGTCCCAGGGCATCATTCTTGGCCGGCATTGGGCCAGGGGGACCAGCCTCATCACTAAATATCAGCCTGTCTATGCGTTGGGAGCCATCGTCAGCGATTCGGTTGATATAAGTGGCGGTGTAATAGTCAGTGACGGCGTCGTTATCTCTGACGGCGTCGTTATCTCTGACGGCGTAGTCGTCTCTGACGGCGTAGTCGTCTCTGACGGAGTCGTTATCAGTGACGGCGTGGTTGTCAGCGACGGCTTCCTCCTGGGTTCCGGAGTAACTGCGTTCGATCTTGGCGTGGTCGTCAGCGATGAGCTGACCGACGGCGTAATTGTCTCTGACGGCGTAGTCGTGAGCGACGGAGTCGTTATCAGTGACGGCGTCATTCTCAGTGATATGACGGTACAGGCCCAATCCGCCATGACTGGCGGAGAGGAATTGACCCAGAACAACGTTGTCCCCGACGACGGCACAGACTGCCTGTCTTACTAATTACTGTCTGCTTAGTGAGCTATTTAGAAACTTAACACCGCAGGACCCCCTACTGAACCGAGGTTAATCATGTTGGAACTGACATCAAACCCCAGACTAGAACAGCTGCAGCCGCAGGGTGTGCAAAAGCTGACGGACAGTGACGCCCCGGAAGTACTCGACTTCCTGTCCCGTCGCCCGCTGAACACCTTTATTATGGCGAGCTTCGTTCGCGAGAACGGCATGACAGCGCCGGCCCTTAGAGGCGAGTTCTACGCGTACCGCAATGCGTTCGGCGCCCTGGAAGGCGTGGCCCTGATTGGTCACCTGATTCTGCTCGAGACCAACAGCGATGCGGCAATGAGGTCTTTTGCCAGGCTGGCGCAAGCATGTCGCGACGGTCAAACCGTTCTCGGCGAGTGGACGAAAATCGGGAAATTCCTCGACTTCTATTCGCACGGCGCGCCCACGCCCCGATTGTTGAATCGCCAACTGTTAATGGAGCGCAATCAACCGATTTCGTTGCCGGAACATATTCGCGGCCTGCGCCTCGCAACCAGCGCCGATCTTGATTTAGTGGTGCCGGTGCATGCGCAACTGGCTTTTGAAGAAAGCGGCGTTAATCCCCTGGAAAAAGACTCAGCCGGTTTTCGCGAAAGATGCGCCCAGCGCATAGAAAAGGGCAGGGTTTGGGTCGTAACCCAGGACAATCAGCTGCACTTCAAAGCTGACGTCGTGGCTGAGACTCCTGAAGTGATATACATCGAAGGAATCTACGTGGGGACCAATCAACGCGGCCAGGGCTTCGGTGCCCATTGCCTGGCTCAGATGACCAACGAGTTGCTCGCGCAATCAGACTCAGTTTGCTTGTTCGCAAATCTTCGCAACCACGCGGCGCAAAAATGTTATAGTAAGGCTGGGTACACGCTCCGCGAGTACTACGACAGCCTCTACCTGCAACAGACCGCCACTCCCGCGTAATCCACAACAATAATTGGGCCAGGCTCCGATGAACCATCGATACTACAGACCCTTTCTCTATGGCATGGTCGCGGTGGGTGGCATGGTCCTGTTGTATTCCCTGGTTCTGCTGCACCGGCAGCACCTCGACTGGCCCTTCCTGTTTCTGGCCGCCATAACGATTACCGTTGCCTCGCGCTTGAGCATCAAGATCCCGCGCGTCGATGGCGAAATCACGGTCTCAGACACCATCATTTTTCTAACGCTGCTCTTATACGGTGGCGAAGCCGGGATTGTGGTGGCGGCACTTGATGGGCTCGGCTCTTCATTGCACGTCAGCCGCAAAGCGAGGGTAATGCTCTTTAATACGGCGCAGATGATTTGTTCCACCTGTTTGACCGTTGTCGTCCTGCGCACCAGCTTTGGATCGATTCGCGGTATTTATCAACTGCCGCACCTCTCTTTTGCGGCCATCTGTGTGATGGCGATCGTGCAATATGCAGGCAACTCGGGGCTGGTAGCGGTCTATACGGCGTTAAAGACCAGCCGTCCAGTGTGGGAAACCTGGCGCAGCCACTATCTCTGGACCTCGGTAACTTATCTGGCGGGCGCTTCTATTGCGGCCATCAGCGCGCGGTTTATCGGAGGCTTGTCGATATACACGCTGCTGATGGTTTCGCCTATTGTGGCCATCATCTACGTAACCTACAAAACCTACCTGAAGAACGTCCAAGCCTCTTCCGATAGGGCGGAACAAGCCCGGCAACACTTTCAGGAGCTCTCGCTCTATGTCGCCGAGCAGGAACGGATTCGTAAACAGTTCTCGCAGGTTGAAAAAATGTCGGCCCTCGGCGAGCTCGCTTCCGGCGTGGCCCACGACTTCAACAATACGCTCGCTGCCATTCTGGGCCGGGCACAATTGATGCTGCGCAAGGTCGAAGACGAAGAAACGCGGCGCGGACTGGAAATCATTGTCAAATCAGCGAACGACGGCGCCGGGACCGTAAAGCGGATTCAGGACTTCGCGCGCCAACGCCGTGATCATGATTTCGAACCCGTAGCTGTCGACCAACTCCTGATCGATGTGAATGAAATTACGCGGCCGCGTTGGAAAGACCGCGCGCAGGCAAGCAACGTCCACATAAATCTCAATTTGCAGATTAATACCAATGCCCTGGTGCTGGGTGACCCGTCTGAGCTGCGCGAAGTGCTCGTAAACATGGTCTTCAATGCTGTCGACGCCATGCCGCAGGGCGGACGACTCACATTGTCGGCCGATGACGCGGGCGGAAAAATACGGATTTCGGTGAGCGACACAGGTATTGGCATGAGTGAAGAGACTTGTTCACGGGTGTTTGATCCATTCTTCACCACGAAGGGCGAAGCCGGCATGGGACTGGGTCTGGCTGTTTGCTATGGAATCATCCAACGGCACGGCGGTTCGGTCGAGATCGACTCAGAGGTCGGTGAAGGTTCAACCTTCCGGATTACGCTTCCCAAAGCCGAGGCTTTAATCAAAACCGAAACCGCGACCCACGACGTCGCTCGCCTGCGACTGGTGCGCAAATCCACAAAGCCCTCGATCCTGATTGTCGACGACGAAGAATGCGTCCGCGAGTTATTGGTTGATATTCTCGAGAGCGAAGGATACGAAGTCACGACCGCCGAAAACGGCGAACAGGCGTTAAGGGAATTCGAAGACAAGCCATTCAAAGCCGTGTTCACCGACGTAGGCATGCCGGGGATGAGTGGATGGGAACTGGCCCGCGCCATCCGTGAGCGTGACGATGTGATTCCGTTGGCAGTTATCACGGGCTGGGGAGAATCCGTAAGCTCGAACGACCAGGAACTCGCCAGGGTCAATTGGGTAGTCAGCAAACCATTCTCAGTCGATCGCATCTCTGAGATTGCGATGGAGGTCGCCAAGCACAGCGGAATGGACGTATCCACGATGCCCATCGCCGCTACCGGCACATAAACCGAAAGCTTTAAGTCCGCAACCGCGAAGGCGGCGCCAGTATCCTGCGCGATACTGGCGCCGCCTTTTCTTGCGCAGCGGTCGATCGACTTGCCGCAATCGCAACTCATTGACCGTTCCAGTAGCTTCCGCCCCTTGTCGCTCAAACTGACAGAATGTCAGTCATACTGACAGCACGTCAGTCACATTACGGCAACCAGCCACCTCGCCACCACACCAAAGTCTCTGTTTTCCGTTGAAACCTACGTGACATTTTTAAAACACGTTTGGCACAACGCTTGATGGGGTTGTGGCTGACTACCTGCGGCGGTAGTCCCTGTTTTCACAGAGATACCAGCCGCAATCCCGCTCTGACGGAGGCGAGATCTCCCGACACTCGCTCCGATCAATCCCAGGAGAAAAACAAGATGCTGAAGTCTAAGAAGAAGTTTGCAGCCATTACGCTGGCTACATTTTCATTACTCGTAGTCGGCGCCGGAGCCTTCGCGCAGAAGCATTTCATGCTCGCGACTGCGCTCCGTCCCGAAGTAAAGGTACAGCTTTCCGGATCGGTCGAACGCGAATCGAAGAGCGTGCCCCTGGACAAATCAATCGTGGTCAACCCCGGCGAGATTCTGGATTGGACCATGACGTCTGAAAACAGCGGCAATGCGCCGGCTCTCAGTTACAAAACCGTCAGTCACATTCCGCGCGGTACCGAGTTCGTTACCGGCAGCGCGAAAGCGGATGGCGCCCAGGCCGTGTTTAGTATCGACGGCGGAAAATCCTTTTCGGCCCAACCGATGATTGAAGAAAAGCAGGCCGACGGATCAGTTAAGCGAGTCCCGGCGCCCACTTCGATGTACACCGAGATTCGGTACGAGTGGGCCGATCCGCTCGCCCAAGGCAGCAAAGTCTCCGCTTCTTACAAAGTGCGAGTGAAGTAGCTTCGTTCGGAGTAGGAAGCCCTTGCTGCTGAAGCCAACCCACGGTTGAACTCTCTCCTTCACTACTCCCCAACACGTTAAAGAGGACCATATGAAGAACCCACGAAAATTTCTGGGCACGAGCGCGTGCGCTCGGCTAACACTTGCTCTCGCGGTGGTCTGCGCGTTGTCCGCGCCAGCCTTCGCACAAACGCCCGGTGGCACCACGATCTCCAACCAGGCGAGCGCCACGTATTCCGACGGCACCAATAGTTACTCGACTGTTTCGAACACGGTGACGGTCACCGTATCGAACGTCTCCGGCCTGGCGATTACCCCGGACGCAGGCAGTAATCCGACCGTGGTAGCCGGCCAAACGGGCGTGCTGTACAACTTCACGGTTACCAACACCGGCAACTTCACTGATCAGGTCCGGTTCCTCGCGAGCGGCGCCAGCGTTCACGTGGTGGGACCAGGAACCGTCACTCGCGCAGTCATTGACGTCGACAACAGTGGCACGATCAATGGCGGTGACACGGACATCGAGACGAATGGCGCTGATGTAATTTCAGCTAACATCGCGCAAAACGCTTCGATTCATGTTCTGGTCGAGGCCAGCATTAACGCCGGTGCCAGCACGGGCCAAAGCGTGCAGATCGTTCTCGGCGATGCCTCAGCCGGCGGCCCATCGTTTGATAACCAGGCGGCGGACAGTTCGGCGGGCGAGGTGCGCACCGTATCGGGTTCTTCGGTAAACGGCCTGCGGGAAGCGCGCGGCGATATTTCGGCTTCAGTTGTTGACGACGCCTTACTCAAAGTGACGCTGACCGCGCCGGCGGGACCCGTTAATCTTGGCTCAGACATCACTTACACGTGGCTGGCGTGCAACACCGGTTCACGCGACGTTGCCGGAGTAACCCTGAACGGCTCGACGCAGGTTTACATCGTGGCGCCGATTCCGGTGAACACAGTGTTGAAGTCGGGACAAACCTTTCCGGCGGGAACGTTATACACCACCGATGCGCTGACGACGGCTCCTTTGTCGGCGACCTGGTCATCATCGGCTCCGGCCCCGCTGTCGAATACGACGAGAATTGCATTTCCCGTCGGCGCGACGTTGGCAGCTTCGACCTGCGGATCCTCAATCAATATGATCGTCACGGTTAACACCGGCATTAACGCCTCGAACCCAATCGACGAGATCGGCGATGTATTCGGCAAGAACAGCCTGGCGTCGAACATTACCGATCAATCGGGTGACAACACACCGAACAACGGTGATGGTAACGCCAACTTCAACGAAGGCTACGCAGCCGGAGCCGGCCACGGCGTGATTCAAAGAACCCTGTTGACCGCTGTCGGCAGCGTGTTGATTGGACCAAGCGGCGCAGCCAGCGCCGTTGGGCCAACTGACAATAACGACGACTATACGAACAAGAGCGTCAACACCGGTATCGCCGGCGTGGCCCCGGGCGGCGTAACTACGGCCGCGGGAACCCTCGGTTACGTCAACACGGTCCAGAACACTGGTAACGCCAACGATACGTTCACGATCGATGCGCCCACCGTTCCGGCCGGCTTCACCGTCGAGGTCTCAACCGACGGGGGAACGAGCTATACGACGGTTTCCGGCGGTGGATCGGTTTCGCTGGCGATCGCGTTTGCCTCTTCTGCAAACATCAACGTGCGCATTACCGAACCGGCCGGCAAGACGGTGCTGTCGGGTTACGACTCGATCATCCGCGCGACCTCCGGCAATACTCCGGCTGCGAACAACAAGACGATTGATCGCCTCTACACCGGATTTGTTCGCCTCGACAAGAGTTCGAGTGTCAGCAATTCCACCGGAGTCGGCGGTGCCACCGATCCTGTTCCTGGCGCGGTGATTACCTACACGATCACCTACACCAACATTTCGTCGTCCAATGGTGATGCGAATTGCGTGAAGCTGACCGCCCAGAACCTGGTCATCACCGAAGATGGCCTGGCCGGCACGAACAACTGGGGAACGTACACTACAAACAGTGGTTCGCCCTCAGATTCGGGTACCGGCGCGGTGCTGACAGTCAGCGCGACGAAGTACACAGATACGATCGGGTCTTTAGGACCGGGCGTCTCTGCCGCGTTTACCTTCAAGCGTTCGATTAACTAGCGATTACACGGGCCGGAGCTTTCGGACTCTGTGATCACTTCTTCAGACTCCAGTCCGTGTGCATAACACGGCCTGGAGTCTGAGCCACATTTAACACTTCCGCTTCGAAATCCTTTTTTCTCGACAATGATCACGCCATCACTCGACAAATTTAGGGACATAGCGAAGTTGCTGGCGCTAATTCTGGCGCTGGCGACGACGTTGAGTGCGCGCATTGTCGACGGCACGAATGAATCCGGCACCGTGATCAGCAATCGGGCCGAAGCCACCTACACCGATGCTTCGGGCGGCAGTTACGCTACCGTGTCGCCAACAGTCACCGTAACCGTGTTGGCCGTTGCTACCGTCGTCGTCACACCGGACGAAACGGCGTCGTCGGACACAGTTGCCCCGCACGATCAAGTCACTCGGCTTTTCCGCATCTGCAACACCGGCAATTACACGGACACGTTCTCGGTGACCCGGTTTGACGTCACGTCACCGGCCACGATGAGCGCGCTCTATTTCGATAACGATGGCAGCTCAACGGTCAATGACGGTGATGCTCCAATCACGCTGAATCAAACGGCCTCGCCCCAGTTGGCGCCCGGCAAGTGCGTCCCCGTCCTCGCCGTTATCAACAGCAACGACGCCGCAGCGCAAACGGATATCACGCTGGTCCTGACCGCGCGGTCGAACGCGACCAGTGCAGTCAATGGCCGCGGTGAAGACGTCGGCACGATCATCAATGCGGTCGGCCTAGGAGCGCGTCTGATGGATCCCGCCGATCAGAATCGCCCTCCGAGCAAGCTGATCAATGGCGTGGCCCAAAGCGTCATCACGCGCACCAGCGAGTTCACTTATACAATCGCCTTCAAAAACACCGGCGACACCGCAGCGCGTAACGTTGTCGTTCAGGATCGACTGCCGGCTTCAATCGATTACTCGGCCGGTTCATTGCAACTGAACGATCGCAGCGTTTCGGACGCTGTCGACAATGATGAAGGTTCGGTGCAGAACGGCGAAATCAGGTTCCAACTGGCCCGCGTCAATCCTGGCGAGGTCAATCGAATTTCGTTTCGAGCGCGACTGACGAACGGAGCGCCGGCGGGCACCGGCCTGGTTAATACGGCCGCGTTGAGCGCCGACAATGTGCCCTCGCTGGTGAGCAGCCGCGCCGTAGCGATCGTCGATCCGTTTGGAGTTGTATTCGCCGGGCGCTCCGGTGCTGCCGCTCCCATAGCCGGCGCGCGCGTGGAAGTTGCCACGGACCAGGCAGGAAGTCCTCTCTCATTGTTGGTGGATGCCGGATTCGTACCGAATGAAAAGAACCAGAATCCGTTTGTCAGCGACGCGCAGGGACACTTCGCCTTTGTGCTCGACCCGAGCAGGGATGAGAGACCGGGCGCGACTTACTTCCTGAAGGCTACCGCGAACGGCTACCTCGACCGCTTAATGCAGCTCAGTCTTCAACCAACCACGTCAGGGTTATTCATCTTGACAGTGCACGCACTTGACAATCAGCCGTTGGCGGTAGCCGGCGGGTTTGACCTGGTGCATGAAGATGTAAATCTCAAGGATCTCGCCGCTCTGGTATTGAACCTCCCGATGTTTGAGCCTGCGGGTCTGCAGCTCATTAAGTCAGCGGATCACGCCCAGGCAGAGATCGGCGACATCATCACTTACCGCATCGAAGTCCACAATCCAACAGCTGCCGACGTGCACGACGTGATTGTCACCGATCGGCTGCCGCCGTCATTTCATTACGCCGACGGTTCCGCGCTGATGAGCATCGGCAACGCAGCGGAGCAGCCGATTCACCCGCAAATCAGCGATAACCAATTGCAGTTTCGGATTCTGGAGATCCCTCACGGTGCGACGGCCCACTTGCTGTATCGCGTGCGCATCGGCGCGAATGCGCGCGAAGGTGATCAAGCGAACACCGCTTATGCCTCGGGCGCATTTCCCTCCGGAGAACAAACTAATAGTCCGACCGCCAGCGCGATCGTGAGAGTATCGGCGGGCGTCTTTTCAACTCGCCAGGTAATCGTCGGCCGCGTGTTTGTTGATACCAATGGCAACTCGCAGTTCGATGCCGGAGATCGTCCAATGCCGGGCGTGCGACTCTATTTGAGCAACGGACAATCGGTGATAACCGACTCGGCCGGGATGTACAACTTCCCTTCACTGGGCGATGGCCCCCAAGTGATTTCCCTTGATCCCATCAGCCTGCCTCCGGGGTACGTCTTGACCGATGGCGGTCGTGAATCGGGTAAGGGATGGACGCGTTTGCTGCGCACTCCTGTTGGCGGTGGCTCGCTGCTGCGGCAAAACTTCATACTTAGGAAGTCCGCAGGTTCCAAGTCAACCGACGCATCGAAGCCACAACTTGCGCCGTCGACTTCAACGGCCGCCCCGCCGTCAGCGCCGTCAGATAAGGCAGCAGTACCTGCGGCCGCCGAGGCCTCAAACAGTAAGTCAGGCCCCAGTGGTCCGGGCACCTATGAACTCGCCTCAACCGAAACCGTCCGTGCGGTTGCCCCGGGAGATGTGCAAGTCATTTCACCTGCGCCTGATTCGGTATCGATGACGCCGGGCGCCCAGGTCGAGGTGCGCACAGCCATAGATTGGACCGCGCGTCTGGAAGTTAATGGCGAGCAAATTTCAGACAAGAACATCGGGGTTCGCAGTCTGGATCATAAGAACCAGGTCGCCACCTTCACCTTCGTCGGCATCAACCTGAAGCCGGGTGCTAACAAACTGATTGCCACGGCAATTGATCCGAAGGGAGCGGCGGGCAAGTCACAGCAGATCACAATCATGGGTCGCGGGCCGGCAACACATTTGCAGATCGTCGCCGAACGATCCGAGATCCAGAGCGGTGGCAGCGATTCCACCGTGGTCCGTGTCAAGGCACTCGATCAGTGGAACAACCCCGCGCTCGACGGCCAGGTAGGCATAGAAACCTCTCTGGGCCAACTGAGGCGGCTTAATGAGAAAACCGAACCCTCGTTGTCGCCATCAGCTACGCCGCCGAATCTGTCTGAACAGAATCACCAAATGGGCAGCCAGCTCGCGGTGCAATTCGAAAACGGCGAGGCTGCTTTCAGGCTGATCGGTTCGGGCGCGCCGGGTGATGCGCGCCTTCACGCCCAAACGGGAGAACTTGAAACCGAAGACCACATTCGCATCACGTCAGAGATGCGCCGGCCCATCCTGGTGGGATTTGCCGAGATGAGCTTTGGCAACAGCATTCCCGAGGTCGCGTTGCGCGATGAAAAAGGCAACTATCGCAGCCGGCTCAGCTTTTTCTACAGCGGCCGCTTTTTCGGCAATAACATGCTGACCCTGTCATATGATTCGCAGCGGCCAATCAATCGCACCGCGGGACGCGATCGATTGTTCCAGCTCGATCCGCTCGACCGCGTCTATCCCCTGTTTGGAGACTCCTCGACCCGCTTTGAAGCAGCGCCATCAAATTCGAAGGTCTACGCGCGCATCGATCACAAGCGCTCCTACATGATGTTTGGCGATTTCGAGACTGACATGGATGCGTCGCTGGCCGGCTATGCGCGCAAACTGACGGGCGTCAAAGCGCACATTGAGAACTCGGCCGGCGATTTCATCACCGTCACCGGCGCGCGACCTGACACCTCGTTCGCGCGCGATGTGTTTCCGGCCGGAGCTCTGGGCCTCATTCAATTATCAAATGCCGATATCCTTCCCGGCTCAGAGACCGTTGTGCTGGAAGTCCGCGATCGCCGCAATCCCGAAGTGATTCTTTCGCGCGAAACTCTGGCCCGGTCGATCGACTACAACCTCGATACGATCGACGGCAAGCTGTTTCTGATGCGCTACATCTCGACCTTCGATCGCGTATTGAACCTCACCCAAATCGTCGTGACCTATGAACATCGCGCGACCAGTATGAGTTCGGCCGTCTATACTGCGCGCGCGCGCAAAAATTTCAAGGGCCTTGGATTAAAGCTTGGCCTGTCAGCAGCGCTGCAGCGCGAGACGTCCAGTCCCGATTTCTTTTTGGGCGGCGTTGATCTGGAAAAGACGCTGCCGCGCCACGGTTCGTTGCAACTTGCGTGGGCCACCAGTCAGGGCGAAATCCTCGGCAGCGGTAACATTACGACCCCGGGTGATGAGCGCCACGACGGCACGGCGTATCAGTTAACGATCGCGCAACCGCTGCCGTTCTTTGGGTCGACACTTCGCGCGCGTTACCTGAATACTTCCGAGCACTTTTTCAATCCGTTCGGCGGAACAGTCACACCCGGGTCATGTCGCGGCGAGGTGGCTCTCGAAATGAAACCCGGCAAAGGCTCGGTGCTTCACTTAGGCGTTACCAGTGAACGAAACCGCACGGTCAACGTTAACAATGAACGATTAGGCCTGTCAGCTGCTCTGGATCAGACAATTCGCGAACGAGTGAAGCTTCATTTCGGTTTTGATCATCGCGCTTTGACCGATGATCTCAACAACACCAGGACTGATTCAAACCTGGTGACCATCGGCGCCGAAGTAAAAGCCACGGACAAACTACAATTCTCAGTCAAACGCGAACAGAACCTGAGCGAGGCCGATCCGACTTATCCTAACCAGACAACTCTCAGCGCAACTTACCAACTAAGCGCGCTGACAAAGTTGTTCTTCACTCAAAGACTCGCCGCTGCGCCTATCGTACCGATCGCCGACTTCACTGCGAACGGCTTTGCCGG
Source organism: Acidobacteriota bacterium (assembly GCA_046728235.1). Lineage (GTDB taxonomy): Bacteria > Acidobacteriota > Blastocatellia > Pyrinomonadales > Pyrinomonadaceae > UBA11740. The sequence continues at coordinate 22,033 of JBKPEE010000027.1, forward strand.
AACCGGATCGCGGCGCGAAACAGCCGTCGGCGTCGAGACACGCTTCGGCAAATTCACCTCGCTGACCGGCCGTTACCAACTGGAAAATGCGATCAACGGCACCGATAGTTTCGCGGTCGTCGGGCTACAAAACCGCTTGCCGCTGACGAAGGAACTTTCGCTGGAGGTGGGATTTGAGCGTGGTTTCCACCTGATCGGTCCAAATCAGAGCTTCAACAACGTGACCCTCGGTTTTGGCTGGCAGCCGAATTCAGACTTCCGCGCCTCGGCCCGTTACGAATATCGCGATCGCGGTGGAGTGGGCCAATTGTTTGCCATCGCCGCTGCCGGGAAAATCCGCGAAGGCGTGACCGCGTTATCACGCTTTCAGTTCTCGCGCGGCTCAGTCCAGGGCCAGTCAAACGAATCAGTCGAAGGGACGGCGGCCCTGGCAATTCGCCCAGTCGAATCCGATCGCATGGGAGTGCTTTTCAGCTACACCCACCGGTCAACCATGCAGCAAGCCGCCCTCAGCGTCGCCACGCGTGACGCTTCAGATTCAATTGCGACCGACGCTTACGATCAATTGACGAAGCGTTTGGAAGTCTACGGCCACTTTGCCTTGCGCTATGGCGCGAATGGACAACCGGACTTGCCGTTTGTTTCGTCCCTGTCTTTCCTGACACAGGCGCGCGCGCAATACCTGTTTACCAGACGCTTGGATTGGGCGGTCGAGACGCGTTTTCTCTTCCAGCCATCGTCCGGCACGGCGCGCACGACATACGCGACCGAGTTTGGGTACTGGGTGCTTCCGGATCTTAGAGTTGGCGGAGGTTACAACTTCACGGCGGCCAAAGAGCCTGTGGCCCGTGACCTCATGCCCACGCGAAGAGGGTTCTACTTTACAATTACGTCAAAACTTTCGAACCTTTTCGATCTGCTAGGCACCGCGAAAGCAGGATTGGCGAATTCAGACGACAAATCAAAAGACACTCATCAGCACTAAACGACTTTTCCCGCCTGAACAATGCCAGCAACTATCGAGACAAAGCCAGGACAAGCATGGGCCAGACTCGCGCTCTTGGTGAGCAAGCGTCTCGGCCCGCTGCTGTTGCTTATGATCTTTGGGACGCTGCCGGCGTTCGCGGCCGTGACGATCACGCCGACCTCATGGAACGTGGTCGGCCTCGACAGTAACAGCCCCGCCCTAGGCCCGGATACATATGAGGTGGGCGCGCGTGTCTGTAATACGGGTGTTTCGGCCGTCACCAGCCTTGCCGCAAATTTCGTGTGGGACAGCTCCAATGCCTTTATTAATCTCACCGGACCCGGCACGTTGAATCTCGCTTCATTGAATGCCGGAGTTTGCACCGATTTCTATTTCCAGGTGACCGTGACTCGCTCAAACGCCGCCTACGATACGGCGCGCCGGTATCACATCACCGTCAGCGGCACCGGATTTGGCGCCGTTTCCACCCCGACGCCGCGCGAGATTTACGTGGAGCACCTCATTTCGCAGAACCGCAACTCAGTGACTTCGATCGTGGGACCAACTACCGTGTACGTGGGCCAGACTTACACTTACACAGTCAATGCCAGCACCGCAACGCAGGGTTATAACCAGCTCGAGGCTTTTCTGAATTTATCGAATGTGATCTTTCAGGTGCAATCGATCGCGACGACCTACACTTCGCCGGCGGGTGCAACCAATGACAAGTTTTACGCCGATGCCTGTGGCTGGGACAATAACCCCTTGAGCGCGACCTACCGGAGTTGTATCGGCCCGGCGAATTATGCCGGCGGCAAAGCAGGCGGCACGATTAGCACAACTTACACCGTAAAGATCTTGTCGAGTGGGACGACGACGGCCTCAACACTGATCATGGATTTCTCGGGCAGCAGCTATCACTACAACAACGATTATGGAGTGGGCATCAACTCGATTACGGTCACGGCGCTTAATCCGGCACCGAACGTCGGCTTAACAAAATCCGTAAGCCCCACCGCGGCAAGTCAATTGATACCGGGTGCAGACCTGACTTATACGATTGTCTTTACCAACACCGGAAGCGTTCCAGCATCATCTTTTGTAATCACCGATCCCATCCCGGCAAATTTGGATTTCAAAGTCGGCTCGGCCGGCAGTTCACTCGGCACCACCGGATTGACGGTGACGATCGCTTATTCGAACAATGGCGGCAGCACTTACGTTTACACACCCGCGAGCGGCGGCGGTGGCGCTTCGAGTGGTTATGATCGGACCGTGACGAATGTGCGCTGGACCTTTACCGGAAATCTAAGCCAGACGTCGCCAAACAATACCGGCAACGTAAGTTTCACTGCGAAGATCAGGTAGCACTACTGAATCACGAACACGTCATCCCCAATCGGTTGATTGAGCTTCACCGATTTCACCTTAAATTCGGCGAAGTAGGCGCCGGCTCCGCCGCTCATTTCGAAGCGTTGGCTGAAGTTCGCCGGCACCAGCACGCCATCGACTTCACTGAACTTTGAGATCGTCGAGCCGAAAGTGTAACCCTGGTAAGGAATCACGAACTCGCTGATGCGCGCTGTCGCCGGGTCGAGGTAAAAATCGGTAGCGTTGCCGTCGGCGTCTACGATGCGAAAGCCGCGCAGCTTCTTCTTGTCAGGAATCGCCGACACGGTGTAGCCGCTCTGATCGTATTTCGCCAGCACCGGCAGGCCAAACTTGCTCGGCGGCGGAATCTCGACCCCGGGAATACTGCTGAAGGACCGCTGGCCGTCGTAGATTTGTTTAAAGGTACCAACTTGTCCGGCATTGATGTCCACGCGAACCTTCTCGCCTGCGGTGGCGATGGCGAAGGTTGCCGGAATCGATCCGGCCTGGTTGGGCGCGTAAAGATTAGCCGTGCCGACCACAAAACTGCTCTTCAATTTCCGGAAGTTTTCGCCACCCATGGCCGCTAGAGCCGCGCGCGCCAAATCCAGCGGCGTGCTCTTATCCGTGATTGCCGGAGGCGCCGGAATTGTGTTCGCTTCGGTAGTTGAGTTGCCGCCGGATTTCGGCGGATCTGTCTTTTGCGCGAGTGCCGGTGCAGCGGAAACGAATAGTAAGACGAGTGCCAAAGCCACCGAGTGGTTCTTCATCGCACGTTCCCCCCATTGTGTGAGCGCATTATCGTGTGGTTTCGTGGATCATTCTTGACCGACGCAAAATTGATCCACGAATTCACACGAAGCAGCACGAACAAAAGCAAAGAGCTTCAGTTTAAGACGAACTGAGAATGATAATCGTTAACAAAGCCGATTACTGCAGAACCCGAAAACCAATATTGTCGCCCTTCGGCGCTACAAAGCAGGCGACTAAAAAATATGTGATTATCCAAAAAGCAGATAACGGAATTCGTAACTCAGATCAGATGACCTGAGTTACGAATCCGCTGCTCGATTACGGAAGGCTATACGCTCTGAAGACGTGAAAGTTCAGAAAGTAAATCGCAGGTTGAGGTAAATCTTGCGGTTGGGACCGCTGGTGCCACCGCCGCTGAATCCGCCAAAGCCGCCAAAGCCTCCGCCGGCAAGCGATAGAGACTGCCCGAAGCTCGGTGACGTCAGATTACCTTGGGGAACTGCAAAGTTGGCGTGATTCAGAATGTTCTGAGCGTTAATCGAAACCGTCAGGTTATATTTTGCGGGGCCGCCGGGTCCACCGGGACCGCCCATCATCATCATCTGCGGGCCGCCGCCGCCGCCACCGCCGCGCGGGCCGCCGCCACCGCCGCCCACGCCAGGCACGCCGCCGCCAATCATCGCGCCGCCGCGACCAGCGCCGCCAGCTCCGCGTTTGGCGGTGGCGACGTCGCCTGATGAGTTACCCTGACCGCCTTGATTACCCTGCTGACGATTAGCGGCGCTGCGGGTTTCACCGCCCCAACTGAAGGTGCGGCTGACTCTAAGGGTGACCGAAACCGAACCCGGACCGTTTCCATAGTTGCGCGGGATAATGTCGTTGCTAACTTTAGAATAATCGAAACGGGTGCAGCGACTTGGCGCCTTTGTGCAGTAAGCATTCAGCGCCGCGAACGTGGGCCGCTCGTTGAACTGGCGGTCGAAATTCGTGTCCCTGCCGGTCGTGATATTGAATGGACCACCTGAATTGATCACCAGAAAGGGATTGAAAACAAGCTTCCACAATTTTGGCGCGTTGTAGGTGCCAAGCAGCGTGAATCGATGCCGGTAATCGTTCGAGGCGCGCCCCCATTCACCCGACAGATCGTAAGAGTTGACGGGAAAACCGCCATCGGAATCGTTCATCGTCTTACTTAAGATGTACGTGCCCGAAAATGACACGTTCGGATTGAGGCGACTATTGAAGCCGACGAACATTTGCGTCTGGCGCAGCTTGGCACTCGATTCGTACTGATTGACGTCGCCCTCGGTGGGGTTCGGCCGAATCCCCAAGCCGGGTATGGGCGCGTTAATGTCGCGAATGCGAGTTTGGTGCAGCATGCGCACGCTTGAAACACCAACGTAGGCAGTAATGTTCTTTGGCAACTGATGTTCTACCTGGCCACCCAGTAAGTACATTGCCGGCGCCTGAATATTCGAAGCGACGCGATAAATAGCCTGCTGTTGCGGATTGAACCCGGAAATGCTCGGCCTGGCGGCAATACAATTGGTTGGTCCACCACTTACGCATTGGAATGTGTTCAGCAGATCGAAGACAGGCTTAAACGTCGTGAGCTGGGCCAAAGTTGGCGGCACTGGGATGCCGTTCTGATCTGTAAAGGTCGGCTCAGGCACAGCGAACTGCTGTTGGTTGATACCGTTGAATCGGTCAGTCGTCAGTGTGTAGCTCTCGCCAAATCGGTTATAGAAAATTCCGGCGCCGCCGCGAATGACGGTTTTGGGAGGCTTGGTTGAGTTGGCTGCGCCAGGGGACCAGGCAAAGGCGAGACGCGGTGCGAAATTGAAGTGGCTGTTGGCGTTGGTCTGATTTTCGTAACGAATGCCATAGCTGAACGTGAAGTTCGGCCGTATCCGCCAATCATCCTGCCAGTAAAAACCAATATCAGTCTGCGAAACGGACGCCTTGGGATTTCCCTGATTGATACTGAACTGCGAAGCACCGCCACCGAGCAAACGAATACAGTCGTTGACCGCAACTCCTGCGCCGCAGTAGGCCAGCTGCGCGGCAGTCAATCCCTGCTGCTGAATCAATACGGTGCGGCGATAGCGCTCCAGACTGGTAAGGACGAAGTTAGTACCCGTAACGGGATTGTTGAAATCCGGACCCACACCACCGGTGAACACCCACTGCCCGCCAAAATTATTCGGACTGATGTCGTTGATCTTCACCCCCCGAATGCGGCCACCAAACTTGAAAGTGTGCATTCCGTGCTGAATCTGGGTGAAGTTGTTGAGTTCCCAACGTTGATTAGTCGACTCGGCCTGGCCGACCTGCGAGCCGCCACCGATAAATGAACTGCTAACGGTCAGTCCCGGAATCGTGCTGTTGCCCGATGACTGGCTGTGGTTGTGAGAATACTGAAAGCGCGTCTCGTTAATCGTGTATGCGTTGAGTACTGCCGTCTCAGTGATCTGAATATTGTGATTGGTCGAAGAGGTTGGATAGCTGCGCGACAGCAGATTGAAACCGCCTACGCCATTGTTCTGATTCGTTGTATGGAAGAAGTTATAGCGTGCAATTAGCGTGTTGTGCGAATTGATCGCGTAATCGATTCGCGGACCGATATTCGTGTCGCGGCGGGGTGTCAAAATCGCCTGCCCCAGGAACACCGGAGTGAAGTTTGAGTCAAGCACCGTCGCGTTGATCAGTTCATTCTCGTCTCGCTCGTTATGGTTTGCTTCGAGAAAGAACGACGCTTTCTTCTTCACGATGGGGCCGCTCACGCTGCCATTAAATTGCCGCACCTGATAGGGCGCGCGCTTGCTCGAACTGACCGAAAAAGGGTTGCGCGAGTTAAGACTCTCGTCGGTAAAGTTGAAAGAGGCGCTGCCGCGGAATTTCTCCGTTCCGGGCCGGGTCAGGATGTCGATCCGCGCCGAAGGTTGATCGTTCTCAGGCGAGAACGGATTCTGGTTGATGCGAATTTCACGGATGGCTTCTTTCGGCGGCAGGTTCGCGCCGGAAAATCCGTCGATAAAGATCTGGCCGCCGTTCGGACCCATCGAGGGACCGGCCAATGCCTGGAGCGCGGCGGCGAGCTCGTCCGGGTCATCCGGCAGCGCATCAAGATCTTTGCCGCTGATGACCTGTTGGTTCGCATTATTGTTTGAATCCGTGCTCACCGGATTGTCCGCGTTGACCTTTACCTGGGTCTCGATCGTGGCAATTTTCAGAGTGAGATTGAGGGGCTCGCGACGGCCGGCAGCCACGTCGACGTCAGCATCTTCGGTGGTTGCAAAACCGGTCGCGGCCGCGTGAACTTTGTAGTGGCCGGGAGCCAGATTGGTAAACGAGTAGGTGCCGTCGGCGTTGGTTGTCGCCGTCTTGGCGACGCCGTTCGCGTCGGTCAAAGTAACTGTGGCGCCCACAATCGTGGCGCCGAATTCATCGCTGATTGAACCGCGCAACGTGGCGCGGCCCTGGGCGAAAACTGAAACTGAGAATGCGGCGACAAACGCGACGCAAACAATCGGGGTTATTAACTTTCGAATATTCATCTTTTAGCTCTTCTCAATTAGAAAACAACCGCGCGCGATTGGGGGAAGATCCTTTTCGCTGTGCGCGGTTGCTCTGAAACCCAAACTGCAGAGATCAGAGAAAATTAATCACGGCCCTCCAGCGCCGGTAAACATACCGCCGAAACTTCCGTTAAGATCGACGCCGCCTCCCTGCTGGCGTCCTTGTCCACCTTGCTGTTGACGCGCGGCGGCCATCGCCAGAAGTGTCTCTGCGCCGGTAACCAGTTGGATCGCCGTAAACTGCGTGGGATCCGAACCGGGAAGACTCGACATCAAAATCGTATCGCCGACTTTCAATTCGTTGATCGTGATTGTCGGCCACTGCTCGAGCAGGTCGGCCATACTGCGGCCCCCGCCCATGCGTCCCGGACCGCCCGGACCACCGGGGCCGGCCCCCTGCGGTCTTTGTCCTTCCGGTCTTTGCCCTGGTGCAGCCTGTGGTTGCCCTTCGCCGCTTCCCTGCGGACGGCCTTGACCGGCGCCCGGTGCGCCGCCTCCGGGACCACCCGGGCCACCACCGCCGCCGAACATCATCGGCATGCCTTGCGGCGGCAGACGACGGATGATCGAGTCAGGCTTAAACATGATCGTCAGCGGTTTTTTCGTCGTGAGATCGTTTATTTTCACTTCGTTGTTGGCCACATCGATCGAGGTGACCGTGCCGCCCACGATCTTGAACGTGCCGAATAAAACCTCTTCAGCAGCGAGGTGCGTACCGTCTTCAGACTTTGTACCCTTGGCGTTGAACTGATCCGAGACCTTTATGTCTTCAAAATTTGCCGGCGTCGCGTTCGTATATTTTGGGATCGAGTCAGGCGGATAGCGCTTAATCTTCGCTTTGTCCACGGCGACGATGACCGTCTGGGCCGTGCCGTTAAGCGCCCGACTGGTCACGGTAACTTCTTTGGTCGAAGGATTCACCGAACTCACAATTCCCTTCGCCCCGCGCGACCAGGCCATTTTTTCGGCCGCACTCTTCTTGGCGATTTCCGACTGGCTGACGACGATGATCTGCTGCGCCGGAACCGACTTCTGATCAGCCGCCACAAAACCGCGGGCCACGACGCCGTCACCGACGGTTATCTCGGTCAGCGATGTCTGCTCAGCTTTACTGCGATCGGTCTCGCCGGGAGGCATGCGCTGGTAAGTGGTCTTCTCGTTCACACTTGCGACCACGACCGATCCGGCCGCCGTCTTGATCGTGATCTGCCCGGCCGAGGCATTGATTTCGCTGACCTTGCCAAAGACGGTCGTGGGCTTTATGCCCGGATCCGACGTCTGTGCTGAAGCCGCAACCGCTGAACAAACCAGGATCAAACTTGAAAATAAAATCGATAATGTGCGCACGGTCTTATCCCTGTCACTTTGGAAAGTTTTCATTATTTACGCCCCGCTGAGTCGGGTGGTTGCAAAAAATTAAAGATACGAAACAGATGACTGCGGCAGAAATCCGAAACGTGTCCGAAATAATGGATATTAACGCTGCTTCTTTTGATCGCCCTCGCGCTCGGCGTCCTGCTGGGCCACCATAGCGTCAAATTTTTGCTGTTGCTCAGGCGTCAGCAACGCGCGAATCCTGGTGCGCGCTTTTTGCCGCGGCTCGTCGAAACGCGGCTTCAATTCCGTCTTAAGCTGTTTATATTCGTTGCGAGTTTCGTCCAGGATAGTGCTCACAGACTTCATCTGCTCGTCGGTCAGGTTCAGGTCGCGGCGCAATTTTTCCATCCGCTCATGCGGGGCGGGACGAGTGTTATGCGCCATCGCATGATAGAAGCCGGTTACGGCTGCGCCGGTCACCGATCCGAGAACAAATACCACCACCAGCACGAGCCAAATCTTTAATGTTGTGTGACCTTGCGTTGTCATTTCCCGTTTGCCCCGTAATTACGATCGACGACAATGTTGAATACTTCTTCGCGTGTCAGACCATTCCGGCTGGTGAGCACCGTTTGCTCCACACCCGGATCGAGTGCGCCGATGAGCGGTTCATCATCTGTTTGCGTCACCGTCGCAGATTGCGTGGACCAAACAGTCAGCACCGCAGCCAGCAGCGCGATCAGCGCCATCGCGGGCACGGCGCGCCAGGCGATCCGGATCAAAGAGATCCATCCGCCGCCGGCCTCGCGCTGCCGCTCTTCTTCAGCGATCGCGGCGCGCACGCGGGTAAACAAAAACGGGGAAGATGCGGCCGCTTCAATATCGCTTTCGCCGGCAGTCGCGGCCCTCAGGACGAGCTTTCCTGCTCGATCCAGCTCCTCAATATCTTGGGGGTTTGGCTTCAACATTTGGCCTCTCCTGCGGTCTTCGGTTTACCGCGCTCACCATCGAAAGACGATTAAAAACCACCATAAGTTACAAGAATTCTGCTAACGTTCAGTCCGTTTCGGGCAACTTTTCCGGCAGGGATTCGCACGGGTCTCTAGGTTTCGAGGACGCCGCCCAGCGGCGCACTGTTTATAGTAGCGTATCGCCTCTTATCTTTCTTGCGGCGCGCGGCGAAATTCCGAGAATTTCGCCCCCTGCGGCTCATAAAGACTGCCGGCTTTTTGCTATAAACATCAGGTACCAACGGGCACATTCCTCGGCTTTCAAACTTTCGAACTAAAGCCCACCTCACAGATAACGTTGCAGCACGCGCCGCAGATTCGCCCGGGCGCGATGGGCGCGCACCTTTACCTTTGAGATCGACCAGTTCGTCACTTCCGCAATTTCGGCGACGGAAAAGCCTTCCACATCCAGCAAGGTCAACACCAACCGATCGTCTGGGCTGAGGCGTGACAGGAGCTTCACCGCCAGGTCCCGCGAGACGAGTTCGGTTTCCACATCACGGGGCGGCGACCGCAACTGCGCGGCGAACTCCTGCGCCTCGCTCTCTTCAATATCACCAAAACCTTGTTCCGGACGCCGGCGCGCGCGCCGCAGATGATCGTAACAGCAGTTTATCGCAATCTGGGCGAGCCACGCCTTGAACGACGCTGCATGGGTCCCGTGATAACTGCCGAGTGCCAAGTACGCTTTGGTAAAACTATCCTGAATGATTTCTTCAATCTGTTCACGCTGCGCAAAGAAGCGGCCGGCGACGCGCGCGACCTGACGGCGATGACGCACGAACAGTTGCTCGAACGCGCCCTCGTCACCAGCCGCGGCCGCGGCGACCAGAACATCATCTGTCGGTTGCGATGGGTCCACGCTCAGAGGTTTGCGATATGGACGAGTCACGTTGAACGCTGGCTCGCTTCTGTCTTTTTCCAGCTGACGCGATAACGCGCCGTCAATGCGATACCCAGGCTGGCGACGAGCAGGCCCGCCTGGACGAAAGGCCAAATATACGGAATTGAGGACAAAACAATCCAGAACACGACGCCAAACAACAGCATCACGGCGTCGGACTGCAGGCGCGGCCAGAACGTTCGCCGCAACCAACGGCCGGTAGTGGCGAAAATGACTACGCGACCGAAAACCGTGGCGACAATCGCGAGCAACAGCGCCATCACTGAGATGGCCGCGCCAAAAACTGCCGGCAGCAACCACAAGCTTCCCAGCACCCCAAGCGTTATCGCCACCGTACCCATCAAGCCGATGAAGGCTACTTTTACGCTGGTTAGTTGTAGGCGCGTGACGGCCCGGCTAACCGTGTTGGGGGCTGCGGCAGTCAGGGCCAGCGCTATCACAAACCAGATGAGCATAGCCAATAAACGGGTGCCAAAAAAGATTGCCGATATTTGCGGATGCAGCAGGCTGAACGGGTCGCGCATCACCTGGCGCAACTGGTCTTCGTACCCCGCGTACATGATCGTAACGCTCTTGGGATCGCGATCAGGCGCGGCTTTGCTGTGGTGATAGATTCCGCCCAGGACGATCACGTCGCCACCGATGCGCGCGCCCTCGCGCTGGATCACCGATCCGCCAATCGCGGCGACGTCACCGTCGACGGATCCTTCGACAATCACGTCCCCACCGAACGAAATCGCTCCCTCTTTAACAGTGCCCGTGATGCGAATCGATTGGCCCATGCCAAAGACGGTGGTGTTCACCACGCCATCGATCACGCGCGCCTGGGGATCGCCAGGATGCTCATCATTGGCGGGTTGCGCCATCGCCACAACCAGCAGACCACACGTGAGTACCAAAAGGCCAATAACTCTTTTTAACCGGAGCGAGGTGGCAGCAAAGATTCGCGCTGAGATGGGTGGCAGAACTTGAGCAGCAACCATTGAACGGGACGGCTCCTATTCAATGATTTGCGCGCGATGATACTTAACTATCAGTAAAGACAGGAAAGAAATCGATAAGAGAAACGCGAGCACCAGAAAAAATCGTGAACCGGTTTGGGTCAGCAGTATGGCGCGGCCGACGGCGCGAATCACCACCACCGCGCTCGCCGCCACCTGCGAAATTGCCTGCCAGACAAGGTCAAATAAAACGCGGGTGGTGCGAAAGAACGAGCGCAACGGATCCAGCACAACCGTGCGCGTCGCGGCGCCGAGCAGGCCGAATGCCACCAGCGCCAGAACTGCGCAGAGCTGGACCGCGCGTCTGCGCTCGTAACGATTGCGCACGCCGCTGAAATCGTTTTCCGCGCGCGCCGTGACTAACCGAGCAAAATTGTTGGGAAGATCAAACTCAGATGCAGTGTTAAAGGCAATGTCGAGCGTGCACAGCAATTGGCGCTGCAGCCTGAGCTCGTTCGCGCAACCCGCGCACTCCTTCACATGTTGCTCAAACCGAGCCAGCGCGGCGCCGGCCAGTTCGCCATCAACGTAAGCGGCGACATCTTCCAAATCACATTTGCTGCTGAGCATGTCGTTGTCGATTTGTGTCACGCGCTTTTGATTCCCCTCTGCAGCAGTAGATCGCGCATCGCTTCGCGCGCCCGAAACAGGCGGTTCTTGACCGTGCCCAGCGGCAAACCGGTTACTTCAGCAATTTCGTCGTAACTGAGATCCTGAGAATGCCTGAGCACAATCAACTCGCGGTAAGACGGCTGCAACCGTTGCACCACGGATTCGATCTCCGACCGACGTTCTTTTCGCTCGCTCTCCTGTTCCGGCGTCAGCCGCCGGCTTTCGATCATAACTTCTCGCTGCTCGCCTTCGACGCTGCCCGTCAAAGCATGACCTCGCACCGCGTGGCGGCGCAGGTGATCGATGGCCGCATTGTGAGCGATCTTGTAGATCCAGGTCGAAAACTTGAATTCGGAACGATAGCGACTGAGCGAGTTATAAACTTTAATAAAGACTTCCTGGGTCAGATCGAGCGAGGCGTCATAATCCCCGACCATGCGATAGACGTAAGCGGCGATTGGTCTTTGGTAGCGCCGGACCAATTCTTCGAACGACGCTTCGCGGCCGGCGACGGCTGTTTGCACAAGTTCGCCGTCATTAAGGCGGGCCAGTCTGGCGATGGAAGCGGTGGCGCTCATAAGTGCTTGCTGCGATTTTACGCGCGCGATAACGGGAAAGTTTCAGGTGGACGTAATATGTTCTCCTGCCAAGACGGAACCTGACCAGGGACTAGTACAGAAGAAAGCCTCACCAGGCCATGCGCGCCAGCCCGGCCGGCGCGGCGATCGCATCGAAATCAAAATTAGCGCTCGGGACCAACAATCCAACGTCGGCAGCATTCAATGGCTTGAGATCAGCGCCCAGGGTTTCCTGGGCGATTATGGCCACGCGGTTTTTGTCCAGTTGCTCACCGATTACCAGCAGCCGCTCGACAGATGTCGACTGGGCGGGTGTGCCCACGCGGTCCCGGTAAAACAGAAGAATTCGATGCAGCTCGTCGTCGCATTCCGAGGGCTCACACAAAACCGAGCGGACCGCCAAAGGCGTCTCGCCGCGCATCAAAACGGTCGTGAACCCGTGCTCATGCGCGGTCAATAACAATCCGTCGCCGCGTTTTCCATTTCTGAGCCATTGCTCCTCGCCGGTGTGCCGAGGCAGGATCAAACCGACATGCCATCCCAGCGCGCGAAACAGTGATTCATACTCGGCGAGCACTTCGAGCCGAATCGCGCTCACCAAATACCGCGTCTGCCGTTGCGCATCCGGTGACATCTGCTCGCGCGAAATTCTTAATTCTGACAGTGGCGCGCCAAAGCTGCGCTCAATCTTCCACTCAAACACTTCCTCAGTTTCGCGCCGCGAGCCCCGCGCGCCTTCGAGTGTCAAGATAGCGGATCGCGTCGCCGCCTCAGGCAACGAAGCCGAAAATTTACGTTGCCGCAAAAGGCCGGCACTGGTGGCCAAGTCCGTGAGTGACCGGACGACCTCATTTAGATCGGTCAGGTTGGGTTGATCGAAACCTGGCTGGATCAAGCCCGGGCGGAGGTCGATCGACGCGGCCCGTTTGACTACAAAGCCACCACGCGCCCGATCCAACTGCACGATCGATGCGACGTTACTTTCAATCCCAACCGCGGCGGAAGGAAAACGGGGCCGGACCAATTTGTGAAGCGGAGAACGTGGCATGACTTATCAGTCGTCAGTGGTCAATTGTCACTAGTCAGCAGGCGAAACCGCACCAAACAACTGACCACTGACAGCGGACGACTGGCAATTCCTACCAATCGCTATACGGGGTACCTTCGGTTGAAACTTCGCTCGAGGAACTGTGCACGTCAATCATGCCCTGGTCCCCTGTATAGGGATCATCTCCCATATTCGGGGTCCAATCATCCGCATCCGTAATAGGATCTTTCGGTTTTTGTCGCATGTATCCGGCAGTCACCAGATCGTCCAGCGACTGGGGCAGTTTTCCTTTATCCGCGGCATATTGATCGATCAGCGAACGCATCTTGAAGAGATCGTCCTTCAGCACGGTCTCACGCGCGTGCATGATCGTCTTATGATATTGCGGCAGGGCCACCGCCGCGAGGATGATGATGATCGAGATCACGATCATCAACTCGAGCAGCGTGAAGCCCACCGCGCTAAGAAGTAAGTACGAGACTCGCCTCTGCTGACCGGTCTGGTTTCTGCGTTCCGCTTTCTGCATTCTGCTTACCGCCTTCTGCCCTCTGCTCTCACCAGTCACGATACTTCTCTCCATTTAGAGCAACGCCGTCGGACTTTGAATGGACGTCGAATACGTTCTCTCCACCCCACGAACCTGAGTCCGCCGGGTCATAACACGAACGAAAGTCCCATTCGGCTTTGCCGGTCATTGGATCGACCGGAATCCGGCGCAGGTAAACCTTAATCTTTGGCTGTTGCGAATCCTCAGTTGCCGCTTCAGTCGCGGTGTAATTGAAATTGCCGCGCCGGCCCATACTGCCGGCCGTAATCGGCAACACGTTGACGCCTTTTACCAGGGTATCCAAATCCGGCGGATAACGATCGGGATTGTCCGCGGTAAAGATGGTGGCGTCCGTGATAGCTACGCGGACGCGTGGGTCAGCAAAAATGTTCGGGCCGCCACCCTGATTGCCTCCCTGTTGATTCTGCGGCGGAGTGCGTGACGACTGTTCCTGCTGCGCGGTCGTTTGTCCCGGCTGCTGGTTGATTTGCATCTGCGCGCCGGCCAACGCTTCACGATGAAATTGATCGATTGCTTCCCGCATCTCGCGCAAGGTCTCGCGCAGTTGTTGTTCTCTCTGCCGCTTTACCGAGACTTGCACCAGGGGAACGATACCGAGGGTGAGTATCGCGAGCACTGCGACGGTAATGACGAGTTCGATGAGGGAAAAGCCGCGCGCACGCGAACAGGCAGGCCGAAAACGCGTCATTGCGATTCTGCGATCTGCGTTCCGGTTACTGCCTTCCTCTTTCATTACTTCACCGTCAACTTCACGGGCTCAATCTGCAGGAGCAGTGGCCGGCCATCGCTGGCGATCACGTGGACGTTCGACAGGTCAAAGGCCAGGGTGCTGTCACCGGCAGCCAAAGCCTCGACATTGATATTGATTATTCCACCTTTAGCTGTAACCGCAGCGCCCGAGCCCGGCGTGATGGACATGAGGACCATCCCGTGTTCGTCGACCGACTGGGTAAGCGCCGGCGGTGTCTTGGCATTGGCGAACAGGTCGCCCAGCGAAATGGAAGTGACTTTCAGCACCTTCGGATCAAATCGCAAAGTCGCGACCGCCATTCCCAGCGGCGCATCCGATTTCACTTGCAATTGAAGCTGTTGTTTGTCGCCCACCTTCAATTCGGATGTATCCGGCGACAGGCTGACCTCGATTATCGAAGCCGCAGGTTCCAACGGCTTCACGCTGGTCGAACTGCTATCAGGCTTCGGCGCGACGTCTATTGCCGGCGCAACTGTCGCAGTCTCCCGCCCCGTAAGGCTGGTAGTAGACACATTCGCCGGTGCTGACACCAGGTTCTTTAAAGCGCTGGCCACGTCGGCTGATTGCATGACCGGCGGATTCTGCATTGTCGTGATGGCGGCAGATTTCGGCTGCGGGACTAGAGTCTCAGTTCGCACGGGTTCAGGCGCCGGCCCGATATCTAAGGTCTTTGTGGACACGAATTGCATTTGCGGAACAGCGAGAGTGGCGAGCTGCGATATCGCCGCAGGCTGCGCATTGGCTGCTGAAGTATTCGCTGCCGGGTTGGCATTGGTTATTTTTGCCTCAGCAGTCGTATCTACTTTCGCAGGTAGGTAAATCGGGTCCGCATCCGGCAGTTGGACAACCGGACTCTTCGGCAGCCGCCGCGCCGCGGCGAGCTGATCTTCGCGATCCGCTTCGCGCAGCATTGCTTCCAGGGAACCAGTAGTGGGCGCCTGGAGTGTGCCGCTCGGCCGCAATTGCTCGTCGCGCGGCGTCAGGGCCGGCGCGCGCAAGACCCGTGGCGTAACTGAGATCACAATATCCACGCGTCGATTCTCTTTTGTCGGCGAAGTAAATAAGCGGCCCAAAATCGGCAGACCGCCCAGTACCGGCAACCCCGCGCGACCGTTTGACTGCACATCGGTAGCCACGCTGGCCAGCATCATCGTGCGATTATTCTGAACTCGCGCGGTACCGGTGATAGTGCGTTCAGTGAAAGTCGGAGTCAGCGTATTCGCGCCGGTTACGTCTTTCGATTCGATGTTCATCTTCACCTGCACATCGAGATTGGGAAACACGATGGGCGTAAATTTCAGAGTCAAACCCGTCGGCTCGTAATTAATCACTGGGAAGCCGCCGGTGGGAAATCCGTTTGGATTGGTGGGGTTGGTTCCAGTCTGCACGCCGAATGGATAAGCCTGCGCGGTCTGGACAGGTACGCGCTGACCGATTCGGGCGCTCGATTCTTCGTTATTGAACGCGTGAATTTGGGTCGACGCCAACAGTTTCGAGTTGTTCTTGCTTTGAAACATGCTCACGAGAGATGGCGGAATCACCAGCGCCAATGCCTGACCGGTTGGTACCAGCCCAACTATGCTTCTAACATCAACCCCCGGAGTCTGGTTCGGATTAGTGGTGGCATTGGAACTTAAGATTGACAAGCCGGGAGAGCCTCCCCACGTGACGTTACCGGCTCCGATCTGATTTCCAATCTGCAAAAGGTCGCTGTGGTTCACTTCGTAGATGTCGACATCCATCACCACTTCGGCCCGATCCTTATCGAGACTGTCGAGCAGCTCGCCGATAAGCTTCACATTCTCAGCTGTGTCGCGAACTGTCAGGCTGTTCGTGTCCTTGTCGGGAACCACAATCGGCTGTGGCCGGCCGACCGACGCCGGCAACGCCTGAGAGATCAGCCCTTTAATCTTATCGGGATCTGAATTGGCAATGAAGAAAGTGCGTACCACCAACTGCTGGTACTGCGGGCGTCGCGCCTGATCGGCCACCAGGATGGTGCGACGATCCAACTTCTGAAAGAAGAGACCTTCCTGCAGGAACAGCAAGTCGAGGGCCTTCGCAGTTGTTACATCATGCAGATTGAGATCGACCGGCCGCGGCTGGGCAAATGTCTGGCGATCAAACATCACATTGAGGTTCAGGTCGGCGGCCAGCGTCTTGATGACATTCTTAATGTCCTGCCCGGTAAAATTGATCGTCCTTTGCACTTCCGGCTTTGCCTGGACTTCCTGTTCTGCCGGCCGCGTCGACGGCGGGGCCGGCGTGCCGCCACCTAAACCACTGTCAGAGGCCGGATTGGCATCGCTGGTTCTAGTATTCGCAGCGGTCCCACCCTGCTTGACCTGCTCGAGCCGGAGCATTCGCTCCATTTCGGAAACGGCGAGCTGGTTCACCGGATCGTAGCCAAACGCCTGGCGAAACGCGTTGTACGCACCGACGTAATCGCGCTCTTCAGCCAGCGAGCGACCCTGCTGCATAAATGACTGCGAAGCATTAAAGACTGCGCGCCGGTAATGCAACTGGAAATCGATATTACCGGGATCTTCGGCGAGCGCCAGCGTGAATTCCTGCGCAGCTTTCTCCCATTGTTGCGCGTGCTCGAAATCCAGGCCCCGGTTGTAGTGGTCCCGGCCCTTCTTCGCGAACGCAGATATGGGCAACGCCAACATGCAGCCGACAATTGCCAGCGCCAAAATCGAATGCCAACGATTTGTTTGCTTCATAACTCCAACCTCTTACGGATTGCGTCAGTTTTTGGAAAGCCTCCGACAAGGCTTATGTTTACACGCGGTGGCGGTGAACCGGTTCCGCAATACCAGAAACCTGTGCAGTCTAGCACAAAAATAAGGCCAATTTTAGGGGAACAGGAGACTGAAACGGGTCGAACTTCCCCTTTTGCCGAGACAGCGTTTCGCTTAAGGCCCGCCCGTTAGATTCACTTCTTCGACAAAAGTTACCCGATTAATTTCATGTAAGGTGGAAACACCTGAAAAAACCTTCTTCAGCGCCGATTCGCGCAGGCTGGTGAGCCCTTCGGCCTCGGCCGCGCGGCGCACTTCTGAGCCGGGTCGCCGCTCGACGATCATCTCGCGAATGTTGTCGCTGAGATCGAGCAATTCATGGATGGCCGTGCGTCCGCGATAGCCGGTGTGATTGCAGGCATCACAACCAACATTGGCATAAAAGACGCGATCGCGGTGCTCTTCGGGTCGCAGACCTGATTCGGCCAACTCAACGTCCGAAGGATGAAATGCGCGGCGGCAAAAAGTGCACAGCACGCGCACCAGCCGTTGGGCCAGCACACAGTTCAAAGACGAAACGAAGTTGTACGGCTCAACACCCATGTTGAGAAAGCGGCCGATCACGTCAATGACGTTGTTCGCGTGCACGGTGGTGAACACCAGGTGTCCGGTTAACGCTGACTGAATGGCAATCTGGGCAGTTTCTTCGTCACGGATTTCGCCGACCATGATCTTGTCCGGATCGTGACGCAGAATCGATCGCAACCCACGAGCAAAGGTCAATCCCTTCTTTTCGTTCACCGGAATCTGCGTAATGCCGTGCAATTGGTATTCAACCGGGTCTTCAATCGTAATGATCTTGTCTTCTTCGTTGCGAATTTCATTGAGTGCCGCGTACAGCGTCGTCGTCTTACCGGAACCGGTCGGTCCGGTCACCAGGACCATGCCGTAAGGTTCAGCAATATAGCGGCGGAACTTCCGCAAATCCTCCAGGTCGAAGCCGACCACATTCAAATCGAGGTTGCGAAACGATTCGTTGATTTGTTCCTTGTCCAGGATGCGAATGACGGCGTCTTCGCCGTGCACCGTGGGCATAATCGAGACGCGAAAGTCGACATTGCGGCCTTTGTACCGGACCCGAAAGCGGCCATCCTGCGGCACGCGACGTTCAGCAATGTCCAGTTCAGACATGACTTTGATACGAGAGATCAATGTCTGGTGATAAGCAAGATCGATTGGGTCGACTTTCTGATAGAGCGCGCCGTCGATGCGATACTTTACCTGGACTTCGGTGTCGCGCGTTTCAATGTGAATATCCGAAGCGCGCGACTCCATGGCATTGTAGACAATCGTGTCGACCAGTTTGATGATGGGCGACATGTCGCTGTCAGTCGCCAAACGATCAAGATCGAGAACTTCTTCGCCCTGTTCAGTCTCACGAACCAGCGAGATACGAAAGCCGGAAGCGGCTTCCTGCAACACCCGCTGGGTCGCATCACCTTTGCGCAGCACCACGTCGATTGCGCCGGCCGTGGCCACCGCCGGAACGATGCGCGTGCGCAGCGCGCCGGCCAGATCGTCCAACCGATCGAGATCGGTTGGATCAGCCATGGCGATGTGCAGCTTTCCGTTCTCACGCCGCAGCGGCACAAACTGATGGCGCACCATCAAATCGACGGGCACTTCACTCAGGAGTGAATAATCGATGGGAGATTCACCGTCCTGCGGCAGGAGATTGACAAACGGAAGGCGATAGCGGCGCGCCAGCTGTTTAGCTTCGCGCACTTCCGGGGGCTCGTTGGCCGCCGGCAGGTCACTACTCTCCGGCGTCATATTCGCGGAGCGAATCGCGTCCGGGATGTTTGGATCTACTTGTTCGTCAGTAAATTGCTTCATAACTGGCGCCAGCTCTCAGCTCGCAGTTTCGGCCTTTTAACTCGCAAGTTCACAGCCGGCATTACCTCAGTGCATCATCGGGCCGTTCGAGATCGATTGAATGATCGGCAAATAGATCGCCAGCAGAATGGTCACGACCACGCCGCCCATCACCACCAGAATCGCAGGCTCAAGGGTGGTCGTCAACTGTTCCAATTTGACTTCCGATTCCGCATCATAGAAGGTCGCAACCTCGTCCAGCATCTCGCGCAAGCTGCCCGATCGTTCACCGATGCCAATCATATCGAGCGCCAGCTCAGGCATCCATTTGGCCGTTTCCAGGCTTTCCGTAAACGATCGGCCTTCACGGATTAACGGCAGGATGGCTGAGCTGCGCCGCCGTAGTTCGACATTAGTGATCGACTCGGCAGCAATCTCCCACGACTCGACAATCGTGATACCGCCGGCAAGCAACGTCGCCAGCGACCTGGCCGCCTGGGCGGTGGTCATTTGCACGAGCAGTTTTCCGGCCAGCGGTAACTTCAGCATAGACCGATCGATCGTCAAACGACCCGCCGGTGTGCGCGACCAGATAAAAATGGCGACTGACGACACGGCCAGCGCCGGTACCAGCCAAAGCGCGTTACGCATCAGCCAACCGGAGATCGCCAGTACAATTACAGTTACTGTGGGAAGGCTGTTGCCAAAGCCGGAAAACAGATCGGACATGCGCGGCACGACGAAGGTGGTGAGAAAGATCACCATTCCGAGACATGCGAATAACAAAAACATCGGATAAGCAAGCGCGCCGCGAATTTTTCTCCGCAATCCGACTGACCGACGCATGTAGTTCACATATCGCGACAGCACATCGTCGAGAGCCCCCGATCGCTCTCCGGCGAGAATCGAGGCCGTATAGATTCGCGGGAACGTCGCGCCCTGGGCCGCAAACGCCTGAGACAACGCCGCGCCACCACGAATCTGTTCTTCAACTTCCTCGAGCACTGCGCGCAGCCGTGGCGAGGTGGCGCGGCGCCGCAACATCGTAATTGCCTGAAGAATCGGAATGCCGGCGCGGAGCAACGCCGCCAATTGTTGATTGAAGAGAAGAAAATCGTTCGCTTTGACTCGCGAGCGTCCACCAGGCGCGCCGGCCCTGGTAAGCAACGATGCGCCTTCAGTCTTCGGCGCGGTGACCGCGAACACCTTAAAGCCTTCGCGCTCCAGACGCGCGCGCGCCTCATGCGCCGCCAGCGCCTCGACTGTGCGCGTGACAATTTCGCCCGCTGGCGTTCCTAAACGAACGGTAAATTCAGCCATTTTTCCAAGTCGGAGTATAACACGCGGTCTCAGTCGCCAGAGTCAGCGCCCGTTCTGTCTGGAGTGTGCGCTCGGTTGGTTGCGGGAACGATCCACCAAATCACACGAACAAACACGAATCTTGTCTTCTTCGTGATTTTTGGTGTGATTTCGTGGATCGTACTTGTCATTCATTCGCAAGACGCTGAGCGGTTTCCCTGACCGGGTCGATCCCAATTAATCGGGATTCTGACGCTACTGCGATCACGCAACAATACCCTGCAAAGTTGCAGAAACTCGAATATTTGATTGACGTTTTAACTGGTTTGCAATATCGTCCGCGCGTTTCACGCGTCGCTATGTCTTCCGTCCCCATACCAGCTCAAAGCGTGTCCCACCACCATGCCGATAGCGCGCATCTGGTGCGCGGCCTGAGCCTCTTAGATGCCACGATGATCGTGATCGGATCGATGATCGGGTCCGGAATTTTTCTGGTCTCGGCAGAATCATCCCGGCTGGTGGGATCGCCGGGCTGGCTGCTCGTCGCCTGGGCTGTTGCCGGAGTATTGACCATTACGGGAGCGCTGTCGTGCGCCGAGCTTGCGGCCATGATGCCGCGAGCAGGTGGGCAGTACGTCTTTCTTCGCGAGGCTTATGGACCATCGCTCGGTTTTCTTTTTGGCTGGGCGCTTTTTCTGGTCGTGCAAACGGGGACCATTGCCGCGGTGGCCGTCGCGTTCGCAAATTTTCTCGGGGTTCTCGTCCCGGCGATCGCTTCCGAAAATTACCTGATTGCGCCGCATGTCGTTGCCGGCCCTTATGCCATCAGCCTGTCAACCAACCAGGTGGTGGCAATTGCGCTGATCATGTTGTTGACGATCACCAACATGAACGGACTCAAGACCGGCAAGATCATTCAGAACACCTTCACCTTCACCAAGACAGCCGCGTTGCTTGGTTTGGTAGTCATTGGCTTGACGATCGGCTGGAAAGTCGGCATCCGCAACGGCGCGGCCGCCTGGACGTCTTCGTGGTGGAATCCAACGCTGAATGGTTGGAAACCGGATGCGTCACAGTTGGGATTTCAAGCTGCCGGGAAGACCGCTCTGTCGCTGGCATTGCTTATGTTCCTCGGCAAAGCAATGGTCGGACCTCTGTTTGCCCAATCGGCCTGGAACAATGTGACCTTTACCGGCGCCGAAGTCCAAAATCCGGGACGTAATCTGCCCCGGGCACTGCTGATCGGCTGCGGAGTCGTCGTGACGCTTTACCTGCTGGCGAATCTGGCTTACGTAGTCGTGCTGCCGCTGAAAACAATTCAATCGGTGGAAGCAAATCGCGTGGGCACGGCGGCCATGCAGGCGATCTTTGGCGATCCCGGAAGAATTATCATGGCGATTGCGATCATGATCTCGACGTTCGGCTGTAACAACGGATTGATCCTCGCCGGCGCGCGTGTGTATTACGCGATGGCCTGCGACAACCTGTTCTTCAAACGTGTGGGCACATTGAATGCG
This sequence comes from Acidobacteriota bacterium, assembly GCA_046728235.1. GTDB lineage: Bacteria > Acidobacteriota > Blastocatellia > Pyrinomonadales > Pyrinomonadaceae > UBA11740. The sequence continues at coordinate 43,926 of JBKPEE010000027.1, forward strand.
AAGCATGTGCCGGCGTTCGCCTTAATAACTCAGGGAATTTGGGCGTCGTTTTTGACTTTGCCGCGCACCGTCTCAACTGACGCAGCCGGAAAGATCACGTATGGCAATGTCTATACACAGTTGATTGAGTACCTGACCTCGGCCGATCTGGTTTTCTATGGATTGATGGTAGCGGCAGTGATTGTCCTGAGGAAAAAGGCGCCGCAGATCGATCGGCCCTATCGCACCTTTGGTTATCCGTTGGTGCCTTTACTCTACATCGCGCTGGCTTTTCTGTTTGTAATCGATCTTGGCTACCTGGCGCCGCGCACGTCGGGTGTTGGCTATTTAATCGTGTTGAGCGGTCTGCCCGCCTACTTAATATGGAGAAGGCAGGCGAAAGCTGCTTGAGCGCTTTTGGAGTGCGGCGACTCGTCGCCGCTTTAAAAGCGCTGACAAGTCAGCGCACTCCAAAGTGCCGACTCTCCTTATCTTCAGAAATTCAAGGGACCACCCGGCCGACCGTCCGGTCGGGGTCCACCGCCACCTGGTCCATTCACGCCGTCCGGACCGCCCGGGCGCGGACCTCTGCCGGGAGCGTCGGGCGCGCGATCTCTGCGCCGCGGCCCCATCGTGTTTCGCATCTCCTGCAGTTTCATCTGTTGTTCAGGAGTCAACTGGTTCTTGATGCGAATCGCCATACCCATGTGCAGCGTTTTGATTTCGCGTTCAGCGTCCAGCACCTTATTCAGCTCTGCCAGCGCCTGCTGCTCATTAACCTGAGTGCCCTTCATAGTTTCGTGCAGTGCTTCCATTGCGTCCTGTAATTGCCATTGCAGTTCGTTAAAGCGCGTCGTAGTCCGCTGAATTTCCCCGCGCATGAAGGTTTTTTGCGCGTCAGTCAGAGCCAGCTCGCGCTGGTGCTGCATGATTAATTCGGGCGGGAACATCGCGTCGGCCAAAGGATCGTCCGGAGGGGGCGGCGGCATCCGCGGCGTCAGCTGCTGATCAGGTGCGGCGGGCGGCTGCGACTGTTGGGCTGATACCACCACACAACTGGCGAGGATGATCGTGACAAGGACGGTCGGGATCACGATGAGTCTCTTACTCATGTTATTTCTCCTTCTGGTTTGAGCCACCGGGCAGAAATGATTTCAGTTCGTTCGCATTCTGGTTAAGCTGCGGCAGTGATTTGAACAAGCCATCTGCCGGCGATGTTAACAGGGCGGTGGTCGGCGATTGCCAGGTGTCGATGGTTATGGATTCCGTCTGCTTGTTCCCGGCAATTAATGAATCGTTTCGCGCCAGCGATCTGTTTGCCCGCGATCTAATCGGCCGGCGCAGCGGCTTTGTGAGGTCGACCGAAGTCGTGATTTCCGGTACGACCACTTTGTCAATTGCTTTCAACTCTGCGAACACCTGGTATCGCGGGTTGCTGCGGTTCAGATACATGGACCATACGGCGAGTGACCCGAGCGTAAGCGCAAGCAGCGCAGTCACTGCGGCGAAGGAAAAATCGAAACGCCGCCGCGGCTGCAAACTGCTGGCTTCCGCGCGGTGCCACACCGCAGTGAAGCCCGGCGCCGCCTGCACGTCAGCTATCTTCAATTCGCTAAACAGCGCTCGGATTCTGTTGTCGTTGCCAACTATTTCCATAGCCCGTTTCCATTCTTTGTAGCGACTCGCGCAGCTTTTTCTTGCCGCGCTCGTAATGCTGGCGCGCACTGCCGAGGGAAACACCCATCACGCCGGCAGCTTCACGCAAACTTAAATCATCATAAAAGACCAGGTGCAGCGCTTCCCGTTGTCGCCTGGGCAGACGCTTAAGCGCATCCTGAAAGTGAGTCTGGACTTCGGATCTTTCCAGCGAAGCTGTGGGCGGCTCGTGAGAAGCGCGGTCAGTTACTTCGTCAGGTTCGGCCAACCTGAAATTACGCAGCAGCCGGCGGCGGTACTCGGACGCGGCTGTCTTACGGATAACGGCAAACAGCCAGGTCTTCAGGCTCGATTCGCCCCGATAGCGCGCCTTACCTTCCAGGATTTTCAAATAAACGGTCTGCAGCACCTCTTCCGCCTCGATCGCGTCCCGGCGACAACAGTTTAAGGCCCAGCCAAAACTGGCGTTATGCAGCCGTTCCAGCTCAGTCTTAAGATCCGCGATTTCCATCGGGTCAGGTTTCACGGAAGCGCACCGTGTTCATGGTATTAGTTGCCTGAGGCGCCGGATTATATGACTTGTTTGATGGACCGTTCGAATACCTACTTTGTCCATTCACAAGCAATCTGCGACTCGACCTTGACCGGCACGGTTTGCAGGTATTCCTGTCCGGCGGCGCACATCGCTTTCTCTACCGTTTGGGCCACCTGCTCCGCTTCACCTTCATCAACTTCGACAACGATTTCGTCGTGAATGATGTTCACAATCTTTGCCGAGGTTGTCCGCAATTCATCATTCAGCAACCGCAGGGCGCGCTTGAGAATGTCGGCGCTGGTTCCCTGAATCGGCGCGTTCTTGCCGTTGCGCTGGGTCATCGAGATCTGTTGCCGATCAGAAGGGTCGTAATTGAACTTCACCAGCCGTCCAGACGCGGTGCGCGCTTCCTTGTCATTTACCGCCCGGTTCGCCGACTCGCGCAGGTAAGCATCGAGCTTGCGATAGGTGGCGAAGTAACGACGCAACACGCCTTCGGCATCGGTTACGCTCAAGCCGGTCATCATTGAAAACCGCTGCGCGCCAATGCCGTAAACAACTCCAAAATTCAGCCGCTTGGCAAAGTCACGTTGCTCTTTGGTCACCTGTTCCGGCGAGACATTAAACACCTGCGCCGCAGTGACGCGGTGGAGATCGGCTCCCGAGTTGAATGCGCCGATGAAGCCTTCGTCGGCTGAGAACTCAGCCAGAATGCGCAGCTCGATCTGCGAATAGTCAGCAATGACCAGTCGGCGACTGTCAGGGTGGCCCATGAAGCAGCGCCGGTACTCGACTGCGTGCGGCACCTGCTGAATATTCGGATTGGTGCAGGCAAAGCGGCCAGTCGGCGCGCCAATCTGACGAAAGTCCGCATGCAGGCGGCCAGTCCTGGGATTGATGAACTCGATCATGTTCTGGCCATAACTGGTGAGCGCTTTCTGCATGGTGCGGTACTCAAGCAGTTTGGCCACCAGCGGATATTGGGCCGCGAGCGGCTGCAGCTTCCAGTTGCGGGTCGAATCGGGCAGCGGTATGCCCAGGCGATTCATGGCCTCAGTCACCTGCTGTTGCGAATCGAGATTTATGTTGGCGCGCGGCGGTCCAAACAAAGATGCCTGCGCCACGCCCTCACCCAACATCTCCTGCAGTTCATTGGCAACCTCGCCGCGCTTCTCTTCCACGATTGACAACTGTTCGAGCCAGCGCTGTTTGTCCATAAAGAAGCCGGCGAGTTCCAGGTCGACGACCGGCATCACACATTCAAACTCCAGCTGGGCACATTGAATCAAACCGGTGCGTTTGATTCGCTCGATCAGTTTCTCGCGCAGGGGGATCAAGACGGCGGCATCACGCGCGGCGTACTGCAACTGGGCTTCAGACAATTCGAATTCCCAGTTGCTCAACCGTTCCGTCTTATCAACGGCCTCGTTCAAATAGCGTCCCGCGATCGCTTCCAATCCGTGACGTTCCTCAATGTCTCCGGCAGAAACCAGTTGACTCGCCAGCAGCGTGTCGAACAACCCGACAATATCGACGTCGAGGTTGTGCTTAAGGAATTTCGCGTCGAACTTGGCGTTGTGCGCGATCTTGATGGGCCGCGGCGCACTCAATAAACGCCGCAAAGGCCGAAGCGTGTCGCTCTGCTTAATGTCTCCGTTTGCAAAGTGATTGAGATCGACAATGAAGACGCCATCCGGTGTCGCCAGCTGAATCAGCCGCAGTCGCGCGAGATAGGGATCGAGATCGGTTGTTTCGGTATCGAGGCCGATTGCTTGCCGGCTTGAAAGGTCGTCGACAGCACGCCGCAGTGCTTCGGCCGTTGTTATAAGTTCGTAACGTGTATTCATGAAAGAACCGATTGTAGCCGAGGAGTGTCAGAACCGCCTGCGGTAGCGGGCGGGCCAGTCGCCTGCGGTAGCGGGCGGGCCAGTCGCCTGCGGTAGCGGGCGGGCCAGTCGCTTGCGGTCGCGGGTGGGCCAGGTCACAGCGGGACTGCCCAGATTGTTTGGGCCGGCCCGCTACCGCAGGCGGTTCTGACCTTGCTTCGCGCCGATCAGATACACCACCGCTTCATCGCCAGGCACAAAGGCCGCGTGAATCGTATTTGCCGGGAGGAAGTCTCTGTCGCCTGAGCGCAACGTGTAGGTCTCGTGACCTACGTGAAGTTCCAGTTCACCGCTGATAATCCAATGTGATTGATCCTCAGCGTGTGCATGTGGTTCATAGCTGGTGCCGGCGGCGTCGGTCCATTGAAAGACACTGTAGC